>JAJQDK010000011.1 GCA_021202245.1 Clostridiales bacterium
GGTCACCAAACTTTATGCCGGTGTGGTGGAATAGGCAGACACAAGGGACTTAAAATCCCTCGGACTAATACTCCGTACCGGTTCAAGTCCGGTCACCGGCACCAAGAATAGGCTATCTCATTTATAAAGTGAGATAACCTATTCTTTTTGTATGGATGCTGTTGAGGCGATAATCGGCTCGGCGGCGTTTAAAAAATTAAATTACAAAGTCATTTTAGAGTCACCCGCATACCGTACAATTACAGCCGTAGGATGAATTTACGGCTCGGATTCCGAACCGGGCAAAGGTACAAAATTCAGCATTTTGTGCTCAAACGAAGCTTAACCTAAGCCGAATACAATCATAAGCACGGCGAGGATGACGGGCTGATGCGCAAGATAAATCCAAAGGCTGTATCTGCCGACAATATCGAGTACGGGGATTTTAAACACAAAAAACTTATCGGCTTTTACACTTTTTATGAACCGCCAAAGAAAATATCCGAAGAAAAATAAAAAAATCCACGGAATCAGCGGAAAAAAGTCGGTCGATCTGAAATCCGGCGACGGAAAGCCCAAAAAGGCGAGAGCTTTAAAGCTGTACAGCGAGTCTGGAAGCTCAAACAGCTTGAGGTTAAAGATGCCTATGAACCGCTTGGGGACTCCGTATGTAAGAGCAAAGCAGAGCATTGAAATGAACATACCGAGAATCGGCGTTGTCTTTTCAAAATAGACCTTCAGCGGCTGTAAAATCAGCATTGCGCAGCCGAGAAAATTCAAAATTCCGAACCATATTGCCTCATTCGGAACGGCTGCTGCGGTCACAATTGTGACGATAAACCCGAATATGTTAAGCATAATTCCGCGCCTGTACGGACGGTGCGAAAAATTAAACGATATTCCCGAAATGATGATAAACGACACGCAGATAAACCTTTCCCACGCTGCCGTAAGCGGATTAAAATACCACCCGGTGTTTACTCCGTACATCTGAAAAATGTCGTACAGCAGGTGGAATATCACCATATTAAAAACGGAAAATCCCCGCAGCGCGTCAATCAGATAATATCTCTGTGCTTTTTTGTTTGTTTCAACCGATAACTTGTTTTGCATTGCTTGCTTCCTTTGACCTGAATTTGTTATTTTACAGTATATCGCATATTCCGCTGCTTTGGCAAGCGGATTTTTATTTTTTTGACTTGATTTAATTCGGAGCAAAGTCCGATGTAAGCTCGCTTAACGTTTGCGAATAGGTTATAGCACGTTCGCTGTATTTTTTATATCTCTTGGGTGTTCGGGTTTATTTTGCCGTTAGCCTTGTGAGGATATTAAGCTCTTTTATTAAAAAATGCTTGAAAAATGTTGCAGAAAGCCGTATAATATAAATGTATGAGCGTATATTCAGGCTCAACAATATATCGAAAGGAGAAGTACATATGATTTATTCAAAAGAAGTAGAAAATATGTGTACTGTAGCAAAGGGACCCAAGCACGGTCCTGCACCTATCCCCGAAGAGGGCAAATGGGTAAAATCTTACGAGATTAAAGACATTTCGGGTCTTTCACACGGCATCGGCTGGTGCGCTCCGCAGCAGGGCGCCTGCAAGCTCACACTTAACGTAAAGAACGGCATCGTTGAGGAAGCTTTGGTTGAAACAATCGGTTGCTCGGGTATGACTCATTCCGCTGCAATGGCTGCCGAGATTCTTCCCAACAAAACGCTCCTTGAATGTCTTAACACAGACCTTGTCTGCGATGCAATCAACACGGCTATGAAAAATATTTTTGAGCAGTTGGTTTACGGCAGAAGCCAGACGGCGTTCTCAGAGGACGGCCTGCCGATCGGCGCAGGTATGGAGGACCTCGGAAAGGGTCTTCGCTCACAGGTAGGTACTATGTACAGCACAAACGCAAAGGGCGTTCGTTATATGGAAATGGCGGAAGGCTATGTTCTTAAGACTGCCCTTGACGAAAACGACGAGGTTATCGGCTATCAGTTCGTAAAGCTCGGCAAGATGCTTGAGGACATTCGTCACGGCGTTGAACCAAACGAAGCATATAAAAACAACATCGGTCAGTACGGTCGCTTTGACGGCGCAGCCAAGTACATTGACCCTCGTGAAGAATAATCGGTAAGGAGGATACACAATTATGGCAGTAACATTTGAAAGTATTGAAAGAAGAATGCCTAAAATTGAGAAATGCCTTGCCGAGTACGGTATTGCAAATCTTGAAGAGGCAAGACAGCTTTGCAATGACAAGGGCTTTGACCCCTACGACATCGTTAAGGGCGTTCAGCCTATCGCATTTGAGAACGCAGGCTGGGCTTACACGCTCGGCTGTGCAGTAGCTATTAAAAAGGGCGTAACAACCGCAGCCGATGCTGCCGAGGCTATCGGCATCGGTCTTGAAGCATTCTGTATTCCCGGTTCGGTTGCAGAGCAGAGAAACGTAGGCCGCGGTCACGGCAATCTCGGCGCAATGCTTTTGAGAGACGAAACAAAGTGCTTTGCATTCCTCGCAGGCCATGAGAGCTTTGCGGCAGCAGAGGGCGCAATCGGTATTGCGCGCAACGCAAACAAGGCAAGAAAAGAACCGCTCAGAGTTATTCTTAACGGTCTCGGCAAGGACGCAGCTTACATCATTTCAAGAATCAACGGCTTTACATATGTTAAGACAGAGTTTGACTACTTTACTTCAGAGCTGAAAATCGTTGAAGAAAGAGCTTTCTCGGACGGCGAAAGAGCAGCGGTTCGCTGCTACGGCGCAGACGATGTTCGTGAAGGCGTTGCAATTATGCAGTATGAGAATGTAGGCGTTTCCATAACGGGCAACTCGACTAACCCGACTCGTTTCCAGCACCTCGTTGCAGGCACCTACAAGAAATGGGCTAACGAAAACAATGTAAAATACTTCTCGGTTGCTTCCGGCGGCGGCACGGGCCGTACGCTTCATCCCGATAATATGGGCGCAGGTCCCGCTTCCTACGGTCTTACCGACTCAATGGGCAGAATGCACGGCGACGCTCAGTTTGCAGGCTCGTCCTCTGTTCCCGCTCACGTTGAGATGATGGGTCTTATCGGTATGGGCAACAACCCGATGGTAGGCGCAACCGTTGCTTGTGCAGTTGCAGTTTATGAGGGTATGAAAAAATAATTTTGCTGAATTATTGTTGAGCATATTTTTTATTACAAATTTCGGAGCTGTCGGCAGAATGCCGTCGGCTCCGTTTTTTACCGATTGTTTTTCACTGCGGAATATGATATGATAAACAAAGGAAGGGCGGATTGCGATGATAAAGGGCGCTGTTTTTGATATGGACGGGCTTATGTTTGACAGCGAACGGCTGGTGTATGAAAGCTGGCAGAAGCTGATGGACGAAAACGGATATGAATACGACCTCGGCTTTTTTAAAACCACAATCGGTCTGCGCACCGATGAATCTGAAAAAGTCTTTCACGGCGCTTACGGCGAGGATTTTGATTATACAAAATTCAAAGCTCTGTCAAGAAAAATGTTTTTTGACAGAATACAGCGAGAGGGTATTCCGATTAAAAAGTGACTGTTTGAGCTTTTGGATTATCTGAAAAAAGAAAACATTAAAACTGCGGTGGCTACTTCAACCTCGTCGCAGTCGGCGTTAAAAAGCCTGAAAAGCGCAGGCGTATATGATTATTTCGACGAGCTTGTGTGCGGCGATGACGTTTTTCACGGCAAGCCGCACCCCGAAATATTTTTGACAGCGGTGCAAAGGCTCGGTCTTGCGCCCTGCGACTGTGCTGCGTTTGAGGACAGCATTAACGGAATTAAGTCTGCGCACAGCGCCGGAATGATAACCGTTATGGTTCCCGATTATCTTCAGCCGACAGATGAAATTCGCCCTATGATTGATTGCTTGTGCGATGATTTGTCACAATCAATTAAATTTTTACAAGCCTGAAATATATTAAAAATAAATTTTACAGGATGTTTAAGATAAAAACGTAAAACTACTCACAAAATCTCGTTTAAACTCTTTACAAATTCGGCAAAAAATGATAAAATTAAGAATGATACAGTATGCGTATCCGATTCATACATTATTGCGGCATATATTTCCTTTTGCTGCTTTGATAATTAAAGGAGGACAATTCCAATGGCAAGAAAAATGAAAACCATGGATGGCAACACAGCGGTTGCGCACGTGTCTTATGCATTTACCGATGTTGCTGCTATCTATCCTATCACCCCTTCTTCCGTAATGGCAGACCTGACGGATAAATATTCCGCTCAGGGCACAAAAAACCTTTTCGGAAGAGAAGTACAGGTAACGGAAATGCAGTCTGAGGGCGGCGCTTCGGGTGCTGTTCACGGCTCACTTGCAGCAGGCGCTTTGACTACTACATACACAGCTTCTCAGGGTCTGCTTCTTATGATTCCCAACATGTACAAAATGGCAGGCGAGCTTCTTCCCGGCGTAATTCACGTATCGGCTCGTGCCCTCACAAGCCACGCTCTCTCAATTTTCGGAGATCACTCCGATATTTATGCGTGCCGTCAGACAGGCTACGCAATGCTTTGCTCAAACAATCCTCAGGAATGTATGGACCTTGCGGCAGTTGCTCACCTTGCTGCTATCAAGGGCAGAGTGCCGTTCCTTCATTTCTTTGACGGCTTCAGAACTTCTCACGAGGTTCAGAAGATTGAGGAATGGGATTATGCAGATCTTGCCGATATGCTCGACTGGGACGCTGTTGAAGCTTTCCGCCGCCGTGCGCTTAACCCCGAGCATCCCGTAACAAGAGGTACGGCTCAGAACGATGATATTTTCTTCCAGGCAAGAGAGGCCTGCAACAAATATTACGATGCGGTTCCCGAGGTAGTCGTTGAATATATGAACAAGGTCAACGCTAAAATCGGTACCGACTACAAGCCCTTCAACTACTACGGCGCAGAGGACGCAGAGCATATTATCGTTGCTGTGGGTTCTGTTTGCGACTGTACGGAAGAGGTTGTTGATTATCTCAACGCCGCAGGCGAAAAGGCAGGTCTTCTTAAGGTTCACCTTTACAGACCTTTTGTTGCCAATTATATGCTCAGCGAGATTCCCAAGACTGTTAAGACAATTTCCGTTCTTGACAGAACAAAAGAGCCCGGCTCTATAGGCGAGCCTCTCTATCTTGATGTTCTCGCAGCTATCAACGGTTCTGACTTTGCAGGCGTTAAGGTGTTTACCGGCAGATACGGCCTCGGTTCAAAGGATACAACACCGGGCGACATTATCGCCGTTTACAGAAACGCCGAGAGCGACACACCCAAGAAGAGATTTACAATCGGCATTGTTGATGATGTTACAAACCTTTCTCTTGATGTTGTTGAAAACCCCGACACCACTCCGAGCGGCACACACAGCTGCAAATTCTGGGGTCTCGGTGCTGACGGTACGGTCGGCGCTAACAAAAACTCAATTAAAATCATCGGTGACAACACGGATATGTACGCTCAGGGCTACTTTGCTTATGACTCAAAGAAGTCGGGCGGTCTGACGGTTTCTCACCTTCGTTTCGGTGATACACCGATTAAATCAACCTACTATATTTCAAAGGCTGACTTTGTTGCCTGTCACAATCCGTCATATGTTGATAAATATGACATTGTAGACGACCTCAAGGAGGGCGGTTCGTTCCTGCTCAACTGCGCTTGGGACGTTGACGAGCTTTCCAAAAGACTTCCCGGCAAGATGAAGAGAATTCTCGCAGAGAGAAACATCAACTTCTATACCATCGACGGTATCAAAATCGGTAAGGAAATCGGACTCGGCGGACGTATCAACACTGTGCTGCAGTCGGCTTTCTTCAAGATTGCAGACATCATTCCGGCAGACAAAGCCAAGGAGCTTATGAAGGCTGCCGCTAAGAAGTCATATATGAAAAAGGGCCAGGCTGTAGTTGATATGAACTATGCCGCAATCGACCGCGGTATGGAGGATCTTAAAAAGGTTGACATTCCCGCTGATTGGGCAAACTACACAGACGACGCCGTTGCAGATGCCGTTGAAGGTCAGGGCGCACTTGTAGAGTATGTAAACGGTGTTTTGAAGCCTGTTAATGCTTACAAGGGCAACAAGCTCCCCGTTTCGGCATTTATGGACCACGTAGACGGCACAGCTCCCAACGGCTCAGCCGCTTTTGAAAAGAGAGGCATTGCAGTTGATGTTCCCGAGTGGAATTCAGACAACTGCATCCAGTGTAATAAATGCGCTATTGTTTGTCCTCACGCTGTAATCCGTCCCGTTGCTATGACTGATGACGAGGTTGCCGCTGCTCCCGAAGGCACAAGCAGTATTCCTATGATAGGTCTTAAGGACTTGAAATTTGTAATGACGGTTTCGACACTTGACTGTACGGGCTGCGGAGCCTGCGCACAGGTTTGCCCGGGCAAGAAGGGCGAAAAGGCTCTTACAATGAAGCCTATCGACTCTCAGCGTTCCAAGCAGGCAGTGTTTGATTACGCTCTTACTCTTGACGATAAGCCTGAGGTTGCAGAGAAGTTTAAGTTCTCAACCGTTAAGGGCAGTCAGTTTAAACAGCCGCTTCTTGAGTTCTCAGGCGCTTGCGCAGGCTGCGGTGAAACTCCGTATGCTAAGCTTGTTACCCAGCTCTTCGGCGACAGAATGTTTATTGCAAACGCAACGGGCTGTTCTTCAATTTGGGGTGCTTCCGCTCCTGCCACACCTTACACTCAGAACAAAAAGGGCTACGGTCCCGCTTGGCAGAACTCACTGTTTGAGGATAACGCCGAGTTCGGTCTCGGTATGGCGCTCGGTCAAAACGCAATCCGCAACAGACTTGTAGAGTATGTTGAAGAAATTGAAAAGGATACCGACAGCGCAGAGCTTAAGACTGCTTGTCAGAACTATCTTGACACAGTAACCGATTCAACCTCAAGCCGTCCTGCAACCGACGCACTTATTGCAGAGCTTGAGAAGAACACAGACGACGCTAAGGTCGGCGAGCTTGCTAAGAAAACGCTTGTTGACAAGGACGAGCTTGCCAAGAAGTCTATGTGGATATTCGGCGGCGACGGATGGGCTTATGATATTGGCTTCGGCGGTCTTGACCACGTAATCGCTTCAGGTGAGAATGTAAACATCCTGGTATTTGATACAGAGGTTTACTCAAATACGGGCGGTCAGGCATCAAAGGCTACTCCCGTAGGCTCCGTTGCTCAGTTTGCGGCAGCCGGTAAGGGTATTAAGAAGAAAGACCTTGCCGCAATCGCTATGAGCTACGGCTATGTATATGTAGCACAGTGCGCAATGGGCGCTGACAACAACCAGGTAATCAAGGCTATGGTTGAGGCTGAAAGCTACAACGGTCCGTCGCTTGTTATCTGCTACGCTCCCTGTATCAATCACGGTATCAAGGGCGGTATGGGAATTGCTCAGCTTGAAGAGAAAAAGGCTGTTGACGCAGGCTATTGGAACATCTTCAGATTTGATCCCCGCCGTGCAGACAACGGTGAAAATCCGTTTATGCTTGACGGCAAGGCTCCGTCGGCTTCCTATCGCGACTTTATTATGGGAGAGGTTCGTTACAACTCGCTCACACGTTCATTCCCAGAAAGAGCAGAAAAGCTCTTTACAGAGGCTGAAAAGGTTGCGGAAGAGAAGTATGCACACCTTGAAAAGCTTGCAGGCAAAAGCGTAAGCGAATAATTTGCTTGATTAAGCAATAAAATAAGAACGGGACTGCCGCAAACCGAAGGGTTCAGCGGCAGTCCTGTTTTGTTGTCAAGGATAGGTTTATTCAAAGATTGATTTATTCTAAAATTTTATCAAGCTCTAAAACCATTTTTTCGGCAATCTCGTATGAATTGCCGTTTGTTACCGAAGCAAGCAGCGCTTTTATATTTTCTTCAAAATCATCAGGCAGTTTTCTGCATAATTTTACGCAAAGCTCTGTCAGACGTTTTTCTCCCGGGTGAGTAATCTCATTTACCGCAAAAATAATATCAAAGCAGCTTGCAAGAAATTCCGTAATGCGATGATGAACGCTTACAAGGTCATTGCGCATCTCGGCTTTTTTTATCTGTTTGTCATAGGACGGCAGCGTTCCGCTGAGAAGCTTGCGGTTGTTTTCAATTATATTGTGTTTAAGCTTTTCGGGATACGGTACAGTATACTTTTTTTGCAGCGCCGAAAAATTTCCGGATTTGTCAAACAAAGCTTTGCAGGTTACTATGTTGTGCCAAAAGCAGGTAGTGTAACCGTTAAACGGCGTTCCGTCCTCGACAACGGCTTTTAGGTATCGCTCAAACATTGTTAAGTCACGATAAATTATGTCTATATTCACGCCGTTGTTCATAACGCAGTTGTCCTCCGACTCCCAATACCGGTTGCCGATTTCCGCATCACGGCAAAACGGAGCGAGCGCGTGCCCCCGCTTTTCGGGCGTAAGCTCCGAAGCGCAGTAAACATAAATGTCATAATCCGATTTCCCGTCGCAGCAGCCTGTTGCACGTGAACCGCCGAGCGCAACAGCGTCAACCTCATTAAGCTGCCGCAGCGCATTAACTATCTGATTAAAGTTGGTGTCGATAGGATTTTCACTCATGATAAAAACTCCCGTAAAATTACCTTAATATCCGTTATATCCGTTTTGGGTGATTATTGTGGGATAATCAACAAGGCACTTGTTCATATCACAGTCGCCGTTTATTCCGCTTACGGTGCCGTCGGAGGCATATTGCCAGACGTCGCACTCAATATTCATTTCATCGTCGTACTCGGCGAGCCAAACGGTCTGCACATTGTCGAGCGAGCTTAAGTCAATGAGATTGTTGAAGAAATATTGATTCGAGTAAACGCCTACATAATAATTGTATTCTGTCATAGAGTCGGCAAAGGCGTTGATGATAGAGGTCAGTTTTGATTTTGTATAATTTGTATGTAAGCTGTCCTCAACGTCCAAAAATACCGGAAGCTCAAAGGTCTTGCCGGCAATCGCTTCACGGAACACCTCGGCTTCAAGCTCGGCGTCCGATTCATCGGCGGCGTAGCTGTACCAATATGCGCCGACATACAGTCCGGCTTTTTTTGCGGCTGCGTAGTTTTGCTCAAAATAAACGTCCTTTTGCGAAATTTCGTTTCCGTAGCCCGCACGGATAATTACAAAGTCGTAGCCGTCAGCCTTGACCTGCTCAAAGTCAATCTCTCCCTGCCATTTTGAAACGTCAATTCCGTCCATCGGCACAAATCCCACGGGAGTGGGGTTCAGCCCGACTATGCTCTGTTGCAAAAAGGTTGCGTCCGCAACGGATATAACTCCGTCGCCGTTTAATTCGGCAATCACGCTCAGCATACCGCTGCTTTCAAGCGTGCCGGATACCATTCTTTGCAGCATGGTTACATCGCTTACGGTTATCATTCCGTCGCCGTCCAAATCTCCTTGCTTGCGCACATATGCGTTTGCTGCCACCGTGCAGCTCATTGCAAGAGCAACGGCGAGAACCAGCGCCGAAAGCTTTTTGAAGCTTTTGCTTTTAAATATTTTCATTTTGTACCTTCCGTTCTGTTAATTTATCGGGTTTTGCCGATGAATAAAGCATACAGCAGAAGCGGCATATTGTCAACAAAAATCAATCCTCGGTTTTTACCACACGCTTGCCCCTCCAGCTGCCTCTGATCCAGCGGATAAGCACTACAATTCCTCTGAAAATCTCGTCTATTCCCATCGCAATCCACACGCCGACAAGCCCCATATTCAGGACAATTCCCAGTATATACGCAATCAGCACGCTGAAACCCCACATTGAAAAGATTGCAAGCGCAGTAGGGAATTTAACGTCGCCCGCAGCTTTAAGGCTGTTGATGATAACCAGGTTGGTGGTTCTGCCGAATTCAAGGAAAATCGCCGTGAACATTATCGTTGAGCCAAGCTCGATAACGGCGGAATCGCTTGTAAACAGCGCAAAGGTGTACGGCGAAGCAAGCCAGTTTATGACGGCGATGCTTATGGAGATGACAAGACTGAACCGCATGGTTTTAAGCACACGCTTGTACGCAAAGTCATAATCGCCCCTGCCCACGCTGTGGCCCACTATAATCTGAGTTGCGTTTGCGGCGGCGAGAGCAATCATATAGGTAAACATAGAGAGCATATTTGCGTAAATTTTGGTGTTGATTGCCACAATGCCCAGCGTATTCACCATAGCGGTAATTACAAGCTGAGAACATTCGTAGGAAATGTTTTCTCCGGCGGTTGGGATGCCGAGCGAGAGCATTTCTCTGAGTATTTTTTTCGGAAACGGTCTTAGATATTTTATGCTCAGACGTCCCTTGATTACAACAAAAAAGTAAATCACGGCGGCGGTAAGGGCAAAAACACGGCTGAAGCAGGTTGACACCGCAGCCCCCGCCGTGCCGAGCCTCAGAGAGGTAAGGGGTCCGTACAAAAACAGATAATTTCCCAAAATATTTACAGCGTTCATTCCGAAGCCGAGAATCATTCCCATAATTGTTTTGCCGTTGCTTGCAAAAATCTGACTGAATGCGTTTAAAATTGCCTGTGTAAAAATCGTGCCGCCCACAATTTTCATATATATATTTGCATCGCTGAGCATTTCGTCGGGCACCTGCATGGCGATAAGCAGCGGTCGGCTGAACAGAAAGACAACAACGCTTATCAGCACGCTCAGAGCAAGGTTAAAGCTGATTGCCACCGTGTAAATTCGGTTCATTTTATCCTTTTTTTCGCCGGCGCCGAGGTACTGGCTCACCATAATTCCCGTTGCGCTTGAAATAACCGTAAACGCAAGGGCCAAAAATCCCAGCACCGAATTTGCGTTGCCTATTGCGCCCACGGCGGTGTCCGAATAATTGGACAGCATAACGGTATCTATGTAGCCGAGCGAAACGCCTAAAAGCGAAGCAAAGAAAATCGGCCAGGCCAGGCTGAACACGCTTCTCTCAACCACATTGTCGCTTTTTCCTTTGTTTTTTCGGTGTTTAAAGACAGACATAGTGTTTTCTCCCCAAAATATGGTAACCGCTTGAACCGAAACGGCTCAGTCGGAATATTTTTCAATATATGTGAGTAAAATAGAATTGCAAAATGATGTTGACCAAACAAAAATTGAATTGTATAATAGCAGTAAGATTTAAATATAGTATATCAATCGGAAAGGAACATTTATGGATATATGTGTTTTTGGCTCCTCAAGCGAGCAGATAGACCGAATATACCTTGATTCCGCCGTGCATCTCGGAAAGAGCCTTGCAAAAAAGGGTCACGGCGTAATCTACGGCGCAGGCAAATACGGAATAATGGGAGCGGTGGCACGCGGCGCAGCATCCGAAAACGGAAAGCTTGTCGGCGTAACTCCCCGATTTTTTGACGAGCTGGAGGTTATCTCTGACATTTGCACCGAGCTGATTTATACCGAAACAATGCGTGAACGCAAGGCAATAATGGAGGACAGGGCAGACGCCTTCATTATCTGTGCGGGAGGAATGGGCACCTTTGAAGAGTTTTTTGAGGTGCTTACGCTCAAACAGCTTAACCGCCACTCAAAGGCTATTATAGTATATAACCTCAACGGCTACTATGACCCTATGATTGCCATGATGGAGAATGCGGTGCAGGAAAAATTTATGAGCGGCGACTGCAGCCGTCTGTTCTCCGTGGCACGCAGCGAGGACGAGGTGTTTGAACAGCTTGAAAGCTACGTTCCCTTTTCATACAATAAGTATGATTTTCTTGATTGGAGCAAGGAGGAGCAAAATGGCTGATAACTGCGAGTTTTGCACACATTTTGTCAGTGACGACGAGCTTGGCGACTACTGCGACATAAGCCTTGATGAGGATGAAATGGAGCGTTTCCTCACTCAAAACGTCAGTCAGTGCCATTATTTTCAGCTCTATGACGAATATAAAACAGTAAAAAAGCAAAATTAAGTGATTTTACAAATTTTTTAAATTTAGGGTGCTTTAATCCAAGGCGCAGGTCAAAATATCCCTTTTTTATTATTGTAGCTCAAAAACCTCTTGTAATAAAGAGGTTTTTGCTTTTATATTGTCTAATATATTCTTATTGCAAAAAAAGTCATATGATGTAGAAAAAGACAACCACTTGATAAAATCACTCTTTATCTGAAATGTTGCACAATTTGAAGCCCCGATAATTGTACATAAGAGAGAAAAATGAAAGACTGTCGAAAAAGAATTGAAATTTTTAAAAAAATAATATAAAATATACATATCAAATTCTCAGGAGCAGTAAACACAACAAATTTAGGTTGCAGGGAGTGTTATAAAAATGGGATTTTTCAATAAAGCTGTTGACAAAATGGTCAACGAGCGGGTCCCTTTGAGAAAAAGAAAAAGATTGATAGTGTTTATCGCAATCATCACACTCCTATCTATGACTACGGCAACAGTAGCCTGGTTTACCGTTAATACATTTGTTGGCGTTGACACTCTTGACGTACATATCAGCGTAAGCGCTCAGCTCAAAGTAGCTATGGACGATTACGGCACCGACCTCGACAAATATACAAAGGTAATCACGAATGATATGATTGATGAATATCTTGCGGATTATGACACAAGTCTTGAGGACACGGTGCTTGACCCTGTCACCACCACCGAGGGTACAACCTTTACCAATCAAAGAGGCACGGTCAGGGAGTCTAACAATCGTTCGTACCTTGAGTTTGAGTGCTATTTTATTGCAACCGAGGATATGTGGGTTCATTTGACGACAGAAAGCACCGAATCCGGCAATGACGACGGCACCAAGGTCAGCACCGATTCCACCGGAGCGCAGGCAGATGTTGTCAACTGCACAAGGGTTGATTTTTCAACCGAAACCAACGGCACGGCGATTTATGAGCCAAACAAGACCACGGCTGTAAACGGTCAGACCACATTTGATTTGCCGTCCGGCACAATGGTTTATTCAAACAACACAAGGATTTTCCACCTTGACCAGCTCACACCCACAAAGGTTACAATCCGCCTGTGGATTGACGGCGAGGACCCGCAGTGCGACGACGACGTTCAGGAAGCAGACCTTTCCGTTCAGCTCGGATTTATAGGCTGCGATGAAAACAACCAGCCCATTTCGTAATTGAAATGTACATATGAAAAGCTATGACCGCCGCATTTGCAAACGCTATAGTTATAAGCAACACTCACCACTGTGTGCAAGCGTATATTAACTATCGAATTTGTAGGGGCTGATATTATCCGCCCGCACGGCGGAGCCGTCCTTATAAAAACTATAATTTTATTTAATAATTTTTTTGAATTTATATTTTAACATATACAGCTTTATCAAAGATTTAATCTAAATTAAAACATTCTGCCTTTACCTCGGGCGGATACTATCCGCCCCTACGAGGTTGTGGGTCATCAAGTGACGGTACACAGTGGGAAACATCACATATTTACTGACTTGGTTTTTCTTAAGTTGATGACA
>JAJQDK010000150.1 GCA_021202245.1 Clostridiales bacterium
CACAATCCGCAATATACGGACTTGTACGCATCAAACTCTCGCACGAGCAATTCAATTTTCTGAATCAGCATATATCCAAACACCGACTTGCTCCTTTGGGTTAAATAACCGACGGCTACTTAAAATAATTTAGACTTCATTATACAATAAATATTTCTGAAAAGCAATTAAAATTGAAAAATTGAAGGAAAATATCGAAAATTATTTTAAAACTAATCCGGGTAAGCAAATTAAAATGAGTCTTTACTTGAAAAAATATATATTTAATATTATAATATGATACATAAATTACAGCTTTGTGAGAAAGATATGAAAACTATATGAACGCTTATGATTTTGACAAAACGATATATGACGGCGATTCCACAGCCGATTTTTATATTTTTTCATTAAAAAGGCATAAAAAGATAATCACTCAGCTTCCTTCTCTGATTTGCGCATTTGTAAAATTTTATGTATTTAAGAGCGGTACAAAAACTCAGTTTAAGGAAACAATGTACCGTTTTTTAAAATTTTGCGATATTGAAAAGGACGTAAAGGATTTTTGGTCAACGCATCGAAAGAAAATTAAGAATTTTTACATAAATCAGCAAAAAGACGATGATGTTATCATCTCCGCTTCCCCGTTCTTTTTGCTTGAGCCTATATGCAGTGAGATAAGCATAAAGCACCTGATAGCTTCACGTGTTGAACCCGAAACCGGAAAATACACGGGAATTAACTGTCACGGCACTGAAAAAGTTAAACGGTTTTATGAAAAATTCGGTAAGGTTAAGATTGACGAGTTCTATTCGGACAGCTACAGCGATACGCCTATGGCTCAAATTGCAGACAAGGCATATATCGTTAAAAAAGACAAAATTATTGATTGGAATTTTTCCGCTGAAAAGTAATACAATGCGGATACTGAAAACGACGGTGCGGCAGCAAACGCCGCGCCGTCGTTTTGTGTGAATAAATCGGCAGCCGCTAAAGCAAGCCGAGCTTATTAAGCTTAGCCTTCACAGCAGGAAGAACATTCAAACGGTCTATCGTCCTTGCCGTACTCGGAAACATTCGGCGGAAAGAAGGAGTCGGTAGGAAATTCAATCTTGCTGAATACCTCGCACGGATCATCCGTTTTGGCAGCACATTCCTTGCGCGGCACACAGAAGTCGTATGAAGGAATCATCATCTGGACATTTCTTTCAAGCTGGGTAATCGTAAAGATTCCTATTGTAACCGTAATCCACTTAGGTCTGGGCGCAACAAAGTCGCCGCAGAAGTATTCAGTTACACATTGCGGTACGCCGCCGCACGGAGCATGACAGGAACCGCCGCAGTCATTGAGCTTGGCTGAAAGCGCCATAGGGTCGGAAATCTGAACGGTGGCTTTCGGCAGGCTGCTTTGGAACGTGCAGGAGCTGTCGGGTTCACTGCAAACTGTTTCGCTGTCGCTTGTAAATGTTTTTGCGCAGCTTTCACTTCCGTAAAGCACCACACGCTTTCCGTACATAGCAAGGCCGTTTACCGTTGTGGGAATTGCACCCGATGAAGTGTATATGTCGCAGCTGACGTCAAAATAAAACATCATATCCACAGCATAAAATCCTCTGTGGAAGGCCACGGGCTCAACATCAACGGTTGCCGTGATAACAGTGGCTTTACAAATACGAACCGAGCAGGCGTTGTTTACCAAATCCTGATTTTCCTCGGTAAGCAAAAGCTGCAGGTCACTGAGACAGTCTTTTGCTCCGCAGCTGTCATAAATGCGGTTTGCATCTACGCATACTGCGTTGCAGTCTTTACCTGACGTCATTTTCTCGGAAAATGTACGGCCTGAATCAATGGGTTCATCCGGCATAAAAATAACCTCCGTAAAAGTATTATCATACGGCAGGATGCTTCTCCGCCCGGACGGGAGGTAAAGCGCCGCCGTATTGAAATTTGAACAGGCTGTGGTCAACGGCTCTGTAACAATACATTTTACGGAGGTTTTATTTTTTTGTGACTGCAACGGCTGATTATTCTAAATATTTATTCAAATATGCCGACATTTGAGAATAGACGTTATTAGGGTCGGATTGAGTGTAGTTTGAAAAGGCGATATAGATATTTGACATATCGGAGCTGACGAGAATATAGGAGTTAAAACGGTATATTGAACCGCTGTGGTAAAAATTGCCGTCGTCGCTTATATACAGTCCGTAGCCATAATTTGACAAATACGGCGTTGTCATAGCCTCAAAGGACTCTTCGCTGAGGATTGTGTTATCGGAAAGCGCATCAAACCATTTGAGCATATCGGGAACGCTTGTAATAAGTCCGGCAGCGGAATATGCAACTCCCGGATAAAGCTCCCAGCTATTGTCGTAAACATCTTGATAGCCGGCGGCTATGGTGTCGTCGGCTTCAAAGCCGGTTGAGGTCATTGAAAGCGGATCAAAAATATTTTCCTGCAAATAATCCTCATATGACTTTCCGCTGACCTTTTCAATAATATCACCGAGAAGATAATAAGCGCTGTTTGAATAGGCAAACTCCGTGCCGGGTTCAGACTGAACATCCTGCTCTAAAATCCAGTTTACAATACTGTTTTGGTTTTCGCCGGCGTCTGCGTCCTCGGAGATTTCATACGGAAGCTCGCTCGTCATATAAAATGAACTCATATCATCATCGGGCTGCTGATTGAAGCAATCCTTCAGTCCGGCAGTCATGGTAAGCAGGTTTTCAACGGTTACCGTATCGGCGTATTTACAGTCAGGATAGTATTTGTCGATGGTATCGGAAATCGAGAGCTTGCCATCCTCTTGCAAAAGCAAAATTGCCGCAGCGGTAAACTGCTTGGTAAGCGAGCCTGCGTAATAAGTGGTATTTATTGAATTATTGGTGCGGTTGTCCTTATCGGCAAAGCCGTTGGAGCCGATGTATTCAAAATCATTGCCGAGCTTTGAATAAACCACACCTCTGAATTTATTTTTGGTAATAATATTATCAAATTCGGATTTAATGGTGTCGGTATCAAGCTTTATTTGATTATAGTTAAGAGATTTTGCCTGCGTTGCTTCCTGCTCTTCATCTGCGGTTGCTTCGTTAGCGGAAGCAGCAGTCTGCTCCGTTACAGCTTCGGATTGTGAGCTGCTTTCCTGTTCGGCATCGGTGCAGCCTGCGCAGGCAAGAATAATTACTGCCGATAAAGCTAAGCAAAGCGTAGATTTTAAGGACTTCAGCATAAAATCACCCTTATTCTTATTTATTGATTGTTTAAGGTATTTCATTACAGCGATATTTAAATCGGAGCAACGTTCTGTCAAGCTCGCTTGAAACAGAGCTTGCGATAGATTGCAGCTTGCAAAGGGGAGCGTTAGCTCCTCAGTGTTTCAGCGGGAGATTACAACTCCCTCTGAAATGATGAATGTCACCCGCCGCCTTAGATGCGGGGACATCTTTGCATAAGTTATATTTTTTCCATTTTGCTGAAATTTGCCATAAGAGTTTTTGTGCCCGCCTTGTCAAAGGCAATTTCAAGCATAGTATCGTTGCCCATTTTTTCGGCTTTCATAACCATTCCCTTGCCAAACACCTTATGAAGCACGCTGTCACCCACGCTGTAGACAACACCGCTTTGAGCGGCAGGTTTTACATAAGAGGGAAATCCTTTGTTTGGATAAGCTGATTTAGGCTTGCTGCCTACGGGAACGGAATTTGAAAAATCCGAATGCGAGGATGTAAATGAATCGGTATAAGTCATTCTCGAATAAGACATATCGCCGGTGTAATCGAGAAGATTGTCGGGAATTTCATCAACGAATCTCGATGTTTTGTTGCGTGTTGTGGAGCCGAACAACATTCTTGATTTGGTTTTTGTAAAATAAAGCTTTTCCTTGGCTCTGGTTATGCCTACGTATGCAAGCCTGCGTTCCTCGTTAAGCTCATCGGGATTCATAACAGAAGCAATGGATGGAAAAATTCCTTCCTCCATACCTGCGATAAATACAACGGGAAATTCAAGCCCTTTTGCGCTGTGAAGCGTCATCATAACGGCGGTATTGGCTTCGGAATCATAATTATCAATATCCGTTTGCAGAGAAACATCCTCAAGAAAATCGGATAAGGAGGCTTCATCGCCGTAATCTTCTTCAAACTTGATGATGTTGGATTTAAGCTCTTCTATATTTTCTATTCTTACATCGCTGTTTTCTTTTTCGTTTTTAAGATAATTTTCATAATCCGTATGCTCAAGCACAAGATTATATAATTCCGCAAGAGAATAATCCCCGCTTTGGTCGGCTTCAATTAAGCCGTCAATAAGTGTTACAAAGGATTTCAGCTTTGCAGCCGCCCTTGAAAGCTGAGGATAGCTTTCGGCATCCTTTATTACGGCGTAAATACTCTCGCCTATTCCGGAGGCGATGTCGGCGGCGTGCTGAACGGTTGCAGCTCCGATCGAGCGTTTGGGCACGTTGATAATACGGCTCAGACGAACGTCATCGTGAGGATTGTTAATCACCTGAAGATAGGCAATCATATCTCGGACTTCTTCACGGTCATAAAATCTGTGTCCGCCGATAAGACGATGCGGAATACCGCTGCGTGAAAGGGTTTGCTCAATGGCGTTTGACTGAGCGTTCATTCTGTATAACACGGCATAATCGGAAAATTTCCGACCCTCGGCAACGCCGTCAAGGATTGTCTGAGCGATGAATGAGGCTTCCTCACGCTCGGTGCCGGAGGTATGTACTTCAATTTTATCACCGACAGCGTTTTCTGTCCACAGAGTTTTTCCTTTTCTGACGGTATTATTGGAAATAACCTCGTTGGCGGCGTTTAAAATATTCTGCGTACTGCGGTAATTTTGTTCAAGGCGGATTGTTCTTGCGCCTTTAAAGGTATTTTCAAAGGATAAGATGTTTTCAATGGTTGCTCCTCTGAATTTGTATATGCTCTGGTCATCATCTCCGACAACGCAAATATTGCCGCTTTTGGCAGCAAGCATACTGATAAATTTATATTGAACCTTGTTGGTATCCTGATACTCGTCAACCATTATATATTTAAACTGATTTTGATAATATTCAAGAACATCGGGGCATTTTTCAAACAACAGCACGGTATTGCAAAGCATATCATCAAAATCCATTGCATCGGCGGTTTTCAGGCGAGCCTGATAGACCTCGTATACCTTAGCTATTGACTTTTTTCTGCTGTCAAATTCAGCTTCTCTGAGCATATCGGACGGCGTCTGCATTTTATCCTTTGCCTTGGAAATTTCGGACAGAACAGCTCTGATTTTAAGGGTTTTTTCATCAAAATTAAGCTGCTTATATATATCCTTAACCAAACGCTTTTGGTCATCGGTGCCGTAGACCGTGAAATGGCTTGTATACCCTATTCTGTCGCCGTATCTGCGGAGAATTCTTGCACAGGCAGAGTGAAATGTTGCAGCCCAAATGTCTGCCCCTCCCTCCGTAACGGTATTGCATATACGCTCCTTAAGCTCGCCCGCCGCCTTGTTGGTGAAGGTAATAGCGAGAATTTGCCACGGCTTGCACAGTCCGCACTGCAAAATGTAAGCTATTCTGTTTACAAGCACGGTTGTTTTTCCGGAGCCGGCTCCTGCCAAAATGAGCAAAGGTCCCTCGGTTGCAAAAACCGCCTGCTGCTGCATTGGGTTCATATGTGAAAAGTTTTTTTGTATTTCGCTTTGTGTCATAGGTATTTCCTGCCTTAAAAATCAAGATAAACGAGAAACGGGCGAACAAAGTCCGCCCATTGCTATTCGGGAAACCGATTATTCAATGTATTCATAGTATATGTCAAGCATTTCGGGCGCTTCATCAGCTACAATCAGAGTTACAAAATTGCCGTCCTTGGTAACCTTGCACTCCGTAACCATATCAAGCCGGTCTGCATTGTAGGAAGAATATTGACTGTAGATTGAATTATAACGGTCGGTGAGCGCGGATTCAATATTATCGGCAGCTTCGGAATCAACCGCTTCAATCAATACAACCTCTACGGGAGCATTATTATTTGCGTCAATTTCCGCAGCAAACTGCTTGACATCATCGGCTTCTATGCTGTATTGCTTGCTTAAATCCTCATCAGTAAGCTCGGTAAGCGAAAGATTAAATTCGGAATTGAGCTTTGACATAACCTCATTAAGGTCAACATTAGCTGACGAGCATCCCGAAAAGAGCGAAAAGCACATAATCAAAACGGCTGTCAACAGCCCTGCTTTCTTCATCTGATAACCCCCAAAAATAAAAAGAACGCCGTACCCGAATGAGTCCGGCGTTCAGCTGTGGTCGAGGTGACAAGATTCGAACTTGCGACCCCATCGTCCCGAACGATGTGCGCTACCAAACTGCGCTACACCTCGTAGTTGAAAACAGCCCCGAAAAATTCGGGGCTATTCGTTGGCTGTGGAATAGGGATTCGAACCCCAACAAACAGAGTCAGAGTCTGTCGTGCTACCGTTACACTATTCCACAAAATTCAATTGCTACCGAACGTGCAACAGTAAATATTATAGTATGAATTATGGAATATGTCAAGAGAAAATTTAAATTTTTTCGATTATTTTTTTCTGATTCTGATATCGCGGCCGATAAAATCGAGCTTTTGTGCATTTCCACTGATTCTGGAAACGAACCTATCGGTATAAATATCCTTTAATTCCCTCATTGTGAGGTTGGTATTTATTATTATCGGCTTGTCAGAAAGCATACGGAAGTTAAAAATATTGTAAAGGTGCGACGTTGAAAAATTGGTGTGGAATTCGGTTCCGAGGTCGTCGATAATCAATAAATCGCACTCAAGCAGCATATTTTCAATAGATTCCGAGTCATTTGAGTTTGAAAAATGACTTTTCTCAAGCCGGGACATAAGCGACGGCGCCGAAGCATAGATAACGCCGAAGCCCTTTTTGATTGCCTCGTTAGCTATTGCAAGCGAAAGATGAGTTTTGCCGAGTCCCGTGGCGCCCTTCATCAGGATGCTCTCGGAATTTGCATTGAAGCTTTCCGCATAATTTTTGCAGTATGTAAATATTTTTTTCATATGTTCATACGGCCCAATTCCGAGGCTTGCATCAACCTGTTTATCGTAATATTCAAGGCTGAAAGAATCAAAGGTTGAAAGCGACAGCGGCGCGGTGCGGTTAAGCTCCTCACAGGCACAAGTCACAAGCATATTTTTAAGGCACTGACAGGCAACGGTTTTTCCGTTGTTTTCAAAGTAGCCGGTATCTTCACATTTTGCGCAAAAATATCGGGGTTCAAAAACATCTTCAGGATAGCCGTTCTTTCTGAACAAATCATTAAGCTCACGCTGTAATGCAAGGTTCTCGTCACGAAGCTTTTTCATTTCGTCGGCAACATTACCGCCGCCGAGTACAGCTCTTGCGGCTTTGATTGAGGCGGAAGAAATTGCCTGAGAAAGCTCCTGTGCGCGAGGAATTTGCGAATATACGGCTTTCTTACATTTTTCGGCATCACGCTGTGCCTTTGTCCTGCGTTCGGAAAGCCTGCTTGCCGCAGTTTTATAAACGCTGTTGCTGTATCCCATAACAAATCACCTTATCAAATATTATCAAGCGTATCAATCTTTTCGAGCTCGTCGACATCGAAGGAAGATTTTTGCCAGAAGCCGTAAATATTAGAAGAGGAGCTTTCAAATTTATGCAGGTCCTCTTTATTTTTTATACCGTTTGAATTCCAGCGCTTTAAAATTCCGTCTATGTATCTGAAATTCATTGTTCCCTTGGTGTCAACGCATCTTTCATATGCTTCTCTGAGCATTTCGGGAGAAAACCTCCAATTACCTACCCACTTATCTCCGTATTCAAGCTGTTTTTTTGTGGGGGAGCCGACATTTTTAAGTCCGAACGCCGCTGAAACAACAGAAAAGTTCTTGCTGCTCTGCTTAGTCAGTCTGATTTTGTTATCGGCAGCTTCAACGGAGGAAATTCCCTCGTCAGCCCACTGCACACCGATTTTTTCAACCGCACGCATATTGCCCTTGTCTATGCTTATGCAATATTGAATAAGCATCAGAATAACATCAATAGGCAGTCCGCAGGTATCTTTTAACATAAGCAGTGTAGAAATATCGGAATTTGACAGAGCCTTTCCGAGCGCAAGCTGAGATTCGTTTACCAGCAGCTTTAGCTCCTCGTCAACAGCCAGCCTTTGAGCGGTAAAAACATAATCGGGCTTTTGGGGTCTGCCGACAGTAAAGTGCGGCTTTTCAGAGGATTCGGGCTTTTGTGCGGTATCCTCGGAATTTTTCTCCGTGCCTTTAACGTTTTTGACGTTCTCCGCTGACGAATTATCGCTGAATTTTGAATTTTTAATTTGATTTTCGTCTTGCCTGTCGGAGGAATCGGCGGGAATAATATTTTCGGATTTTTCTTCTTCGGAAATTTCCACAGGTCTGTATTCATCATTTGTTTTTTGAAGGATTCCCAGACTGACCCAATAATCCAACGCTTCGGGAATATCGGTAACATTAACGCCTGTTGCATCGGAAATCATTTTGTTATCAATTCCATTTCCTGAATTTCTCAAAATATAAAGCAGAACCTTAAGCTTTACGCCGTCGGAAAACTTCAGACCCTCGTCTACAATCTGTGACGGCACTGCAAAAACGGAATTCCACGCTCCGAGATTTATTTTTATCGACATTAAATCTACATCCTATATTATAAGATTAACCTAAGCAGCAAATGCACTGACAGAGCCGACAGGCGAAATTGAGCAATGCAAATCTCTCTCGGCTCCGATTAAGATATATTATAATACAATTTAGCGACTTTGAAAAGTAAAATAAAGAAATATGTAGATTTTTTTTGAATTTTATGATACGATAGGCTAAAGCAATCTTAAACCGATCGGGGTGCTTCATAATATCGAATAATTTAAGAAAGGGTGCTTGTAAATGAAACATTCATATATGACACACGGAGTTTGCTCAAGACAGATAAATGTTGAGCTTGACGACAACGGCAAAATTACGGACTGCAAAATTATCGGCGGATGTATGGGAAACACGGCAGGAATTTGCAGGCTTGTAAAGGGAATAGACGCCGAGGACGCTATAGGCAGACTCAAGGGTATAGACTGCAACGGACGTGGAACCTCCTGTCCCGATCAGCTTGCCAACGCGCTTGAGGAAGCGCTTGAAAAGCTTTAATCCCGCGTATTTTAACCGGAGATTACTTAAGGCTGTCTGTTGTTTCTTTTCCGTGATGTTTGTCGGCACGGTATATTATAATTTTGGGCTTGACAGACTTAAGCCTTGAAAATAATATGCTTGAAAAATACTTTATCGCTAACGATATAACGGCGATAATCAGCGCTAAAACACAAATTATTAAGAAAACAATTACCCAAGCAGACATAACAAAACATCCTCACGTTTTAATGATATTCAAATACGGGACTTGCCCCGAATTGTATTTATCATTATAAATGTGGGGATGTAATTTTTTTAAAGAAATATGTAGACTGAAGGACCGAGAAAAAATTATTTTGAAATAAAATAATCCATCATTGTAAAGCCTTTTGCGATATAGTTGCCTGTTTGTACTGCGGATTTTTCGCAAAAGCAGTCAACACCGCTTTCAACTTCATTCTTGCTGTCGTAGATAAGATAAGGAACGGGGTTTGAAGAGTGCGTGCGTATCGAGAGTGGTGTGGGATGGTCGGGACATACGAGGACGGCAAAATCATCGTAGGATTTCAAAAATTCCACAACGGGAGCAAGAATATGCTCGTCGATAAGCTCAACAGCCCTAACCTTATTTTCAATTTCACCGCGGTGTCCGCATTCGTCGGGGGCTTCAACGTGGATATACACCAAATCGGCGCCGCTCTTAAATTCTTCGATTGCAGCCTTGCATTTGCCGTCAAAGTTTGTGTCAATGTAACCTGTTGCCCCGTCAACGTCAACGCTTTTCATTCCGGCGCAGATTGCTATGCCCTTTAATAAATCGACGGCAGAAATCATACTGCCCTTTTTGCCGAACTTGCCGTAGAAGCTGTCAAGCAGCGGCTTTGTTCCCTCTCCCCAGAGCCAAATTGAATTTGCGGGACGCTCGCCGCGTGCAGCTCTTTCTGCGTTAAGAGGATGCTTGCTGAGCAGGTCATAGCTTTTTTTCATCAGCTCGTAAAGCTTAGCGGTATCTTCACCCTTGGGAATATAGTCTTTGATTACACGGTTTGAGATATCGTGAGGCGGAGTAAGCTCACCGGGGTGCGGATTGCCGTTTTTCCATACAAGACAATGGCGGTATGCAACACCCGAATAGAACTTAAAGAGCTCATCACCCAAATTTTCTTCTATATAGTCAATGAGGATTTTTGCTTCCTCTGTTGAAATATCGCCTGCGCAATAGTCAACCATAGTTTTATCCTCATAGTTTTCTTCATCGGAAAGCGTAACAAGGTTGCATCTGAGGGTTACGTCGGTATCCTTTAAATCAATACCAATGCTTGCGGCTTCAAGAGGAGAACGTCCGCTGTAATATTTTGCCGGCTCATAGCCGAGTACGGAGAGATTTGCAACATCACTTCCGGGCTTTAAGCCCTCGGCAACGGTTTTTACCATACCGACCTCGCCCTTTGAGGCAAGCTTATCCATACAGGGCTTTGAAGCCTTTTCCATAGGAGTGGCATTGCCGAGCTGTTCAACAGGCTCATCAGCCATTCCGTCACACAACATTACTAAATATTTCATGATAATCCTTCCTTTTACTGCTAAAATATTTATTTAACTCGTCAAATAGGTTATAAGGCTGTCGGGTTAATTTTGAAGAGTTCCGAGGCTTGCGCATTTGAGATAGGCATTGATAAATCCGTCGAGGTCGCCGTCCATTACAGCCTGAATATTGCCCGTTTCAAAGCTTGTGCGGTGATCCTTTACCATTGTATACGGCATAAATACATAGCTGCGAATTTGAGAGCCCCAGGTGATTTCCTTTTGGACGCCCTTAATATCTTCAATTTTTTCGAGGTGTTCCCTCTCTTTGATTTCAACGAGCTTTGAAACAAGCATTTTCATAGCTACGTCACGGTTTTGATACTGACTTCTTTCAACCTGACTTGCAACAACAATGCCTGTGGGAATATGAGTAAGACGAACAGCGGATGAAGTTTTGTTTACCTTCTGACCGCCTGCGCCGCTGGCACGGTAAACGTCCATTTTTATATCCTCCGGCGCAATATTAACCTGAATATCGTCGTCCATTTCGGGCATAACCTCTAAGGAAGAAAAGCTTGTGTGACGACGTCGGGCAGGATCAAACGGAGAAAACAGAACCAAACGTTGAAAGCACGCTTCCCCCTTGAGATAGCCGTAAGCGTTTTCACCTTCAATGAGCAAAACCGCACTTTTGAGTCCTGCCTCATCGCCGTCAAGAAAGTCAACCTCTTTGACCTTAAAGCCGTGAGCCTCCGCCCAACGAGTATACATTCTGTAGAGCATCTGCGCCCAATCCTGAGCTTCGGTTCCGCCGGAGCCGGCGTGGAATGTGAGAATTGCGTTATTTTTATCGTATTCACCAGTGAGCAGAGTCTGCAAACGCTGATTTTCAAGATTTTCTCTGACTGCATCTACCTCATTTTCAGCTTCTTCAAGCAGAGAAACGTCCTCTTCCTCGTTAGCAAGTTCAATCAATGCGGAGGCATCCTCGTACTTTGCAACGAGATTTTCATAAGCTTCAACCTTGCCTTTTAAAGTGCCGGTGCGCTGCAAAACCTTTTGAGATTTTTCAACATCGTCCCAAAAACCGGGCTCGGTAGCCTTTAACTCAAGTTGTTGAATCTCCGAGAGCATTCCTTTCATTCCCAAAGCATCCGACAAATCGTCGATTTCGGGCTTTAATGCCTGAAGCTTTAACAGCAGCTCCTCAAACTGTACCATATACATTACCTTTCTTTTTTTCATATATTTTAAATCGAAACCAAACAAAATCAGAACTAAGCAAAAAATTTGCAGCTTAGGTCATTCACAATTATTACCGATTTAATATTATAGCAAATTCAAAAGAAATTGTAAACCGATATTAAATATTTTTAAATCGTAGCTAAGCAGATTTGAGCTTGTAAACCAACTTTGCACATAAGTTAAAATTTGTGTATGACTGTAAAAAATACGGTTGCAATTATTTGTTTAATTTGATATAATTTATGGTGAAATAGAATATTCGGAGGATATTATGGAATTTACTAACTATAAATGTCCCGTATGCGACAAACAATTTGTATCGGGTGACGATATTGTTGTCTGCCCTGAATGCGGCGCCCCACATCACAGAGAATGCTATGACAAAAACGGTCATTGCTTCTATGAAGAAAAACACTCGGAAAATTTTTCTTTTGAGAATATATATTCCGAAAACACCGAAAGCGACAAAAAAAGCAGTGACGACAGCGCTGAAAGCAATACGGTTGTCTGCCCCTACTGCAAAGCGGACAGCCCAAAGGACGCGTTTTACTGTGAAAAATGCGGATTTCCGCTTAACGAACAGGACAGGAAAAATCAGGGCAATGCCCAAAACAGCTCTCAAAATCAAAATGTTCCGCCCTACGGCGCTCCTTTCGGAGCTAATCCGCAGCAGTTTAATATGGCTTTCGACCCTATGGCAGGCTTTAAGAATGATGAACCCATCGGCGACAACGTAACCGCAGGTGAGATGTCAAAATTTATCGGCAAAAGCACACCGTATTTTTTAAGAATTTTCGGAAATATCAAGAGATTTAACAAATCACGCTATAATTTCGCCGCATTTTTCTTTTCGGGAATATATTTTATGTACAGAAAAATGATAGGGCTCGGTATTATCTTTTCAATTTTGCTTATCGGACTGACCGTAGGCGAAACCTTTATTCAATACACATCGCAATTTCAGTCAGTTTATAATGAAGTGCTGAATATGAGTACGCAGGAGCTTTACAGCTTGACAAACAGCTCGGCGCTCTTGGATACGTTTACGACACGGGAAATTTTGATTTTATATCTTCCGTCATTATTAAGTTTGCTGAAATTTGTTATGATGATAGTGTGCGGATGTATTGCCAACCGTTCTTATTATAAGCACTGCTTTAAAAAGATAAATCAAATTAAAGATATTAAAATAATAAACAGTCAGGTTCTTAATACAAACGATGTGCTTGAAAGCACGGGCGGAGTTAATCTTCCCATTGCAATTTGTGTATCGGTGATTTATATTGTAATAATGTATTTGCCGTTGTTTATTTTTTAATTTTCTTTTTTCTTTTTCAAAAAATAATGTTAAATGACTTACAGATAACTCTGGGCAGATCCCTTATTTGATCAAAATCTGAAAATCAATAATCGGAGTATTTATACAATGAAAATTACAAAGG
>JAJQDK010000111.1 GCA_021202245.1 Clostridiales bacterium
GGAATACAAGCACGCCGCAGGAGAATTGATAGATATTGTTAAAAAGCTTGAGGAAAACCCTCAGTTAAAATATTGTCCTCACGGCAGACCGATTTGCATCGTTATGACAAAGCACGAAATAGAAAAACAATTCGGCAGGGTGTGATTTCTTGCAAAATTTAATTAAAGTTGTTTCTGTGGTAGGACCCACCGCTTCAGGCAAAACAGCTCTTTCGGTAAAGCTTGCCGAAGCGTTTAACGGAGAAATTATTTCCGCCGATTCAATGCAGATTTATAAAGGTATGCAGATAGCTACGGCAAAACCGACTGAAAAGGAAATGGACGGTGTGCCTCATCATCTTATCGATTTTCTCCCCGCCGATGAAACATATTCCGTAGCAAGGTTTACCAAAGACGCTTCCGATTGTATTAAAAAAATTATTTCCTGCGGGAAGCTTCCCTTTATTGTCGGAGGTACCGGTTTGTATGTTGATTCGCTGCTGAACAATATTAAATTCAGCGAGGAATCTCGTGATGAAAAAATCTGCGATGAATTAAAACAGCTTTATTATACTGAAGGAATCGAAAAATTATTGTCTGTTCTTTCCAAATTCGACCCCGATTCAGCAGAAAGACTGAAAGAAGAGCGTAACCCAAAGCGTATAATCAGAGCGATTGAATTTTATAAAACTACCGGCAAAACCATAACTGAGCAAAACAAGACTTCACTGTCTGAAAAAAGCCCCTATTCACCGATTAAAATCGGATTGAATTTTAAGGACAGAGAAAAGCTTTATGACAGAATCAACAAGCGTGTTGATTTGATGATAAAGGACGGCTTGCTTGAGGAAGCACAACAGGTGCTTAATTCGGATTTGAGCTTTACCTCAGTGAAAGCAATAGGATATAAAGAGCTTGCACCTTATTTCAGCGGTACACAGACACTTGATGAATGTGTGTATAAATTGAAGCAGGAAACCAGAAGATACGCTAAAAGACAAATTACTTGGTTTAAACGTGATAAAGATATCAAATGGTTTTATATTGATGAATATAATTCTGATGAAGAATTATACAACGATGCTTTTTCTGTTATAAAAAGAGGATTATCATAAATGGACAAATTACTATTTAAAAGAATACTTATTGCGTTAATTACATTGCTTGCGGTAATTTATGTCGCATACTTGCTTATCAGTGCTAATTTTGATATGTATCCTACCGAGAATGCTATTGAAACTACCGTTACAGATAAAATTTACACAAACGCATTTATAATCAGAGATGAAACCTATATAACCAATGATTCCTCCGGTGTGCTGACATACACGGTTGATGACGGTGAGCAGGTAAACGCAGACGGTGAAATCGCTAAAATTTACAGCAATGAAAGCGATGCCACCGCTCAAACAAAAGCCGATATGTTCGAAGAACAAATGGAATCATTACAAAATTTGCAGGATACGGATTTAACTAACAGCGTAGGTATTGATACTATAAACACCGATATCAGCAATGAAATAATAAGCTTGCTTTCAGATTTGAACAATGGAGAAATTTCTTCTGCAGACGATAATATAAATAATCTTGTATACTCAATCAACCAAAGGCAGGCTTATACCGGCAAAATATCAAGCTTTGAAGCCGAAATCAGTGATTTACAGTCCCAAATTGACGAGCTGAGAAGCTCTTCAAGCGAAAGCATCGGAACAATTAAAACCTCCGAAGCCGGTTATTTTTCCGCTAATTGCGACGGATTTGAAAATGTTTTTGATTATTCCGATGTGTCTTCACTAACCTTATCGGAATTTAACAGCTTTACTCAATCCGAAGTTTCGGATAATGTGGCAGGAAAAATAATCAGCAGTCTTAATTGGTTTATTGCCTGTGAAATAACGTCCGATCAAGCTACTGATTTAACGCTTTGGGATAATGATGTTACCGTTATGTTTTCCGACGCTTCTACCGAAAGTGTTCCTGCTTCAGTCTACACAATAAATCAGTCGTCGGATGATGAAAATGCACTGCTTATTTTAGAATGCAACTATATGGATGCAGATTTAGCCGAAGCGCGTCAGGAACCGATTGAAATCGGGCTTGCAACATATACGGGTTTAAGAGTCAGCAAAAAGGCCATTCATGACGATTATGTTGAAAACGTCACTTATGATGATGACGGCAATAAATCCGTAGAGAAAAAGAAAGTGCAGGGAGTTTATGTTCTGTACGGAAGTGAAGTACAGTTTAAAGAAATTTCAATTATATATTCCGGCAGCGATTATGTAATCTGCGATCCGGAGCCTGACAGCGGAGTATTATTTAACGGAGAAACCGTTTCTTTGTACGATCAGGTAATTTTGGAAGGAGATGATTTGTATGACGGCAAGGTCATTGAGTGATGTAGAGTACAATTATAAGCTTATAAACGACCGCATAGCCGAGGCGGCTTTGAAATCGGGAAGAAAGCGTGAGGATATTACGCTTCTTGCTGCAACCAAAACCGTTGAGCCTGAGATTATAAATTACGCAATCTCACTCGGACTTGACCACATAGGCGAAAACAAGGTTCAGGAGCTTTTGTCAAAATACGATAGCTATGATTTAAATAATTGTTCTCTGCAATTTATAGGTCATTTGCAAACTAATAAGGTTAGGCAGATAGTCGATAAGGTGGATTTAATTCAGTCTGTTGATTCGGTTAAGCTTGCAAATGAAATTTCCAAGCAATCACTTAAGCGCAGCAAAACAACCGAAGTTCTCGTAGAGGTTAATATCGGCAGAGAAGAAAACAAGTCGGGTGTTATGCCCGAGGAGCTTGAAAATTTACTCTGTCAAATATCAAATTTTGAGGGAATTAAGGTAAAAGGCCTTATGGCAATACCCCCAATTTGTGATAATAAACAGAAAATTTCTCAATTTTTCAATAATATGCATAATATATTTATTGACATATCGCAAAAAAAATTAGATAATATAAGTATGACTACTCTTTCAATGGGTATGTCTGCCGATTATTATGAAGCAATACTTGAAGGTGCCACGATGGTAAGAGTGGGTTCAGCGCTTTTCGGTAAAAGAAATTACACATAATTACAGGAGGAACTATAAATGGCAGGATTTGTAGATAAGTTTAAACGTATGTGGGATGCGCCCGAGGACGAGTATGAGTACGACGAGTACGGATACGCTGAGGACGATGACTTTGACGGCTATGAAGAAGAACCCGTCAGAGAAAGAGCCGTGGACAGAGAACCCGGCGGAAGGAATAAGGTGGTTAATATAAACGCAACGGCAAAGCTCCAGGTTGCTATACTTAAACCTGAGCGTTTCGGCGAAGAAACGCGCACAATAGCCGACGAGCTTATTAAAACTCATACAGTTGTGCTTAACCTTGAGGATACAAACAAGGATATGGCAAGACGTATAATAGATTTTCTCAGCGGCGTAGCATATGCCAACAGGGGTAAAATCAAGAGAGTTGCAAGCAATACATATATTATTATTCCCAGCAATGTTGACCTTACGGGAGACGATTTGCTTGACGAATTAGAAAATAACGGTGTTTACTTCTGATAATGACGAGCTTTTTTGTGCAAAGGTTGTTGATTCAACAGAGCTGTGTTTTGTCCGTCAAAAGCGCTGCTTTCTTCCGTTTATGAGCGAGCGTAAGCAGGCACTTGCGCAAACTCGCCTTAAAGCAATATCATTTGAAAATTATTGCTTTTTCGGCGGATATGAAAACAGCGAAAGGAATATGCTCGGATTTTTCCCTGACAATCCCATCTTAACGGAATTTCCTGTTTCTGCCCTTGAGCTTAGTTTCAGAAAGTGCGATAAGCTTACTCATCGTGACTTTCTCGGCGCTGTTATGGCTCTCGGAATTGAAAGGGAAACCGTGGGTGATATTCTTGTTGAGGACGGAAGATGCGTCATATTTGTAAAGACAGAGCTTAAAGATTATATTACATCGCAGCTGTTTAAGGCCGGCAATGTCGGTGTAAAATTCAACGACGCCGATTTATCCGATTTGCCCGAGGGCAGAGGAAAGACTGAAAAGTCATTTACTGTTTCGTCGCTTCGGCTTGATAATATAGTGTCGGCTGTTTGCGGATATTCACGCGAAAAAACAAGAAATATAATTTTAAGCGGTAACGTATGTATCAATTATCTTGAAACACAAAATGTCAGTAAAATATTAAAGGTCAATGATATATTGACTGTACGCGGTATGGGGAAATTTATTTTAAGCGGTGTTCTCGGACAAACCAAGAAGGGTCGCATTAAAATTTCGATAATTTATTTTAGATAGGAGTGTCGTTTGATGTTAACCATTGATGAAATCAAAAACGTGAGCTTTAGAAAGGCAAGCATAGGCAACGGAGGTTACCGTGCCGAGGACGTTGATGCCTTTATTGATGATGTTATTGCATCGTTTGAACAGCTTAAAAAAGAGAAAACCAACCTTGTCCACAAGATTGATGTTCTCGCTACAAGGGTTGAGCAGTATCGTGCAGATGAGGAAACTGTCAGAAACGCTCTCTTGGCATCTCAAAAGGTTTCGGATGCATGTATCAAAGAGGCAAAGGATAAGGCAGCTAAAATCATCAGAGAGGCAGAAGAAAAGGCTCAGTCGCTTCTTGTTGATGCAAATGCCACAACTGCATTGGAAAAGGAAAATTATCTCCAGCTTCAGGCTGACGCTGTCAACCTCAGAGGCCAGTTGATTGATTTGTATAAAAAGCATATTAAAAATATTGACGAGCTTCCTACTTCAGTTGACCTTGAAGAAATGAAAAAGAACCTTGACGCTAAATATCCTACCGAAGAAATTGCTCCTCAGTATGCAGGAGACAGTGGTGAGGAAGCGGCAGAACAGACTGACGAAGCCACGGAAACTGATGCTTCTCAGGGAGAAAATCAGGATGAAGCACCTGTATCCTTTAAACCTGTTGCAGAGCCGACTCCTGATCCCGTTCCCACAGATAAGGCTCAGCCTGCGCCGAAACATTCAAGTAAATTTGCTCACCTTAAATTCGGTGACAATTACGATGTTTCCGCTGAATAAGCCGTACAATTCTAATTGACCGCTCCGCCGCTCTTATATGCGGTGAGTATTCAAACGAGGGGTATGCTCCTTGTTTGAAGTGTTTTTGACACTCTTGCGATTATTTCGCTGTAAAATTCTTAATGTTGGAGAGGGTAAAGAAAATGTCCCAAGATTACAATTCTACTCTTAATCTTCCTAAAACCGATTTCCCTATGCGTGCAGGATTGCCGAAAAGTGAGCCTGTTACACTTAAAAATTGGGAAGATGAAAATGTTTATGAAAACCTAATGAAAATCAACGAGGGAAAACCGCTGTTTGTTTTGCATGACGGTCCTCCTTATGCCAACGGCGATATTCATCTCGGCACCGCTCTTAATAAAATCCTTAAGGATTTTATAATCAGATATAAGAATATGGCAGGCTTTAAGGCTCCTTATGTTCCCGGCTGGGATACTCACGGTTTGCCGACCGAGCTTAAAGCGCGCAAAAAAGCAGGCGTCGGTAGCTCATCCGAGCTTTCTCCGCTTGAACTCAGAAAAATGTGTGAGGAGTTTGTTGCCGGTTATATTGATGACCAACGCAACCAATTCAAACGTCTCGGCGTTATTGCCGAATGGGATAATCCCTATATTACCCTCACTAAAGACTTTGAAGCTGAGCAAATCAGAATTTTTGCCGAAATGGCATGCAAGGGCTATATTTACAAGGGTCTAAAGCCCGTTTATTGGTGCCCGGAATGTAAAACCGCTCTTGCCGAGGCAGAAATTGAATATGCCGAAGATCCCTACCATTCAATTTACGTCAAATTTAACGTTACCGATGATTTAGGGAAATTTTCGGCTATGGGAATTGACCCTAAGAAAGTATATTTTGTTATTTGGACTACTACCACCTGGACGTTGCCTGCCAATGTTGCAATTTGCGTTGGACCTTCTTTCGATTATGTTGTAGTTAAAAGCAATGACGAATATTATGTTATGGCAGAAGAGCTTTACAAGGAAGCTATGGAGGCTGCCGAAATAGAAAATTACGAGGTTGTAGGTACTGTTAAGGGTTCTGAACTTGAGTATATGAAGACAGCTCATCCTTTCCTTGACAGAGAATCGCTCGTAATTGTCGGCAATCACGTAACACTCGAAAGCGGTACAGGATGCGTTCATACCGCTCCGGGTCACGGTCTTGATGACTACGAAGTCTGCCGCAATTATCCTGAAATTCCCATAATTGTACCTGTTGACGAAAACGGCGTTCTTACGGAAGAAGCAGGACAATTCTCCGGTCTTACAACCGATGAAGCTAATAAACCTATTGCTGAATATCTTGAGCAAACAGGCGCTTTGTTTGCTCTTAAAAAGATTATTCACCAATATCCGCACTGCTGGAGATGCAAACAGCCGGTGCTTTTCCGTGCAACCGATCAGTGGTTCTGTTCCGTTGACGACTTTAAGGACGATGCCGTAAAGGCGATTGAAGAGGTTGAATGGATTCCCGGATGGGGCAAGGACAGAATAACTTCGATGGTTAAGGAAAGAAAGGATTGGTGTATTTCACGCCAGCGTAAATGGGGCGTACCGATTCCGATTTTCTATTGCGCTGACTGCGGAGAACCGATGATTGATAAGGAAGCAATGCTTGCAGTTGCGGATTTGTTTGAACAAGAGGGCTCCAATGCTTGGTTTACTCACGAAGCATCCGATATTTTGCCCAAAGGTGCAAAATGTAAAAAATGCGGATGTTCTTCGTTTACAAAAGAAAAAGATATTATGGATGTTTGGTTTGACAGCGGTTCATCTCATGCAGCCGTTCTTAAAAAACGTCCTGATTTAAAATGGCCCGCTGACCTCTATCTTGAAGGTGCAGACCAGTACAGAGGTTGGTTTCAATCATCTCTTCTTACCTCTGTAGCCACGATGGGCACAGCGCCGTATAAGGCAGTGCTTACTCACGGATGGGTTGTTGACGGCAAGGGCCGAGTAATGCATAAATCACTCGGCAACGGTATCGACCCGCAGGAGGTTATTGACCAATACGGTGCCGACGTACTTCGTTTGTGGGTTGCTTCCTCCGACTATCATGCCGATATAAGAATTTCTCAGGATATTCTTAAACAGCTTTCCGAGGCTTACAGAAAAATCAGAAACACCGCAAGATATATTCTCGGAAATCTTTCCGACTTTAATCCCGACACCGATATGGTTCCGCTTGACGATGTTATGCCTATTGACAAATGGGCTCTTGCCAAGCTTAACAGCCTCATTGATAAGGTTACTGAATCCTACGATAAATACGAGTTCCACATTGTTTATCACAGTATTCATAACTTCTGTGTTGTAGATATGTCTAATTTCTATCTTGACGTTCTTAAGGATAGACTCTATACCGAAAAGGCGGACAGCAGGGCGCGCAGAACCGCTCAGACAACCATCTATCTTATTCTTGATGCAATGACAAGAATGATTGCTCCTATTTTTGCATATACTTCTGATGAAATCTGGAGATATATGCCTCATTCTTCAAATGATAAAGCCGAACACATTATATACAATGAAATGCCTAAAAAGCTTAATTTGTCCGTAGACGATGAATTTATGGCCTTCTGGGACGAAATTCACGAACTCAGAGATGATATTAAAAAGGTTATGGAGCCGTTTATTAAGGATAAAACAATTAAAAGCTCGCTTGAAGCCTCAATCACGATTGCCGCAGGCGGTAAGAAGCTTGAATTTTTGAAGAATGCCGAGCCCGAATTGTGCGCTGCTTTAATAGTTTCAAACGTTGAAATTATTGATAACGGCGGAGAGCTTGATATCACGGTTAATAAGGCTGTGGGCGATAAATGCGAGCGTTGCTGGGCTATAAGCAAAACAGTCGGAAGCAATCCTGAGCATCCTACTCTTTGCGCCCGCTGCTGTGAAATATTAAAATAGTTTTGATTTTATCATATAAATAAATCGGTGTGATTTTTTGCACACCGATTTATATCTTTGGAGGGTTTATGCCTTTTGTTGCCTTGGCACTCGGTGTCATACTTGCTGTTATTGATCAGATAATTAAATATTTTGTATCCGTATATCTTGAGCCTGTCGGAACAATTACGGTTATAGACAATCTTTTAAACCTCACTTATGTTGAGAACGACGGCGTTGCCTTCGGAATGTTTTCGGATATGCGATGGATTTTTGTAGCTTTAACATCAATTCTTTTGCTTGTTATTATTTTTATAATGTTTAGGAAACGTCCCAAAAGCAGATTTTTTTATATTTGTGCTGCATTGATTATAGGCGGAGGAATAGGAAATCTTATTGACAGAATAATGTACGGATATGTTATTGACTATCTTAGCCTTTCGCTTTTTGCTCCTGTCTGCAATTTTGCGGATTACTGCATTACAATAGGCACGGTTATGCTGATAATTTATATTTTGTTTTTCTCTGATTTTATTTCTTCCGATTCCAAAAAGGTAAAAAAGAAAGATGACTGAATATAAATTTACTTGTGAAACTGACGGTGTAAGAATTGATAAGTTTACATCTGAGTGCAATATCGGGCTTTCAAGATCTGCTGCAGCCAATCTGATTGAAAAGGAAAATGTACTTGTAAACGGCAATGCCGCGGCTAAGAATTATAAACTAAAGTCCGGAGATATTATTGAAGTTAAAATTCCGGATCCGATTGCATATGAAGCAAAAGCCGAAAATATTCCCCTTGATATCGTTTATGAGGATAAATATTTGCTTGTTGTAAATAAACCCAAGGGAATGGTGGTTCATCCTGCTGTCGGGAATTACGAAAAAACGCTTGTAAACGCCCTGCTTTATCATTGCAAGGATAGTCTTTCCGGCATCAACGGTGTTATGCGACCCGGTATAGTTCACAGAATTGATAAAGATACAAGCGGTTTGCTTATTGTGGCGAAAAATGATTATGCCCACGCCTTTCTTGCCGAGCAAATTAAAGAGCATACCTTCACACGAGAGTATGAAGCCGTAGTGTTCGGAAATCTTAAGGATGACTGCGGTACCGTTGATGCTCCCATAGGACGCAATCCAAATGACCGCAAGAAAATGTGCGTTATTTCAAAAAACAGTAAAAATGCTGTTACTCACTATTCCGTAATTAAACGCTATAATGGATACACTCATATAAAATGCAGGCTTGAAACCGGCAGGACGCATCAAATTCGTGTTCATATGGCATATATCGGTCACCCTGTGTCGGGTGATAAGGTATATGGTCTGAAAAAAGAAAAAACAGCCTTTGAGGGTCAGTGCCTTCATGCTAAAAAAATAGGCTTTATTCATCCGAAATCAAATAAATATATGGAATTTGATTCCGATTTGCCCGACTACTTTAAAAAATATTTGCAAAAGCTTGAATATTTAAGCAAATAATATTTTTAATTTTAAAAAAAGGCTTGCATTATATTTCTTTTTATGATATTATATATAAGCATTTGAACCGTCGGTACTCTCGACGAGGTCAAATAACGGTTCTACCGTCATTTTGAATTTGATAGTCCTCTGCCTTTTCAGGTATGAATATCGAGAATAATTAGGAGGATAAAATGGACGCATTGAAACTGATTGCTGCTGACTCTGTAAAGGATACAACTCCCGAGTTCGGCATCGGCGATACTGTAAAGGTATCGGTAAACATTCGCGAAGGCGAAAGAGAAAGAATTCAGATGTTTGAGGGCACTGTTATTGCCAAAAGAGGCAGCGGTGTGGCTGAAACATTTACTGTAAGACGTGTAGCTTACGGCGTAGGTGTTGAAAGAGTTTTCCCGCTTCATTCACCTAACGTAAAAGATGTACAGGTTGTTCGTTACGGTAAAGTTCGCAGAAGCAAGCTCTATTATCTGCGTGACAGAGTCGGTAAGGCTGCTAAGGTTAAAGAGCAGATTCGCAAGTAATTCTCTGATATTTAAGTTTAAAGGGGACTTTAAAAGTCCCTTTTGCTTTATTTATATAAAAAAACAGTATAAAGTTGTAAATTTCAGCAGGTGAATGAATTGAGTGAAAACAACACAGATAACATTACATATGAAGATAATATTACTGAAGATGCGGATGTTGAGGGGATAAACCTCACATCGGAAATCAGTCCGGAGCTGTATGAGAAGAAAAAAGAAAGCAACGACGGTGTTAAAAAATTTGTGACAACAAGATCCGAAGGCGTAGCATCAAATGTATACGATTGGGTAAGATGCGTTTTGTTCGCATTTTCGATTATTTTATTATGCATTATTTTCCTTTTCAGGCTTGTTAATGTAGAGGGTTCGTCAATGAACGATACTTTGACAAGCAACGATAAGGTAGTCGTAACCAATCTGTTTTATGAACCGCATAATAATGATATTATTGTTATTTCTCACGGCGCAGAATATTCAAAGCCCATTATAAAACGAGTTATAGCAACCGAGGGTCAGTCAATTGAGCTTGACTATGAAAATGACAGAATTATTGTTGACGGCGTTGTGCTTGACGAGGTATATATTGATGATTCTACCTTTGAAGGAAACGTAGGCGATAATGAAATTCCCGATGTTGTTCCCGAGGGAAAGATTTTTGTAATGGGAGATAACAGGCGGGCTTCAATGGACAGCCGCAGCACCGAAATAGGATTGATTGATGTTGAAAATGTAATCGGAAAAGCTCAGTTTGTTGTTTTTCCCTTTAACCACTTCGGTTATCTTTATTGATAATTTGCTTTTTAATTTTTTTAAAAATTTGTTGTGTTAAGCTTATTTCTGTTTTATATTAGAGATAAGCTTTTCTTTTAATCAGAGCTATAACGGAAAAGGACGTTTTTATATGAGTGAAATGCAAAATATTCAATGGTTTCCCGGTCATATGACAAAAACCAAAAGACAAATTCAGTCGAGTCTTAAGCTTGTCGATGCGGTGGCTGAGATAATAGATGCAAGAATTCCGGTCAGCAGCCGTAACCCCGATATAAATAAAATTATTCAAAATAAACCGAGAGTAATTTTACTGAATAAATGCGATATGGCAAATCAGAACGCAACAAAAAAGTGGATAGAGCATTTTAAAAACGAGGGTATTACAGCAATTGCCGTGGACTGCAAGAGCGGTTACGGTCTTAACAGGTTTGCCCCTTCCGTTAATATGGTGCTTAGCAAGCGCCTTGAAAATCTAAAAGCAAAGGGTATGGTAAATCCTACCTTGAGAATAATGATAGTCGGTATTCCTAACGTCGGCAAGTCTTCGTTTATAAATCGTATCGCCAAGCAGAATAGGGCAAAAGTGGAGGACAGACCGGGTGTCACAAGGGGCAATCAATGGTATACTATAGCTAAAAATCTTGAAATGCTTGATACTCCGGGTGTTTTATGGCCTAAATTTGACGATAAAATTGTCGGCGAGCATCTTGCCTTCACAGGCGCAGTAAAAGACCAAATACTCGATACCGAGCTGTTGACAGTTCGTCTGCTTGATTTTTTAAAGGAGCTGCGCCCAAAGGATTTTATTGCACGGTTTAAGCTTGAAAATACAGATTTAAATGAAATTGACTCATACGAGCTTCTCAATATTATAGGCAAAAAAAGAGGTATGCTTATATCAGGCGGCGAAATTGACACCGAAAGAGCTGCAATTATGCTGCTTGATGAATTTAGAAGCGCAAAGCTCGGCAGAATAACGATAGAAATGCCGTAACAACGGAGGGATTATATGAATTGGCTTGAATACGAACAATCGGCAGCGCAAAAAGGGTACTGCGCAATCTGCGGTGTGGATGAAGCGGGAAGAGGTCCCCTTGCAGGACCTGTCTGCGCCGCAGCTGTAATATTGCCTCCGGACACAATGATTGACGGCGTGAATGATTCAAAAAAATTGTCAGAGAAAAAGCGAGAAGCTTTATTTGACGTTATAAAAGAAATCGCAGTTTCATACAGTATTGCATTTGCGAGCGTTGATGAAATTGAAGAGATGAATATTTTGAACGCTACCATGCTTGCAATGAAAAGAGCGGTTGAAAATCTTGATGTAAAGTCCGATTACGCTATGATTGACGGCAACAGGGTTCCCGATCTTGAAATACCGTGTGAATATATAATCAAGGGCGATGCAAAATCTATGTCTGTTGCAAGTGCGTCCATACTCGCAAAGGTTTCAAGAGACCGACTCCTTTATGAGTACGCAAAAGAATATCCGCAGTATCGCTTTGATAAGCATAAGGGCTACGGTACAAAGGCGCATATTGAAGCGTTGAAGGAATACGGCCCCTGCCCTTATCATCGTATGAGCTTTTTAAAAAATATTTTGAAATAATAAAATGTTTACTGCTAAGGAAATCGGAAATAAAGGCGAAAGCTACGCTGTTAAATTTCTGAAAAAGAAAAAATACAAAATTCTCGAACGCAATTACAGCAAAAAATACGGAGAGATTGATATAATAGCTAAGGATAAAGAATATATTATCTTTGTCGAGGTAAAAACACGCCACGAAAATCCAATGACCTCTCCGGTTGACGCTGTTGACAAGCGGAAGCAAAAGAGAATAATAAAAACCGCTGCCGCATATTTGGCTGAGAACAGATTAGATGTATATTGCAGATTTGATGTTTGCGAAGTATTTGTCAACAGTGATAATCTAAAACTGATTAGCATCAACTATATAAAAAATGCTTTTAAGCAGGAGGGCGATTATGCACCTTATTGATTTACATTGCGATGCGCTTTACAAATCAGTTATCAGCAACATTTCACTTGATGATTCTTCACTTGAAACTAAGCTGAACAAAAACAAATATGATAGGAAGCTGCAATGCTATGCTGTGTGGCTGCCTGATAAATTGAGCGGTGATAAAGCTGAAAAGTTTTTTTATTCTGCATATGAACGGTTGACTGAAGAATGTCAAAAACACAACATTATTCTCTTAAATAATAATAACCTTTCCGAAATGTTTTATGCTAATCAAAATACAGCTTTCTTTACTGTTGAAAATTCTCTTGCGCTTAACGGCAAAATTGAAAATGTAAAAAATTTTCTGATATGGGCGTTAGAATGATGACGCTGACTTGGAATGGGCATAATGACACGGGCGACGGGGCGAATGCAGACAATCCGAATGGGATTACTGCGTTTGGGAGAAATGTCGTACGAGAAATGGAAAAATACAAAATAGTTATTGATATTTCTCATTCGAGCGATAAGCTGTTTTATGATGTTTGCAGCTTAACAAATTTACCCTTTGCCGCTACCCACTCCAAGTCCAGAAAAATTACAAGTCATCTCAGCAACCTCACAGCCGACCAGTATGAAATCATTAA
>JAJQDK010000105.1:0-6064 GCA_021202245.1 Clostridiales bacterium
CAAAGTCATTACGGGTTTCTTTCTATTCTCGTTGTTTAATTTTCAAGGTCCTATGTTCACTTTGCACAATTAAAGCAGCCTATCTTTAGTTATGTTACACACACTTTATAAGCTCTTTTCTTGCGCGGAACATTATTTATTATAAGAGCTTTGTCGTAAAATGTCAAGCCTTTTTTTAAAAAAATTTAAAAATTTTTAAAGCTTGTATTTTTTTCGATTTTCACCCGCTTTAAAACACAATATATTGTATGCTCACTTCAAATAATTTCAAATTTGCTATTGTCTTTTAGGCTTTGATATTATAAAATAAACTAAATAAAATAAACTAATAGAAGAGAATTTTTCTCTGTATTAAACACAGCTTACGGAGGTTTTTATGAACAATTACAATCAAATAAATCCTTATATGCGCAATGCCGGAGTAATTAAACGCTTTTTCGCCAAAAAAATCACTTTGTTAATTGCGATTGCCTGTACTGCTGCATGGATTTTCAATTTTGCCGCAAGTATCTTTGACTCAATCTCTCAAGGCACCGCCTTTGCTTCGTTCGATATACTTTCCGCTATGACAATTATCGGATTTTTTATGCTTTGGTTTCTCGGCAGAAGCCGAAAGGATAATGTGTCATTCAAAGCGGCGTTAAATCTCCTTTGGGTGCCGGCTGTTATCGAGATTGTGCTTCTCTGGCTCTGCTTAATTATATTTTTAATTGCCGCTGCATTTTCTTCCCTTATCGGCTTAGATGTTGCTTTGTCGGAATTTGTGACTTTTATCTCCGCATATGTTCTGCCGAGTGTAATAATATCAATTTTGCAGTCGTCCGCTATGCTTGTTTTAATCGGTTCATTCAAAAAAGCCAAAGCTCTATTTATCTGTATAAAAGAGGAGCCGTATTTTTCGGGATAACCTCTCTTTTGCTTGCGCTCACCTCGCTTGCTTTAATCATTTCCTATCTGACATTTTATCCGGATATGATAAACAATCTTAGCAATGCGCTGTTCTACGTATCGGGATCGGGCGATTTTGATATTTCCGGAGATTTGTTATCGGGCTACACCTCATACAATATTTATATAAGCTCCGTTTCTGAGCTTTTGAAGCTGATTGTTTCCGTTATGCTTTCGGTATTCGGCTTTTCTTATAACAGATATATAAAGGGTCTCAGCGAATCAATAAAAAGCGGAAGCCGCGCGGTCAATGACAGCCCGACTGACAGAGCGGTACAAATTTCCTCGGATAATGTACCTGAATTTGTAAGCCCCACTCACCCGTTAAGCTTTGAACCGCAGCCTGTATTCGGCGCTCAAACCGACGCTTCACAGCAAGCTGCCCTTGCCGATGAATATCAGGCGTCTGAAGGTTCAGCCGATGCTGCCGAACCCAATCCTTACATTACACAGAATCCGTATGCAAATCAAAATAATAATTCCCGAAATTCTTACGCAAAACAAAAACATCCTCAAAAGGGCTCCGACTGCCCGCAAACAATCGTATGTCCCGAATGCGGAAGCGAATGTCCGTCGAACACGCTGTTCTGCGGTAACTGCGGAAAAAATTTAAGGCGTTAACCGACATAAAAAATTTGTTCCGCTTTGCTATTTAAAGCTTTTAGGCTTACGGCGCAAAAGACGGTAGTTCGGCAAAATTTTATTCAAACAGGGTACACTGCAGGAAAATACAAACAGACCGTTTCGTTTAAAACTGAAACGGTCTGTATTTTTTACTTTTTTAGCAGCGTTCTTTTGCGGCTTGGATTAAATAGGGGAAGCTTGAACCCGGTGTGTAATTTATTTATGAAAAGACTTGAAATATTTCACACCCACATCACGCTCAATATAATAGTGTGAGGTTTAGTCGGGATCATCATCGTCAATATCGCTGTCGGTATAAATCATAAGATATTTTCCGTTATCGGAAAGATATGCCGTAACAGGGCTGAGGTCAAGAATCGTAAAGGTCCCGTCGTTTTTGACCGATTCGATAATTTCATCAGCGGTATCGTTGAGATTGTCCGTATCGTAAACATAAAGCTCAACCGTAAGCTTGCCGCTTGTGTATTTATTGCCCTGCTGCGCCCCGATAAGCGAAGCATCCATCTCGGTTACGGTGCCGTCGGGATCAATGTATCCGAGTTCCGCAAAATATTCGCACAATCCGTCAAAGCTGTCGTCAAAATCCGAAGCCTTAACATCCGTTTCCTGCGCAGTGTCTTCGGTTGAAGCATCTGCCGATGATGTTGCCGAAGCAGTAGTGGTTTGTGTATTCAACGCATCTGAATATCCGCAGCCCGAAGCAACGGCTGCAATCAAAGCCGTGCATAAAACAGCAGCAAAAAATTTTTTCATAAAACTATTCCTTTCGGCAGCAACGCCAAGTAGATTTTTAACTGAGCAAATCGCCGTGACCGTATAAAATCGTATTTATATGCAGTCAAAGCTGAATATCAAGGTTTATTATAACTCATTATCTCGGATAAATCAATATTTTTTGAATAATAACTTGAGGCAATCAGCTTATTTGAAGCTCTGCAAAACAAAAACGGACAGGTTCATATGCACACCTGTCCGTAAGATTGCGGTATTTAGCAGCTTAACACATATACGTTTACGTTGTGTCTGCCGAAGCTTACGCACTCGGCATATGTGTTGTAGAAGCAGTCAACGACTGCCGAGCCTGACATAAGCGCTCCGCCTGTATCGACAGCGGTTGCATAACCGTAAACCACGCTGCCGTCCGTTGACTCGATATAAAGCTTTGAGCCGTAGGGGATTACATTGGGATTTACCGCTACGCCGCCGTAATAAGCGGCAACACCTGTTGCGGTGAGCGCTCCTGCAGAAGCGGTGTAGGCTGTACCTGAGCCGGTAACCACGCGGCTGTATTCAACCACGTTTCCGTTTTGGTCGGTAAAGGTTCCCGTTGCTTTGGCTGAGTCTGAGCTGCTGCCGGAAGCCGAAGTGCCGGCTGAGCTTGTGCCGGCTGTGCCGACAAGCGTTATTTCGTCAACAGGCTCTTTTACTACCTTGCTTTCAACAACCTCGCTCGAAACCTTTTTGCCGTCAACGTACTTGCGTTTTTCGGTAATAAGCTTTTCTCCGTCCTCGCCCTCGGCTTGCACCTTGGTTTTGCCGAGCGCCAGCTTATCGGATTTTTTGGTTACGCTGTCGTATTTGATTTTTTCGGTTGTTGTTTCTTCCTTGTATGTTACTCTCTGAATTTTTACCTTCATTCCGTCCCAAACATCGCTGTCCCTTGAGATGCTGAGAACGTCGTTGTCGTCAATATCGTAGCCTGCGCTGTTGAGCGAGTCTACAACATTTCCTTCGGGCACCGAAACCTCGTTTGATTCGCCGTCAGCCGTTACGCTGATATTAACTGCATTGCTGATTGTAATTTTTGTATCTTCCGTGATTTCGGATTCTTCGGACGGTACTACGATTTTGCTGTCGTCAATTTCAATTCTCGCTTTATTAAGCACATCGGCAACCGTGCCCTTGGCAAGCATTACGGTTATTTCCTCACCGCAGTTGTCTACGGTTATCTTGCGTGCCTTAAAAACATTGAGCGACGTATCAAAACCGGTATCCTCGCCAATCAACATATCGCCGTTGGGCAATTCAAACTGAATTTTGCTGTCCATCTTCATTGCATTAGCTGAGTTCTGGTTTGTTTCTCTGCTGCTGTCCGTTGCGGTAGCGGCAGTAACTGTTACTACAGAGCCGAGGATAATCGCTGCAGCAAGTACTAACGCGCCGGTGGTTCTTGCAAGGCGCTGTTTTTCTGCTTTAATTTCCATTGGTTTTTACTCCTTTTCTGCATATGTTTTTATTCATTTACCTTCCGCACAAAAATGATTTTGCAGGATTTTTGCAATTTCTCTTTTGCACATTCGGCATTATAAACGTGTTTTTTAGTTATGTCAACCTAATTACAAACTTAGTTTTTGTGCAAACTCCACAAACAAATTGGATAAATTTCTTTCTGAGCATTATTTTTCAGGCTGATTTTACTTTTTTTCTTGCAAAAAAGTATGCAATTTGCAAGAAATTCATTTGTTATCATTTGTAATCCTTTTGTAATAAATATATGTCACTGATTACAAAAATATTACAAGAGCAATATTTAGCTCTTTTTGCTTGATTTTTTCAAATTTTACCTCCGAATAACGCAATATTTTGCCATATTTTCTTTATTTCTTTATACGCAAAAAAGGACCTCCCAAATCGGGAGGTCCTGATTTCTTAATTCTTTTGTAATAAGTGAAACAGGCGTGTGCGGGCAGTGCCTGCCGCCAATCCTACGGCATTACGGCTTCTGCCCGACAAAACGCCTTCGCCTTTTGGAATTACGGGTCGGGATGATCCGACGCAGGTTAATAATTTTCGGGTTTAATCTGAAAATAGCTTTGCGGATGAGCGCAAACAGGGCAAACCTCGGGAGCCTTTTTGCCTACACAGATATGACCGCAGTTGATGCACTGCCAAATAACATCTCCGTCCTTTGAAAATACCAAATCGCCCTTTACATTGTCAAGCAGCTTTTGGTAGCGCTCCTCGTGGTGCTTTTCAACCTCGGCAACCTTGTCGAACAAGTCCGCAATGTAGTCAAAGCCCTCTTCTCTTGCATCCTTGGCAAATTCGGGATACATATCCGTCCACTCGTAATTCTCACCGGCTGCTGCCGCCGTGAGATTTTCCTCCGTTGTGCCGATACCGTTATTGAGAAGCTTGAACCACATTTTTGCATGTTCTTTTTCATTATTTGCCGTTTCCTCAAAAATGTCGGCAATTTGAACGTAGCCGTCTTTTTTTGCCTTGGAGGCAAAGTATGTGTATTTACAACGTGCCATTGATTCGCCTGCAAAGGCAGCCTCAAGATTTTTTTCGGTTTTTGAGCCTTTTAAGTCCATAATAAAATCTCCTTTTTAAATTTATTTATCTATATATAGTATAGACAGCTTTTTTACATCTTTTCAAAATCGGATGCAGGGTGCTTGCATATTGGGCACACAAAATCATCCGGCAGAGCGTCGCCTTCATATATATAACCGCATATTTTGCAAACCCAGCGGGTCTTTTTGCCCTCGTCCTCAGGCTTTTGCGGTTTGGGCTTAATATTCTGATGATAATAGGAATACGTGGCGCTCGCAGCGTCGGACAAAACCTCCGCATCCGTAACCTCGGCAATAAACATATAATGCGAGCCGACGTCGACAACATCAAGCACCTTTGCCGAAATAAACGCATTTACATTTTTACATATATAATGTATACCGTTGGCTGCTGTTTTGTAATCGCCGTAATCGGAAAACTTGTCGGTATCTCGGCCGCTTGCAAATCCGAACCTCTTAAAAAGCGGAAACTCGGCGCTTTCGTCTATACAGCTGACATTAAACAATCCTGTTTTCTTTATTATATCGGCTGTGAAATTTGACTTGTTCACCGTTATTGATATTTTGAGCGGAGCCGAGGTAACCTGCATTACGGTGTTGATTATACATCCGTTTTGCTTTGCGCCGTCTCTTGCAGTCAAAACAAACAAACCGCAGGCAATATTATTTAAGGCTTTTTTATCCATAGTTTTTCTCCTAAAACAATTGTGGTCTTTGTTTATTTTTAGTATAAGCTATCTAAAATATTCTGTCAATACTTTTATTTTTTTAGCTCAAAAAAACTGCACCCCCCGTCCTTACGACAGGAATGCAGGCTGAATCTAAAATATCAAATGGAATTTTTCGACGCCCGAACGCAAAAAGTTCACCTACGGCAAGCGATACACCTTGGTGCAGCTTTTGCGATATTCGGTGGGAGTTACTCCCTTAATCTTTTTGAAAACCTTTGAAAAATACATCTGGTCGGTAAATCCTATGGCAACGGAAATATCCTTTACCGATACGCTTTCATCGCTCAGCATTACAACCGCCTTTGAAATTTTCTTGTTGTTTATGTAATCTATAATAGAAGAACCGGTTTCCTTTTTAAAGAGCCTGAAGAGATAGGTTCTGTCAACCTTTACGTGGTCGGCACCCCTTTTTACAGTAGATTCGGAATCGAAATAATTATT
>JAJQDK010000105.1:6074-13268 GCA_021202245.1 Clostridiales bacterium
AATTATTGTCAATGTATTCCCGGGCAGCACCGACGTACTGATTCTTTTTCACGGGCTTTTGCGGAAAATACTCAAGATAAAACGAAAGCAGCAAAAGCAGCTTGGCATTTGTTCTGCACTGCTCATAAGCCGACTTGTTTTCTCCGCAAATTACGTTAAAATGCTCCGCAAAGCTTTTTACCGGCATTTTCTTCAGCACAGGATTTTTGCGTGTAAACATTGTCTGCGTAATTATCCACGCCGCCTCAAGGCCCTTGAATTCAACCCAGCTGTATTCAAGAGGATTTTTCGTGTCCTCTTCGATACGAGCTTCAAAGAAGGGATAAATCAAAAACGAATAACCCCGTTTCAACTCAATTTCCTTTTCGTCCGTAATAATTCTGCCCTTGCCCCCGGTTACATAGCAGATGAGGTAAGTATTATTATCAATTTTGCGTTCATATTTGTTATTAGGCGAATGTTTGCCATTATTTACACACAAACAATCAAATGCCCCATGAGCAAAATTATAATCCATAACTGTTCCTCGCAACAAAAGTACATAAAGTTAAAACAATTTTCCATATATTTACGACAATAAACCGTATATACTTATATTATTATACAACAAATTCGCATTTATTGCAACAACATTATTAAGAGGTGACAATTTTGAACTATAAGTATGAAATCATAAATTATGACAAAAACATCCCTGCGAAAATAATGAATCTTAATTTATCCTCCGAAACCCATAAAACCGAGCTGCACTGGCACCGTGAACCGGAGCTGGTTTATGTTACCGACGGCGCCGCCGAGTGTAACAGAAACGGTGAATCGCTGATTATTGAGAAGGGAGAAATCCTCTTCTTTAGCAGTGAGGACGTACACCTTGTTCGTCCTGTTCTCGGCACAACCGTGAATCTTATTTGTATACAGCTTTCTTATGAATATATGCGTATGTTCTGTCGTCCCCTTGACAGTGTTATTTTTGATGTTGAAAACAGACCCGAAGGCAAAGCAAAAATCATTGAAGTGGTAACCGAGCTTACCAAAATCAACAAGGCTACCGATGATTATGCACCGCTTATGCAGATTTCCTGCGTAAACAAGATTTACTACCTGCTGATGAAATACTGCATCTGCCCGAGAAGAGGGTCAAACTCACTGATTATTCCCAAGCGCGACTTCTCTTACGCTAAAACCGCTATTGCGTATATCAACGAAAACTTCAAGCGTGAAATTCCGCTAAATGAGATTGCTTCTATTGTAAATCTCTCGCCCTCGTACTTTTCAAAGTATTTTAAGAATGTAACTCAGGTGAGCTTCTCGGAATATCTCGCAAATCTTCGTCTTGAAAACGCAATTCAGGATATGCTGACGAAAAATTCAACAGTTTCTTCCGCCGCCATCGAAAACGGCTTTGCAAACGTTAAATCGTTTATCACGCAGTGCAAGAGAATTTATGATTGCACTCCCGCTCAGTACAAGAAAAAGCTTTTAAACAGTGATTAACTACATTTTTTACATTTCTTCTTCATCTCAGGACAGATCCTGAGAACATACCCCTAATGAACACTGCCGCTGTCCGTATAAGACAGCGGCAGTGTTCATTTCTGCGTTGATTTTCAAGGCTGCAAACAAAAAAGCCCCGGAGGATAAAATCTCCGAGGCTTTAAATAATCCAAGTCGCAAAATTTGCAGCAGCTTTGCTGCGAGGACCCGAAGTATCGAAAAGAGATGATGAAATTATCTCTTTGAGAACTGTAGGAGCGTTAAGAAAATATTCCGGTGGAATATTTTTAGCTCCGCCGCAGCAGCTTTGCTGCGAGGACCCGAAGTGTCGAAAAGGGATAATGAAATTATCTCTTGCTGAACTGAGGCGCTCTACGAGCTGCTTTAAGACCGTATTTCTTACGCTCTTTCATTCTCGGGTCACGAGTTAAGAAGCCTGCCTTCTTGAGCTTGGAACGGAGGTTCTCCGAATCATACTGAAGAAGCGCTCTTGAACCGCCGTGGCGAATAGCGCCTGCCTGGCCTGTAACGCCGCCGCCCGAAACTCTGCATACTATGTCAAACTTTTCGTCTGTTTCTGTGAGAGCGAGGGGCTGTCTTACGATGAGCTTAAGTGTTTCAAGTCCGAAATAATCGTCGATGTCACGGTCGTTGATAGTGATTTTTCCTGTTCCCTGGTAAAGTCTTACTCTTGCTACAGAGCTTTTTCTTCTGCCTGTTCCGTAAAAATAAGGTGTCTTATCGTACATTATGTCTGCCTCCTTCTTTAAGCTTCAATCAATTCGGGCTTCTGAGCCTGATGATTGTGTTCTGCACCCTCAAAGAGCCTTAATCTCAAAAGAGCCGCTCTGCCGAGTGTGTTTTTGGGAAGCATACCCTTAACTGCAAGCTCCATAGCCTTGGTAGGTCTTGTAGCCATAAGAGTATCGTAACCTGTTTCTTTAAGATGACCGATGTAACCTGTGTGGCGCTGCCATTTCTTCTGAGAAAGCTTGTTGCCTGTTAAAACAGCATCCTTACAATTGATGATAATTACGTGGTCGCCGCAGTCTACGTTGGGTGTAAAGGTGGGCTTGTGCTTTCCTCTTAAAAGAGTGGCTGCCTGAGCCGCTACACGTCCGAGAGGCTTGCCTGCCGCATCAATTACATACCAGCTGCGTTCAACTTCGCTTTTCTTAGCTAAATATGTTGACATATCTGTTCCTCCTATAAATCATTAATTAAGTTGCATTAAAAATTATAGTACAGCAAATCAAGAAAGTCAACACTTTTTTGAAAAATTTTAATTTACCTCTCGGCAATCTTTATTATTCATTGATTTTTTCGTGTTTACTCTCGAATACTCGCAAGCGATTTTCAAATTTTATTTTACGCTTTTATTGCTTTTCGGGAATATTTCACCATAATTTCACAGTAACAATATTTTTCTTTCATAAACACCGAGTATTATGTAATCACGATAAACAAAGGAGGTGACAACGCGATGATTGAAAAAACACCGTCGGTGCTTGCTTGCGTAACCGATCAGTACGACTGCGACCGCATCATTAAAACGGCAAAAAGAATTGCCGATGACACGGACTGCGAGCTTAGAGTATTAAGCGTACTGAAGCCAATGAAAAATTACTCAAACGTGAGCGACCGCATTGAATACCTTTACGCTGTTTCAAAGGAATCGGGAGCCGATATGACAATTCTTTTTGACAATGACGCCGCAAAGGCAGCTGCGCAGTTTGCAAAAGAAAATAACGTACAGCGAATTGTAACGGGGATGCACGACGGGGGCGACGACAGTTTTCTCGTTATGTTCAACAGAATGGCTCCGTTCGTACCTATTTCGATGGTAGCCAAAAACAATATGGTTTACAATATGGATTTGTGCCCGTCGTATTCTTATTCATAATGTAACCGCAATAAATAGAATTCATTATTATAAATCACAAACTACAATAGCTACGAAGTTTTGTTAAATCTTTCTTCTTAAAATATACTCTCTCCGAAACAGAGCCGACTTCACCGTCGGTTCTGTTTCACTTTTATGCCGATTTTATCTAAAATCGTGTTGTACGGAAATGTAATTATGCTATAATAGAATCAGGCAGAAAGCCGTAAGTTAAGCATATTGCGGCTCTGTGAAATAAAAAAAGGAGAATTGATTATGAGCAAAAAATTAGTCGCATATTTCAGCGCAACCGGAACAACAAAAAGACTTGCCGAGAGCCTGGCAGCTGCAATCGGCGCCGACCTGTACGAAATACAGCCTGCTCAGCCGTACACCCCGGATGACCTGGATTGGCACAGCAAAAGCAGCCGCAGCAGTATTGAGACGGAAGATAAAAGCAGCCGTCCCGCCGTTGCAGGCAGGGTTGAAAATATGGGACAGTACGATACTGTCTTTGTCGGTTTTCCTATTTGGTGGTATGTTGCTCCGACTGTAATCAACACATTTTTGGAGCAGTATGACTTGTTCGGAAAAACCGTAATTCCCTTTGCTACCTCGGGCAGCAGTAATATGGGAAAAACCAACGATTATCTGAAGCCATCCTGCAAGGGAGCGATTTTAAAGGACGGAAAAAGATTTGCTTCAAACGCCAAGGAAAGCGAACTGAAATTATGGGCAGACGATTTTACCTGAGCCGCAGATAAGCTTGCTTAATCTCGCAACAACGATTGCTCCCGCTGACTACAGAGGCGGGGGGGACTTTTGCGGATTAGGCTTAAATACACCGAAAACGGGTCGGCGATTGCCGGCCCGTTTTGCATGGCTTTTCAATTATCAATCAGCCGAATCGGCTTTTACGGTGCTTTTCACCGTTGTACTTTGCGTGGCTGAGCTTGCGCTGTCTGTACTTTTTACCGTTGTACTTTGTGCGGCTGAGCTTGTGCTGTCTGTGCTTTCAGTCGTTGCGCCTTGCTCGACTGCTTCCGTTTCATCCGTTTCCTCCGCATCGTCCCCGTCGTCATAGGAAACTATATCGCCGAAGTAGCTTTCAAACAGATTCAAAACATTTTTTAAATCGTAGCCGTCAAAGCAGTAGTAAGCGCTCTCTGCATGGTTGTCGGAATACACCTCTATGCAGCTTTTCATAAAGTAAACGGAGGTGTACGTGTCCGTTTCGCCGTCTGCCGAATAATTTATCAGCTCCACGCTGCAGGCGTAATAGTAATCATAGCAATCATAGGTTACCTCACTGTCCTCAATCAGCTCGCTTAAATCCTCAAGGAATCCGCTGAAATCGCCTGCTTTCTCTGTTTCTCCGGAATCTATGTAATATTCCTCATCCCCCGAACTGATGAATGTATCGTTATACTCAATATTCACCTCGTCCGCCGTGGATATGTCAATATCAAGCGGTGTTCCCTCTTCGGCATATTCATCATAATCTGTTTCCTGAATACTTATATCTCCGCTTACGGTTACTATATCAATTTGCGCGGAACCGTCCCCGGAAACAACACTTCCGTTTTCGGACTTCGCATTGTTGTAATTGCAGTCCGTGTTTCCGCTTACGGTTGACATATTGACCGTATATCCGCTGACAAGATCGGAAATTGTGCACTCTACGCTTCCGCTTACATTTTCGGCATCCAGCTTTTCGGTCATTCTGCCGCAGGCTGTATAAATATTGCCCGAAACATCTGAACACTCAATTATACGGCTTTCCGACTGCACCCAGCATCCGCCTGAAACGGTTTCCGTGCGAATTTCATCATACTTTCCGCCGGTCAGCGTAATATCGCCGCTCACGGTTTCTATATTGAGCGTATCGGCATAGACATCGGTAATTTCCGCATCGTTCGCCGTACCCTCTACATCAAGACTGCCGCTCTTTATGCCGCTGACGCTCACATATGAATTGCCTGCATCTATATTAAGCGAATCCAGCTCCGTACCATAGGGGATTTGAATTTTCAAATTCTTTTCCTCGGTCTTTAAGCCGATTAAGCTATAGTAAAATGATGAATCGCTTTCAATTTTTAGTGTTCCGTCGTCCTTGAGGTCATAATACAAATTATCTCTGTCATATTTTTCTGCCAAATCCTCGTCCCAGTACTCGGTCACGGTGATTTTATCAGTGTTTTCATAGGTATTTGAAATATAAATTTGCCCGGATTCCCAGCTTATATCCAGCGACTTAATGTCCGATGCTGAAAATTCAGCGCTTCCCACTTCAACCATTTCAGATTCAAACAGGCTGTATCCGTAATCATTTACGAATATCATACCGCCGATAAGCGCAGCAACCAGGACAAGGCTTACAGCCGACCAAATTATTATTCTGTTTTTTGCTGACATTTTCATTTGCCCGCCTCCCTGTAATCAAATATAGCTTTCACAAGCTTTTGCACCGAAAACGCAATCAAAAATATTATCCACGACACTACAACAGCATAAAAATCCGTGGCAAAATTGAGGATAAAAAAGATAACCGCAGCCGTCACCCAAATTATTGCGGTGATAATGCTGTACAGCTTGCTCGTGCGCTTTTTGCGGCCGTTCCACTCCTTGAAGCTCTCCACCATAGTATCGTCGGCTTTTGTGTATGTATTTCCTCCTCTGCTCAATATCACAAGCACCGTTGCTGCCGCAATCATTAAAAACATAAAAATAATCGCAACCGCTTCCGCAAATTCGCTGTATAAATCGGCAACAAAAAATACGGGAGTTATGCAGGAAATGTACAAGCCCACTCCCACAGATCTGAAAACAGCCCTAAGCTTGACATTGCTTTTTTTCAGCTTCGTCGGTTATAAAGGGAATTTGCCTTGTCATATGGCAGTAAATGAGTAATCCGGTTGCAGCGCTTATCATATAAAAGGCAAGCGACATTACGGGGATGATGCTGCATACGCCCGCAATTACACACGGCGCAATACACATAATGTACAATGCAGCCGCAACGCTGTGAAAAACTCGGCTTCTCTTTCTTACGTTTGTGCTCTGAACCTCCGTGAATCCGCCGCCGTCGAAGCATTCCTCGCTTCTGAGCTCGTCAATAAGCTCGTTAATGTCGCCGATGCCCGCAATCGCCTGATTGTAGGCGTCGCCGTCGCTTTTACCCTCGTCAATAAGGTCGTGATAGCGGTCAATGGTATTTCTTATGATTTCCTCTTTCAGCTCGTACGCCTGCTTTGTTCTCGGCGCAGATGAAAAGAGATTTTCAATGTAATCTCTTATAATCGGTTCCATATTAAACCTCCGTTTCCGTGTTATCGGTTTTCAGTAAAGTGTCAATGAGCTTCTTGGCCTCGAGCCATTCAGCCATTTTCTGTTCATAGACCTTTTTGCCTACGCTTGTAATCGTGTAATACTTTCTTCTTGCGCCCGTTGACTGGTCGCCCCAATATGATGAGATGCAGCCTGCATCCTCAAGGCGCTTAAACGCCGTATAAAGCGTTGCTTCCTTTAATTCGTACCGCTGACCTGACGCTTTGTACACAGCCTTGTTGATTTCGTAGCCGTAGCTGTCACGCTCCGTCAGCTTGGCAAGAATTATTGTTTCGGTATGTCTTCGGATTAAATCCGCAGTTATTGACATTTCTTCCACCTCTTTCCTGTTTTGCAAGTCTATGATAACACGTTATACCTCACCTGTCAAGGTATTTTTTAAAAAAATATATATTTTAAAATAAAATCAGCCTAAGACGAACAAAACCGCCGCTGTTTTCAACACCGAATTGTAACGATAAGCATAATCC
>JAJQDK010000001.1:0-4860 GCA_021202245.1 Clostridiales bacterium
GAGGATTTAAAGCTGCGTGATGTCGGCGATGAATATGAAGCCGATGACAAGCGCGCAGATGAGCTGAAGGCCCTCGGCTTCGTAAAAAAGATTGCGTCCGCAAAAACATCTAAAAAATCAGACAGTTAAGCGCTTGCAGAGATGTAGGCGCTTTTTTATGCCCGAAGGCGTTAAACTATGGGAGACACCGCGCAAAACTGAATGAGAGACACTCTAACTGACACAGGGAGACACCCTAAAACTGAAAGGAGCTTTTATTATGAGCGAAGAAAACAATAAACCAAACCAACAAAATCAGCCTGACGGCGGACAGCCGAACAATGCGGTAACGCCCGAGATTGATTATGAAAAGCTTGCAAGTATTATCAAAGGTAAGCAGACTGTTACCGAAGATACGGTTTTGAAGTCGTATTTTAAGCAGCAGGGCTTGACAGCCGAGGAAATGGCAGGGGCAATTAACGCATTTAAAGCGCAAAAGGCTGAGAAAACGCCCGATGCGGCAAAGCTGCAAAGCGACTTGTCCTCCGCAAACAGCGCACGTCTGCGGGCGGAGATTGAGAAGAACGCAACCTTTGAAGCGGTTAAGCAGGGTGTTGACGTCAAGTCAATTCCCTATGTCATAAAAATGGCTGATTTTAAAAACGCGGTTGACGACGACGGAAGCATCAACTCCGAAAAGCTGACCGAGGCTGTGAAGGCCGTGCTTGACGACGTGCCGGCACTCAAGGGAACGCAGAACGGCGACAGCGGCGGCGCCAGGAAAATCGGCGGCGACGGAAACGGACAGTCGGCAACGGAGGATACCCTCAGAGGTATTTTCGGAATCAAAAAATAATTTAGAAGAGAGGTAATTTAAAAATGGCAGTATTGGAATACGCTGCAATTTTCAGCAGCATTTTAAGAGAGTTGTACGGTCAGGAGCTTACAAGCGACGATTTGTATAATTCAAATTCGGACATTCAAATTGTAAACGGCAAGGACATTAAAATCCCCAACCTCACCGTGAGCGGTTATCAGGACCATACCAGAGGCGGCGGATTTAATTCGGGTACGTACAGCAACGGTTATGAAACAAAGACCCTTGACCACGACAGGGACATTGAATTCACTATTGACCCGCTCGACGTTGACGAAACAAATCTTGTGGTAGCTGTGGCAAACATTCAGAAACGATTTGAAAAGACGCAGGCAATCCCCGAGCTTGACTGCTATACATACAGCAAACTCTACACAGAAGCCGAGAGAGTGGGCTCAACTATTAAGACCGAAACGCTCACCGCAGCAAACGTGCTTTCGGATTTTGACGAAAATCTTGAGGCTTTTTCCGAAGCAGGCGTGCCGCTTGACAGGGTGATTCTCTATTGCACGCCCACATACAGAAAGCTGCTTAAAAAATGCCGACGGAATTCAAAGAACGCTTGAAATCAATTCGGCTCAGACCATAGACCGCCGTGTGCGTTCGCTTGACGACATCTCTAAAATCATTGAGGTGCCCTCGGCAAGACTTAAGACGGTTTACGATTTTACGGACGGATTTGCTGCCGACGCTGCGGCAAAGCAGATTAACTACATTCTTGTTAACCCGGAAGCGCAGGTTTCGAGAGTTAAGTATTCCTACATCAAGCTCTTTACTCCCGGCTCGGACAGCAGAACGGGCGACAATTATATGTATCAAAACCGCCGCTTTAACGGCACGTTTGCAATAGATGAGCTGATGAAGGACGGCGTGATTATCCACGCAGAAGCGTAAGTTAGGGGGTGGCTTTTATGAAAGCAATTAAAGGCAATAAGGCTTACAGAATTTTGACAGAAGCAGAGGCTAAGGGCTACAGAGCGCAGGGGTTTGATATTTACGATGACAGCGGCAAAATCAAAGAGCGTGCCGCAGGCAGTACGGTTTCCGCGGATGAGTACGAAGCGCTGAAGAGAGAAAATGCCAAGCTCAAAAAGGAAAACGCAAGGCTGAAGAGCGACACACCCAAAGCACAAAAGGAATGATGTGAATGTACAGCATATATATCGAGGAGCAGGGCGGAGATGAGTATTCCTTGAAAGCCGCCGAGCATATTGACATTCTGACATACAACAGGATTGCTTACGACAGTCTGACCGAGCTGCAGAAAAGAATAATAAATCGGGTGCATAACGGACTTACCGCTTTTGAAAAGGAAAACGAGGATTTAATCAATTCTTATCTTGCAAGCTACTCAATCAACGGCGTTTCAATGTCGTTCGGAGAGGGTTGGAACTTAGAGGTAGTCAGCGGAGTGGCAATTCCCTGTGATTTGTACAGTTTGCTCAAGGCAACGGGACTTTGTTACCCGGCAATATAGGAGGGAGCTAAAATGAAATTTCCGTCGCTTGTGCGCCCCTCGGTATATAAAACGCCTGTCACTGTTGTGATATACGGCGAGGGTCTGACCGAGGACGGTGCGCCGAATGAGCTTGTGAACGGGAGCTTTTATTGCAACCTTCAGAGCAAAAGCAAAACGGTTCTTACAGCGCAGAAAAAGTCCGTGCAGTGCAGCGCAGCAATTCTTATATCGGGCGATATAGCTCCCGACTTGCCCGTAATAAGCGGAGGGTTTGCCGAAATATTCGGTGTGAAGCGTGAGATAGCGCAGGGCATAAAAGCCCGCAATCCCGACGGCACGGTGAATTATACTGAATTGGACGTGATTTAAGGATGAGTAGTGAGCTTGAGGTTAATTCAAAGACAGAATTAAATTTTGGCACAATAAAGCAGCTTCAAAGGGGTGCTCAAACAGCGTTGGAAATGACGACGGACGCATTGCTTACAGAGGTGAAAAACGCACAGGTTATGCCGTTTGATACGGGATCCCTGCAGAACGAAAACACCTTTGCGGATTACTCGTCGTCCTCCGACGGCGTAACAAGCCTTGTTTCAACCACTCCGTACGCAAGGCGGCTGTATTATCATCCCGAATACAGCTTTCACAGGGACGAAAACGCAGCTGCGGGAGGATTGTGGTATGATCAGTGGCTTAAGGGCGGCGCACGGCAGAACTTTTGCAGTGACACATTTGCAAAATTATTTAAGAGGGTGACGGGTGTATGACATTTGCAGACATCAGAGATTGGCTCAAGGAATTTGATATTGCAGAGCATTATTACACAGGCAGAATTGACAGCAAGCAGGATAAATCTCTCGGAGTGTACACGCTTAAACGCAGCGCTCCGCCTGTCACCGCCATAGGAGCAGCAAGCACCTATGACATTGCGGGAGTGTCACTCCTTCTGCACTGGAATAACAATGCAAGCGAAACAGAAGCGGCCGCACGCAGTCTGTATGAGAGCCTGCGCACGGTCAAGGACGTAAGCGTCGGCAACACGCAGGTGTATTTGATTGAGCTTTTGGTTCCGGAGCCGATAGACGTCGGAACGGAAGAATTAAGCGGAGTGTACGAGCGTGTAATTGAATTTAATTTATATTACGAAAGGAAGTAGATATTATGGCAACAGCGAACACAGGGGTATTTCCCTGCTATGAAAATCAGTTTGCGGTGGCAGCCTCGGGTTCAACGAGCGTAACCACAACTATCGCAAACTGCGAGGAATTCAGCGTATCGTTTGACAACGGAGTTGAAGAGTGGTATACATATGATCAGGAGGGCTGGAAGGCCCGTCTTAGGACGGCAAAGTCTGTAACTGTTTTGGTTAAAGGCAAACGCACTATCGGAGATACGGGCAACGATATGATTGCGGCTCTCGCATATAAAAACGGCAGAGATTGCGAGCTGAATTTTTTGTGGACGTTTCCCGACGACTCAACCGTATTGTTTGAGGACGCAGTTATTTCGGTCACTGCAAACGGCGCAGGCGCTTCAACAAGCGTAGGTCCTCTTGAATTTGAGGTTATGTCAAACGGCAAGCCCACATACACTGCCGCAGCCTGAGCGCTTTGAAATCGGAAAGCAAGGGTAAATACGGATAATTCCAACGCAGGGCAGGAGCGATCCTGCCCTCAAATATACACGGAGGTAGTTTTTATATGTCGAAAATAATTGATATTACGGATAAACTGAATTTTGAAGAGAAGCCGATAATCAAGGTCAAGGATGTTAAAGTCACGGCAAACAATGATGCGGTGACAATGCTGAAGGTAATTGCAATATTCGGCGACAGCGGCAAAAGCATTGAGGCTTCGGATATTCTCAAGCTTTATAATCTTTTGTTTGACAAAGAAAACCAAAGAAAAATTGATTCGCTGAAGCTGTCAATGCAGGATTTTTCAACGCTTATCATCGAAACGGCGCAGGGCATTATCAGCGATGAGCAGCCCGACGAGGGGGAAGCTCAGACCCCGGCTACGACTTGATTGACGATTTTGATTTAATTGTTTCATCTTTCAGGTCCTCGTACGGGGTCAGCATTTATTCAGAGGATTTTCGTTCAATGACGTGGGCGGAGTTTCGTTCGCTTTTGCAGGGATTGGGAACTGACACGCCTCTTGCGCGCACGGCTCAGATAAGGCTTGAAAACGACAAGGATGTCCTCAAAAGCTTTACGTCGGTACAGCTGAAAATTCGCAGCAAGTGGTGCTTTAAGCGCTCAACTCAGCAGCATACGCAGGACGAGCTTAACACATTCCTTGCGCAAATGCAGGCGGCTTTTGCCGCAATGTGATTACAATAAAAGAGGTGGTTTTTACGAGCACAACGGTGGGCTCAATCTCATTAAATTTAGTACTCAACAGCTCTTCGTTTAAAAAGCAGCTTAGCAGCGTTCAAAATCAGACAAACTCGGCAAGCACAAAGATTTCTTCTTCGTTTAAAAAGATTGCCGCAACGGTTGCGGCGACGTTTTCGTTAAAGGCTTTAGTCTGATTCGGGGAGTCAT
>JAJQDK010000001.1:4870-13243 GCA_021202245.1 Clostridiales bacterium
GCGTTGTCGCTATAGTCTGTAGTCAGCTTTTGCTAGTCCTGCAATGACTTAGGTTCTGATTTGCAGGAGGTTCAAAACGTGGTTGACGTTGTTTTTCCGTCAATGACCGAAAAAATAAACGAGTGGGCCGAGAGCGCGGCGTCTTCATACGGCTTGTCCGAAACAATGGCGAAAAAATATATCGGACTGTTCGGTTCAATGTCTGAATCGTTTGGATTTACCGAGCAGGAGGCATATGAGATGTCAACGACACTCACAAGCTTGGCGGGTGATGTTGCTTCGTTCTATAACATTACTCAGGATGAAGCATATACAAAGCTGAAATCGGTATTTTCCGGTGAAACGGAAACCTTAAAAGACCTTGGTATTGTAATGACGCAGTCTGCGCTTGATGATTACGCGCTTGCAAGCAGCTACGGCAAAACTGTTTCGGAAATGACAGAAGCGGAAAAGGTTTCGCTGAGATACAATTTTATTTTGACTCAGTTAAGCAATGCGACGGGCGATTTTACACGAACACAGGACAGCTGGGCAAATCAGACAAGGATTTTATCTCTGAGAATTGACAGCCTGAAGGCTAATATAGGACAAGGCTTGATAAACGCCTTTACTCCGCTGATTAAGACGCTTAATTCTTTAATTGAAAAGCTTACAAGCGCTTCGGAAAAGTTCAAGGAGCTTTCGCAGGCGCTTTTCGGGAATGCGGCGAACAGCTCGACGTCGGTGTCAGGCGACTTGACGGATGCAGCCGACAGCATATCATCTCTCAGCGATGAAGCAAGCACAAGCTCGTCTGCTCTTGACAGCGTAGCCGACAGTGCAGAAAAGGCGAAACGCAGCGTTGCAGGCTTTGACAAGCTTAATATTTTAACCGAGCAGGATACTTCCGATACATCAGCTTCTGACACAACCGACAGCACCGCCGATTCAAACAGTACCCTTGCTTCGTCGTTATCTTCAGCTGCAGACGACTTTGCTTCAAGCTTGGGCAAGGGACTTAAGACAATAAACAGCATTAAAACGGCGCTCGGCAGTGTTAAATCTGCCATAAGCACAATCGCTTCATCGTGGGAAAGAGTTTGGAACAACGGCTCGGGTGAAAAGCTGCTTGACAACATCAACGATTTGCTGTCAACGGTTTTTGACAACATCGGCGACATAGCACAAGTCTTTGAAAACGCATGGAAAAAAGGCGGGCTCGGTGATTCTGTAATTCAGTCGTACATAGACAAGGCAAACAGTCTTATCGAGCTTATTGACACAATTTCGGTGGATTTCGGTGAGGTCTGGAACGACGGCACCGGAGAGAAAATATGGACGAACATTCTTGAAACGATAAAGAACTGCAACGATTACACCACTACCCTGCGCAAAAAAATTAAGCTGGCGTGGGACAGGAACGAAACCGGCAAAAAGCTCTGGAAGGATATTTTGGGAATAGTCGAGGATATAACCGGCTTTGTAAAAGATATTTCGGAAATTAACCTTGACTGGATCCGCGGGCTTGATTTATCCCCGCTTGCGGAAGCCGTCGAGAAGCTTGCGTCGGCATTCAGAACGCTGCTAAAGGCCTGTGGAGATAAGCTGAAGAGCGTATATAAAAATATCCTTCTTCCTCTTGCAAAATGGACCATAGAGGACGGTGTGCCTACGCTTGTAAACCTTCTTGCAAAGGCAATGGAGCTTTTGTCAAAAGCGGTAAGCACAATAAGCGATGACGCCTTGTACGCCATTGCGAGCGGATTGGCTGCAGTTGCTGCGGGCATTGTGATTTTTAAAACCGGAACAGCTATTGCAAGCGGTATTTCTAAAGTTACAAAAGCTGTCAAGACCTTTACGTCGGTTGTTTCGGCTCATCCGATTTTGGCTATAGCTACAGCTATCGGGGCAATAGTAACTGCGGTCAACGCCTATAATCAGCTGAAATGGAGCAATTCCGAAGCGGGAAAATTTGCTTCCGAAATTGACATAATAAAGGGACAGTTAGAGAAATCAACCGCAGGAATCACCGAAAACCTCGAAGATACACTTGAAACCATTGAGAATTTATACGCCGACAATACTCTGATTGACGATTATCAGGAAAAGCTTGAGGAGCTGATAAGCAAAGCGCAATTAACTCCGGAAGAACAAAGTCAATTACAGACGATTGTTACATATTTCAGCGATAATGTTGACGGCTTCAGTGACACCTGGAACAGCTATGTTCAAATCAGCGATGACGGCAAGGTTAATTTAACGGGCGATCTTGATGAAGTGCAAAATGCAATAAACGATACCATTGACGAATATCAAAGGTTAGCAAACTCAACAGCCCTGAGCGAGTTAACAGTTGAAAATCAAAAGGAAAAAATTTCCGCAACGAAAGAACGCAGCGAAATAGAAGCGGAATATAACGAGAAAAAAAGAGGAAGTTGAGGAGCAGGAGGAAAAGCTGAACAAACGGCTTAAAAATAAGGGCTGGACAATGCAAACCCTTAAAAATTATATAAACGGCGGAGGCGATGAAAACGATGCGCTTGTTAAAGAGGGCGTTGAGCTGTATAAAACGATAAAGTCGGAAAACAAGTCGTTAGATGAGCTTGCAGAAAAATTAAACGAAAACGCCGCAGAGATGAATAAGCTTACAATGACAGGCGACGACTTATCGGATGTTCAAAAGGTCCTTAACGGCGATTATTCCGATGCCGCTGCGGTGCTTATGGCTTATAATGCAGGGATGATTTCCACACAGGATGTTGAAGAATCGCAATACAAAACCATAAATAATCTTGAAAAGGCGGCTAATGAAACAGGCAAAAACACAGTAATCGGACTGGTCGAGGGAACAGAGGATTACAAGGGCGCATTGATTGAGAACAGCAACGGATTAGCTAACCTTGTTTTGCCCGAATACGACACGGCAATGGGAATCAACTCTCCGTCACGAGAGATGTACAAACGAGGTGTTTGAACCGTTTGGGGTTTAATCAACGACATTAAAAGTCTGATTGACACAGTATCCGCTCCGATAAAATCAATAATTGAAAACATAAAAAATCCGTTTTCCACATTGCCCGAAAAGCTTCGTGAGAAGCTGGAGCCGATTAAAAACGTATTTTCAAATGTGTTCGGCAGTATTTGGAGCGTAATTAAATCTCCGCTTAATCTGTTAATGGAAAAGCTTGAGGATTTTATCAACGGCTTCATCGGCGGAATAAACGGAATATCAAGCGGTGTAGATTGGGCAATAAGCAGTATCGGAGACCTGTTTGGTCAGGATTAGCACGTGGGACAGCTGGATAAGATTTCTCTTCCAAGATTTGCAAAAGGCGCAATAGTAAAAGCGCCCACGCTTGCAGTTGTCGGCGACAATGCAGGAGCAGGCACCGGCAATCCCGAGGTAATCGCACCGCTCAGTAAGCTGCAAACTATGATGAATACCTCAAGCGGAGAGGATGCAGCGATTTTAAGTCAGATACTTGATTACATTAAAAGAATGTATGAGATGTTTGTGATATTTAAAAATCAGGGCGGTAATTACTATCAATTCATTGCAAAGATAAACGGCTCGTCGATTTTTAATGAAATTGTTAAGCAAGATAAATTGTATAAAAAGCGCCACAACGGAAAATCGGCGTTTGCGTAGGAGGCAAAGAAAGGTATGTCCAATTATAAGGGCTATTTACTTAAATTCGGCAGCAGCGTTATGCCGAACAGCTATTTATGCGAATATTCGTCAACTCCCGACCAAAGGCTTGACAGCGATGCCGAGCGTGACAACACAGGCTACCTACAGCGTTCTACGCTGCCGAACGGCAAAACAAGCATTACGTTTACAACGCATATTCTTTTTCTTGACGAGAAGATACGCTTTCAGGGAATCATCAATTCCGGTATTACAAATACGGTTCAAAGAAAATGCACGGTAACCTTTTGGGATGATGAAACAAATACATATAAAACCTCTTCGTTTTATCTTCCCGACGTAGAGTATTCGATTTTGGATGCAGATGATACAGGCATTACGTATGAACCGATAAGCGTTGAGCTTATTGAGTATTAGGAGGCAGTATATTTGATTTTTATCAACAGCTATCGAAAGTCAAAAATTCTCAGCGAAAGTGTATATCGGGAAATTATTATAAAGTTTCCCGATGCCGCCGACGGTGAGCTTCAGGAAATCGGCAGTGAAAATATTATTCAGGACAGCTTTGAATTAACACGCTCAATTTGCGATGAGAACGAGTTTACTCTCGGCGGCTGCATAGCGGGGCAGATGACCGTGCAGGTGGTGAATATTGAGGAGGAGCTAAACGGCAAAAATATTCAGGTGTATATAAACCAAAGGTTTAATACCGAGAATTTATATCCTGAGGACACTCTTTATCCGGACGATACACTTTATCCGGGAATGCAAAGCGAAGTGATCTCTCAAACGCTGTTCACGGGCAAAATAAACAGCTCGCTCAGGCAGAAAAACAGAGCGGTTAAAGAGATAATCGCATACGACGCTTTGTATGAGGCTTCAAACATATTGGCTTATAATTATTTTTTGAATGCAGCGAAATATTCGCCAAATCAGAAAATCGGAGATATGGTAGAGGCGGTACTGGGATATATAGGCTTAAGTGACGATGCCGGTCACCTATCAAACGTCAAGCTTAATCCCAACTGGGAGGAAAAGCTGTCGCTCTCGTATGAAATTGCAGAATCCGTTTGCAACGACAAAATGACTGTGCTTGATTTATTGCAGGCACTTTGCGAATTAAACGCAGCTTGGGGCTACATCAACAGAAACGGAAAATTTCTCTGCAGAAATTTCATTAAAAGCGACACCGAAATAATTGATTACTATGCTGATTTAGAGTTTGAAGAGTTTGAGCAGCAGGATATAAATATGCTCCAATTTACTTATAATCAGAACAAAACCTATAAGTACGGAAGTAGCAATAAAAAAAGCTGGTATATATCAGATAACATTATAGCAAAATGCTGCGCTGACATTTCTGCAATCGTTAAGAATTTTCATTAGAGCGGCGGTACAAACTACCTGTTTAACGATGTATACAAGTACAGACCGTTTTCTGCCGATGTTTTCGCAAGGTGGTGGTTAGAGCCGGGCGATAGGGTAAGCATAAAAACAGGATACGACGATACCGAAACGGTAGAAAGCATTATACTGTCGCAAACGATAAAGGGAATAAACGGTATGAGGGTAACTTTAAATGCAAATGGCGTAGAATACTTGGGAAAGGAAGATTTAAGTGAGTAACGATATTGAAACGCTCAACTACGAAGAAACAAACTGGGTAAACGGCGGCGAACCCGCAATAAATGCAAATAATCTAAACAAGCTTGAGGACGGTCTGGAAGCAGTTACAAGTCTGGCAAGCACAAATGCCGGCAACATTGAAACTCTAAACAGCAGCATAAGCAGCAAGGAAAACGTATCAAATAAAACAACCTCCTTAGACTTAGAGGATGGAGAAGAGATAGATACGGCGGACACAGATACATATCCTACTGTCGCCGCAGTACAGTCCTATGTGGTAAACAAGATTGCGGAAGCTCAGCTTGACAAAACAGAGGTAGATATTTCCGGCAAGGAAGATAAATCAAACAAGCAAGCTACAATGCTTACTTCTTACGGAGCCTCAGACAAATTTTATCCGACGACCGGAGCTGTTGCAGAATATTTTTCTCAGAAGCTTGAAAATTATGGCACAATCTTATTGGAAGAGGTTTCAGACACTATTGATAATAAAATCACAAACTTTGAAAACTCTTGGGACTTTGAAACGCTCTGCGACGATGTTGACAGCTTAAAGAACAGTAAAGAAGATGTATCGAACAAGGTTACGGCTATAACTAACGCAGGTACCAACGCAGCAGTAAATGATACCTGTTATCCTACAGTTAACGCAGTATGTAATTACGTTATTCCGGCTGTAGCAGTGCTTGAAGAGGATATTGAAACGCTCAACGAGGAAAAAGCAACTCAGTCGGATATTGACACTGCAATCACGAACTTTGAAAACACCTGGGACTTTGAAACGCTCTGCGGCGATGTGGACAAATTGTCGAAGCAAATGACCGCCGATTGCAATATGATATATTTCAAAAAGAACTGCACAGGGAACAGCGGCTACTGGGGCGGCAGCAGTACAGATGTTTACATTTATTTTTTTAATCCCGTACCGTCAAATTTTAACGATCGCTTCACATCCGGCAGTTGGCACAGTGCAAAAATGACATTGATTGATGAAGAAAATCTGATTTATGCCTATCCGCGATTGAATTACACGCACGCAGTATTTTCCTCGGCGAATACGCATTCAACAGGATTCAACTATAAAACCACCGATTTGCTGCTTCCGCTGCCAACACAAGCGAAAATGCCGTGCTTTTACCAGTCGCCTATCGGCTACGACGGCATATGGGGCGACTTGGCTTCCAACACGGCGAGAATTTATATTCAGACGTCAGCTGCATATTTGCCGGAGGTTTCTCTCGACGATACTGCCCTTACGGTTTACCGGCTCGGTATAGCCGGCAACGCCTACACGGGCGATACAAATTATTACTCATATGCAGATGTGGATATGGATGCAGTAACAGAAGGTTGGAATGACGAAGCAAGCACGCTTTCAATTAACTTTTACTATTCGTCGGGGAGCTACGCAACTGCTTCAACTACGTTGCTTGAAGCCTGCTACAATCATACTGTGCTGTATTTTTACAACTCAGAGCTGGGTTACTACAACGGCGACGTAGATGAATATTTCAGCGAGTTGATAGGCTACGATACATCTAAATATCTTAGTTGATAAGGGGAATTACAATGTGGGATTATATATTGCAGGTGTATCTTGTTGTGCTGCCGATTATCCTTACAGCACTGCTCGGCTACATAACACGTTCACTCAAAAAGCAGAAAAAAGACAGAAAAGCAAACAGCAAAGGGACTATGCTCCTTTTAAGAGTACAGTTAATTGAGTACCACGACCGTTGGATCGAGCGAGGATACACCACTAAAATAGGGCTTGAAAATTACCTTGAAATGTACGACGCTTACCACGGCTTGGGCGGAAACGGATTAGTAACCGAACTGAAAAAGGAAATTGAAGCTCTGCCGGTTAAGGGGGTAAGACTTTGAGTACAAAGAAAAAGAAGCAGAAAAAAGGAAAGATTGAGCAGGCGCTCAACAAAAGCCCGATAAACTACTTTTCTGACCTGTTTATCGTCGCAATGGTTGCAGGTTGGATTGTCATTTTGATAATTATGACAGCAATGTCAATCTATACGACAATTACATACGCAGATACGACAATGTGGTCAGACATTGCAAATCTTGTTTCAATTCCGCTTTCCTGCGGCGGCGCAATTTGGATGATAAAAAATTCAGTTCAGCACGCTATTGCAAATCGCAGCGGCAAGCAGGCTCAAATGGATTTTCCGAAGGTAAATGCCGACGGCGAGGACGACGGATTTGAACAGATGATTGCGAATGAGGAAGCAGATGTATAGAGAATGAAAAGAGGTGATGAGTATGACGATTAAGGACAAGCTAAGCAGTAGAAAGTTTTGGTTGAGCGCAGCGGCATTTTTAAGCTCTCTTGGTATTAGTATTGCAGGATTTACTACAGAGAATGAAGCTATAGCTGTAATAGGCGTGGTTTGTTCGGCGATATCGGCGGCTATTTATGCCGCCTGCGAAGCAGTCATTGACAAAGCAGCAGTAACAAAAACTGAAGAAACAGAAACGGAGGAAATTTAAATGGCATACACAAGAAGCAATATAGTAAAGCAGGCGCAGTCGTGGATAGGCTGCAAAGTAAGCGACGGCACTCACAAAAAAAATAATTGATACATACAACGCTCACACTCCTCTTGCGAGAGGCTACAAAGTAAAATACACCGATGCCTGGTGTGCTACGTTCGTTAGTGCGGTAGCTATTAAATGCGGCTGTACGTCAATCATCCCGACTGAGTGCAGCTGCCCAAAGATGATTGAACTGTTTAAAAATCTCGGCCGTTGGAAAGAGGACGACAGCTACAAGCCGTCAGCAAGCGACATAATTTTTTATGACTGGCAGGACACTACGGGCAGCTCATCTGACAACACCGGAACAGCCGACCACGTAGGAATAGTTGAAAAGGTCAGCGGCTCAACCATTATGGTCATTGAAGGAAACTACAACAACGCTGTACAGCGCAGAACCATTGCAGTTAACGGCAAATACATACGAGGCTACGGACTGCCAAAGTACAGCGACAGCTCGAGTACAAGCAGTACAAGCACAGCTGCCACATCAACTACAACTACTTCAACTACATCATCCGCCGGCACAAGCACCGCAAAGGCAGCTGTACCGGACGTAACCTACAGAG
>JAJQDK010000119.1 GCA_021202245.1 Clostridiales bacterium
CATCACCCGATGCCCCAACGGTGTAAACACCGTGTTTTCAATCCATTCTCGATAATCCTCTATCGCTTTGCCGGATTGTTCGTCGTGCCGCAAGGGTACGCAAAGCTCAATTCCGTCTAAAGCATAGGTTACGGTTTTATTCATAGCGTGCCTCCTTTGTAAATTTATTCCAATATTACAATATTATTATAGAAAATTATTTTCAACTTGACTACACCCGTTTTTGCAAAAAAATGGGTAGGTACCCGTCTTGATTTTAAAGACGAATACCTACCCTGTGGGCGCTGATATTCAATGGCAATACCGTTGCTGCGCCGTAAAGCTGTTTTGTTATGAAAAATGTTGTCAGCTTAAAAATTAAAATCCCCGGTCGGTTATTTTAGCATAAACTGAGCCAAATCCTTGCGCTGAGGAATGTCAAGCTGCTGCAAAACCGAAGAAATGTGCATTTTTACGGTGTTCGTTGAAATGTTAAGGTGCGCGCTGATTTCCTTGTTCGACCATCCTCTTGCGGCAAGCATAGCAATGGTGAATTCCGTGGTTGTCAAATCGTCGGCAAAATTGTGCCCCGTGTCCTTATTATGTATCTTTCGCCAACCGGCTGAAAAATTATAGGTTATGTCGATAATGCGCCTGAAATCCTTGGGATAATCCTTTCTCATCACCGCTTCAAGCACACCGCCCAGCAAGCCATGATGCTCTCCGAACGGCTCAATGATGTCGTCGGGCTGCGCAATTTTCCACGCCGCCAGCAGATGTTCCTTTGCCTGTTCGCTCTGCCTGAGGTTAATATAGCCCATTGTTGCGACAAGATGAAGATAAATTGTGGGAATTTGGTAGAGCTGCTGCTCCAGAGTGAGCGCAGTTTCGGCAATGCCCACACAGGCTCCGTATTGCTTTTGAAGGTAGGCGTAATGCGCCTGAACATACAGGGCAAGCAGCCTGAAGCCCGCAGGCAAAAACGAAATGCACTCCTTAACCGGGGGAAGATTTTCCGGCAGGGGCAAATGCAGAAGAACGCAAACTCCGGCAGAAATGCAGACGGCATAGGCTCTGTACACGTCGGGGGTGCTTTCATCAAGATTTTTTACGGTAGCCAGCACCTGATTCATAGCCTGCCTCGCACGGGGAATACGGTCAAGTGTTAAATTTGCATAGGCATAAAGCCAACAGGCGGACAGACGAAGCGCAATGTCGCTGTGAGCTAAATATTCCTCGGCAATATCCGAGGACTTAGCCGATTGACCGCTGAAATAGTAATACTCCGCAAGGGCAATGCTGCGCAAATCTTCGTCCTCAATGCTTTCGGCGGCTGACAAAGCGCCCCCGAGCGGATAGGGAGTGTTCATAAGAGGCATTGCAATTTTCAGCTTTTGCTGCGCTTCGGCGTTGATGTTATCATCCGGCGTTAAATTCTTTGCCGCCTTTTGCGCCGATTTTCGCATATCGGCAGGCTTTTGGGCGTCAAGCGGAATTGTCCAAGCTCCGCCGAACTTTGAGGCGCCCTCTATGTGCCCTTCAATGCAGTAGCGCTGAACGTATCTTTCGGATATTCCCCACCTTTCGGCGGCTTCCTTGACTGACATATATTCCATTATTTTTCCCCCACCGGCTTCAACTTAGGGCATGCCCTTAATCGAACCGCAAATTACGTAATATATTGTTCGTTATTCCGTACAGTAATATTATAAGCAAATTTAAATCATTTTTCAAGTAAGATTTTTGTATTTTTTAACATAATACCCATAAACCTCTTAAATGCATCGTTCAAAAGCAGAACATACATTATTTGAATTTACGGCAAAAGCAACAGCACAGTTGAGGAGACTCCCTCGCCTGTGCTGTTCACTCTTAGTATGAAATTTAACCTCGCCGCTTAGATTTAGATTTTAGCCTAAAATCAATTTATTTGTAATCTTAACATATTTTGCCGGTATTGGTTCATAAAGCTTAAAAATAATATTCATAGGATAACTGCCTTGATGAGAAACATAATCAGCTAATCCAAGGAATGTATAAGGAGCCGCTCCTAAATCATCGTTCTTTTTATCACGAACAAATAATGCAATTCTATTGTCAGTTGATTTGTGGTTAATATATCGTTGTCCTGTTCTTGAAGTTTCGCTTACTGTGCTCTGACTTTGCCAATGAAACAGTGTATCGTTTATGGAATAGTCCTGATACATTGTAGTAGGAGAGTAATCTTTATCAGACTTATTAAGAGTTACAAAAAGCAAATCTATTTTCTTATCTGATAAATATTTAACACCCTCTCGAACTGTATCAGGTTTCATAAAGTCCATAGCAACAAGTATCTGATCTCTTGAATATGTGCAGTGCAAATCAAGTGGGCAAGCAAAGCCTAAATCAATTGGTTTATCAATAAAATCAATTTTATTAAACTTGTAGTTCAATAAAGACTTAATTTCATTGCACATCGTAGGATTTGCTTTAATCTGCTCAAAACCTTCAAGCGGATTACTAAAGCCACAATTCTCAAATGACTTTTGCCAAAATGTGAATTGAAGCATATTAGTCATTCGCTTTTGCTCATAAGAAAAATTTTCATATTGCATTATATTATCAGATAAAAGATCTAATGCAAACTCTATCAATCGTCTTGAGTCTATAAAAGAAATTCTTTTGAGAGATTTTGTTAAGGGTTCTTCTAAGCATTCCTCAAAATCATCAATTACCCCGGCAGCTACACACAATCTTGAAAAGCTTGCTCGTTTATAAATTGCCGACAAATTCAAATGATAGTAATCAACAAAATTAGCAAGATTTAATTCTAAATTGGTATCTTCTGAAAATGTTGAGATTTTTGATATAAGTGCAGATTTAGTTCCAAACGAGGAGCTAATATTATTAAGTATATATTCCTTTGCCTTCTTTTCAAGCTGAACATAACAACCAGCAGGCACATTGAGAAAACCGTCTTTTATTTCCTTAGAAATACTTCTTTTGCTATTATCCAGCAACGCCGAAAACTTATCTTCAAAACGATAATTCTTATTTGCCTGTCCTATAAAATCAAGAACAGTTAGACAATCTTTACTTTCACTAAGTCTCAATCCACGACCAAGCTGCTGTAAAAATACTGTTAACGATTCAGTAGGACGCAAAAACAAGACCGTGTTAACTTCAGGAATATCAACACCTTCGTTATACAAATCAACAACAAAAATAAATTTTATTTTGCCGCTAACAAGTTGCTCCTTGGCAGTGTTTCTTTCCTCAGTAGCAGAATTTCCTGTCAAATGAATGGAAGGAATATTGTGAGTGTTAAAGAACTCCGCCATATATTTTGCATGCTCAATAGAAACACAGAATCCCAATCCCTTGACTTCTTCAATATCAGTTACATATTTAATAATTGACTTAATAATATTATTAGCACGCTTGTCAGCGACTGCTTTATCGAGTAAATATACCTTTTCTAATTCACTAACATTATATTTACCTCGTGACCATTTCAGTGAATCCAAGTCAACTGTATCTGTTACACCAAAATAATGAAACGGACATAATAATTTTCTATTGATTGCTTCAGGTAATCTAATCTCAGCTGCAATTCTGTAATCAAAATATTTCGTTATATCTTCGCCATCCATACGCTCTGGAGTCGCAGTAAGTCCAAGAAGAATTTTAGGTTTATAATATGACAACAGCTTTTGATAACTTTTTGCAGAAGCGTGATGAAATTCATCAATTATTATGTAATCATAATAATTTTCATCAGTGTTTTTGTACCATTCATGTGAATTGAATGTTTGAATGGACAAAAACAAATGAGAAATATCCTCAGGCTGGTTGTATCCGCCAACAAATAAGTCACCAAAATTTTGATCCTTAAGTACGTTTCTAAAACATGAAATACTTTGCTTCAAAATTTCTTCTCTATGCGCAACAAATAATAGTCTACAAGGAGATGATGGGTTTTCCTTGCAAAGACGCTTATAATCAAAAGCAGAAATAACTGTTTTACCAGTACCAGTTGCAGCAACAATAAGGTTTTTATATAAATTTCTAATTTCACGCTCTGCCTTAAGCTTATCAAGGATTTCCTGCTGATAAGAATACGGATTAACATCCATCATATAAGCAGTGTCTTGTTCATGATGCCTCTCTGATTTTAAAGCGTTTACAAGTTGCTCAGTTTTGCTTTCATCATATTTCTCAAATTCAATAGAATTCCAATAGCTCTCAAATGTGGCTTCCATCTTCTGAATTGTTTCAAATAAATCTTGCGCCGTAACTTTAACATTCCACTCAAGGCCACTTGAAATTGCAGCGTTTGACAAATTTGAAGAACCAATATAAGCAGTAGAAAACCCTGTGTTTCTGTAGAAAACATAAGTTTTAGCATGTAATCTTGTACGCTTTGTATCATAAGAAACCTTAATTTCTGTATTTGAAAGCTTTCTCAATTCTTCAACTGCTTTCACATCTGTTGCACCCATATATGACGTTGTAATAATACGCAGTTTTCCGCCATTATAAGTAAATGTTTTTAGCTCTTCATAAATTAAACGAAGTCCACTCCATTTTATAAAAGAAACGAGCATATCAATTCTGTTAGAAGAAAGAATTTCTTTTTTGAGCTCGCTAAACATACTTGGCTCATTTACAGCACCAGTAAAAAGTGAGCTTTGAGATAGCGACGTTTCGGGAGACACAATTTTATTAATTTTGTTATTACCATATGTTTTATCAACAACGCTAAGAAGCTGCTTACCTTCAAATTCAACTGAATATGAAGATAAAAGCTCATTGTCAAGAGTAATGCTTTTAATAACGTCATTTACAAATTTTATTTGATCCTCAAGCTTTCCAGTATTTTCAGCAATGACATCAAGCTTATTTTGTATTACCTTTTCAAGATGTTTGGTGAGAATTTTAGAGGCCTGAGCGCTATCTATTATTTGAGATTGCGTTTCCTTGTCAACAGCAGCATTTATCTCTTCTTTTAGCTTTTTGTCAATGACTTGTTCGTATAATCCTGAATATAACATAATTTCACTATTTTCCTTAATCAAATCTCTATACTTTTGCATAATGCTGTTTAAATTTTACACTCTTTCCATTGCTGTGTCAATAAAATTTAACAGCTGTAATCTGCGTCAGCATCGGGAGAATTTCTGATGTTTGTAGGCATATTCATTTCGGGTGTATTTTAAACGAAAGCGGAAATTCATTCCTGGTGACTGTTAGGCGGTGCGTGGGCCGAGGAAAATTCCAAAAACTACCGTCGGCAAATTTGCTTTTGAGCGGTGATTTTTTAGTATAAAAAATCATCATATTCAAACAATATTAAAGCAATTATTTTGCTAATTTTTTAGACTTAAGGGAGTTTTTAGATATGAAAGCAACAGGCATTGTCAGAAGAATTGATGATTTGGGCAGGGTGGTTATTCCGAAGGAAATCCGCCGTACACTGCGTATTCGTGAGGGCGACCCGCTGGAAATATACACGGCAACAGACGGAGAGGTTATTTTTAAAAAATACTCTCCGGTGGGAGAGCTTTCGGATTTTGCAAGTCAATATGCCGACGTTCTTGCACGAATAAGCTCGCTGCCCACTCTCATTTGTGACAAAGACCACGTTATAGCTGCCGCCGGAGTTTCCAAACGTGAGTTTTTGGAGCGGAGAATAACCGCGGTGCTTGAAAATTATATGGAAAACCGCAAAAGCTATGCCGCAACTCAGCAGAGTGCGGACGATATTCAGCCGATTGAGGGCATTGACCGCTGCGCATCGGTAATATATCCCATAATTGCATCGGGCGACGTAACCGGAGCAGTGGTAATGCTGACAAGCGACAGCATTAAGATTCCCACAAATGCAGAAATTAAGCTTGCGCAGTCTGCGGCGGCTTTTCTCGGCAAGCAAATGGAGGAATAATTTCAAGTTAACCTAAGCCGCAAAAGTCACCCGCCTCTGTAGGCGGGTGACTTTTTTCAGAATTTTCGGTAGGGGGGATTATTTCGCTACCAAAACCCTGCGAGTGTTCGCTCCTGCGGCGGATGCAAAATTCACAGCACGTTCGCAGCATCAAAGCAAGTTAAAAAAATTGCGGTACTTTCCGGCAAGGGAAAGATTGCGGTATTCGGGGTCAAAGGTCACCTCGCGAATTAAGCTGACAAAGTCCGGCAATTTATAATTCTGTGTTTCGGATAAAAGCTCAATTTCAATCGTCGCCTTATCGTTCCAAAACGGATATACGTCAAGCTCGTAATAGGTTGAATTACAGGCTATGCAATATCTGTCCTTTGAGATAACTCCCGTTACATTTTTCGAGTCGGCAAGATAAGCGTTATATTCTTTTTCAGAAATATAATTTTCCGTTTCAATTCTTTTAATATCGGAAATTTTAATTTTTTTTGTTTTGATATATAAGGTGCCGCTGCCCTCTCCCCTTTTTCTCACCCTGAAATTTCCCTCCTGTGGAGTAGTCAGGTACGCCTGAGTAATGGGGACCCTGCGGCACGCCTTCAAGCTGTTTAAAAGCTTAATATCCGGATATTCAATGAGGAATTTCCTCTCAATTTCAAGTGGCTCGGGAATTCCGAGAACCGCCAAAATCTCATTCACAAGGCGGTCAAGCTTCTTGTCAAAGGAGGTTGAATTGTCAATTATTCTGAGATGCTCGGTGCCTGTCCACACCGCAAGAGTTTCATCGTCAAGCCGTTTGGCTTCTTCGGGGCTTTCGCTGCGGACTGCGTTATTTTTCAGATTATAATACTCCTCAGCACCGTTTGCGGCAGTAACGAGATGAAACACTGCGTCATATGAATTTCTTATTATATCCTCGTTAAGGCTATGCAGAGCGGAATAGCGGGCAAACTCCTCTTCGGTGACATAAACACGGCTGTCAAGCAGGCCCCTGTCAAATAATATTACAACCCTTTCGCAGTCCATGGCTTCCGCAAGCCTTATTTTTTTTGCCGTTTCATTTAATTCCATCTCGAAAAGCAGCTTGTGGAATTCGTAACGGCCCATATTCTGCGGAGTTTTCCCCTCGTTCATTAACCTTGCGGCAAATTCCTCAACCGTGATTACGGGCACGCCGCAGTCTTTAAGCCGCTGCGATACATATTTCAGCGCTGTGGTTTTTCCTCCGCACGGACCGCCTGTGAGCACTGCCTTAATTACCTCTGCCATTTTTTACACCTCTGACTGTTTTTTATTCTAAAATTATATATCCTAAATGAGCAGTTTTAATTCGGCTTTGACATAATAAGCATTGAAAGAATATTTTATGTCTGATATAATGATTTTATTCAGATTCTGACTTTCTAAATTGAAGAGGTGTAATAATGAAAAATATTTTTCTCGGAAAAACAAAGCTTTCCGTGCCTGCCGTATCTGTGGGATGTATGAGATTAAACTCTCTCGATGAAAAATCGGCGGCTGAATTTATTTGCTCCGCAGTTGAAAAGGGGCTGAACTTTTTTGACCACGCCGATATATACGGCAACGGAGAGTGTGAAACTCTGTTCGGCAAAGCGCTGAAGCATTCCGGCATAAGGCGTGAGGATGTATTTATTGAATCAAAATGCGGAATAGTCCCCGGCGTTATGTATGATTTTTTCATATGAACATATAATTAACAGCGTTGACGGCATTTTGAACCGCCTTGACACCGATTACATTGATATGCTTCTGCTTCACCGCCCCGACGCGCTTATGCAGCCCGAGGAAGTTGCAAGAGCATTTGATGAGCTTTACGAAAAAGGCAAGGTAAAATATTTCGGTGTATCTAACATCAAGCCCATGCAGATTGAGCTGCTGAAAAAATATATCAGGCAGGACATTCAGGCTAATCAGCTTCAGCTGAGCATTACCAACTCGCAGATGATACGCAACGGACTTGAAGTAAATATGTTCACCGAGGGCTCGCTTGACCGTGACGGAAGCGTGCTTGACTATTGCAGACTTAACGACATCACAATTCAAGCCTGGTCGCCGTTTCAGTACGGATTTTTTGAGGGAGTATTCCTCGGAAACGAAAAATTCGATAATCTCAACCGCACTATTGATGAAATTGCCGCAAAATATAATGTTAGCAGCACTTCAACAGCAGCTGCGTGGATTCTGCGCCACCCTGCAAATATGCAGATGATATCGGGTACGATGAATCTAAAAAGGATTGATGAGATAATCAAGGGTGCGGATATTGAGCTGACTCGTGAGGAATGGTATAAAATTTATCTTTCCGCAGGAAATATGCTTCCGTAACATTGACAAAATATGGCTGAAAGTGCTAAAATATATTTGATAATTTATTGATTATATCTAAGTAACCAACGATTACTTAGCTTGAAAGGAAGTAATATAAATGAACAAGCAAAACATTGACTGGGCAAATCTCGGATTTGCTTATATGCCGACCGGCGAAAGATTTGTTGCAAACTATAAGGACGGCAAATGGGACGACGGCGTTATGACAGCCGACGCTAACATTGTAATGAATGAATGCGCAGGCGTGCTTCAGTATGCGCAAACCTGTTTTGAAGGTATGAAAGCCTACACAACCGAGGACGGCAGAATTGTGGTATTCCGTCCCGACCTTAATGTGCAGAGGATGGAGGACAGCTGTAAGCGTCTGGAGATGCCCGTATTCCCCAAGGATAAATTTATTGACGCTATTTGCAGGGTGGTAAAGGAAAACGAGGACTTCGTTCCTCCCTACGGCACTGGCGCAACCCTTTACATTCGCCCCTATATGTTCGGCAGCGGTCCGGTTATAGGCGTTAAGCCGTCTGACGAATATCAGTTCAGAATTTTTACAATCCCCGTCGGTCCGTACTTTAAGGGCGGTGCAAAGCCTATTACAATTAAGGTATCCGATTTTGACAGAGCGGCGCCCCACGGCACGGGAAACATCAAAGCCGGTCTTAACTACGCAATGAGCCTTCACGCTATTGTTACGGCTCACGAGGAGGGCTTTGACGAAAATATGTATCTTGATGCCGCAACACGCACCAAGGTTGAGGAAACAGGCGGAGCAAACTTCCTGTTTATCACCAAGGACAACAAGGTAATCACCCCCAAGTCAAACAGCATTTTGCCCTCTATTACCCGCCGTTCGCTTATGTATGTTGCAGAGCATTATCTCGGTCTTGAAACAGAGCAGAGAGAGGTTTATTTTGACGAGGTTAAGGATTTTGCCGAATGCGGTCTTTGCGGTACAGCCGCAGTTATTGCGCCTGTAGTCAAAATTAACGAGCTAGGCAGAGAAATCTGCTTCCCGAGCGGAATGGATGAAATGGGTCCGTTTACAAAGATGCTGTACGACACTCTTACCGGTATTCAAATGGGCAGAATCGAAGCTCCCGAGGGTTGGATAAAAGAAATCAAGTAATATTTTTTCTTTAACTCGGAGAAAAAACGATGCAAGCTCGCTTAACATCGGCAAATAGATTGCAGCTTGCAAAGGGGAGCGTTAGCTCCTCAGTGTTTCAGCGGGAGATTACAACTCCCACTGAAACACTGAATGTCCCCCGCCGCCTTAGAGGCGGGAGACATCTTGCATAAGTTATACTAAAGCGGTCCGAACGCATCGGGCCGCTTTTCGTTTTTAGACTTTGCTGCTTAATCCCGTATATATCCGTATTTTAATCGTATACAGTATAAAAAAGAGTGCTGAAAGAAAAATCACTTTCAACACTCTCCTGGCTGGGCCGGCGGGATTCGAACCCACGGATGACGGAGTCAAAGTCCGTTGCCTTACCGCTTGGCGACGGCCCAATATTCAATCCGACTTCTTTTTATGCAGCAGCGCATACTGCCGCAAACGTGATTAAGCAAGCTTATCACGCCATGCTATGCTTTAAATCGGCATATTTTTTCAAAAACAGCCGCACAAGTGATTGTCCTGTGCGGCTTTTGGTGACCCATCGGAGATTCGAACTCCGGACACCTTGATTAAAAGTCAAGTGCTCTGCCAACTGAGCTAATGAGTCATATGGGGTGGAATGACGGATTCGAACCGTCGGTCTCCAGTGCCACAAACTGGCGCGTTAACCAACTACGCTAATCCCACCGTATGGCATACCGACAAGCTCAAAGCTTCAATCTGCCCGCCCGATAAAAGCGAAGCCTTCCGCTTTTAGCCTGATACCGGATTTTATAAGAAAGTAAGCTCCGAAAATATTTCCGGATATTACCTTTCTCAACCCAACAAGAGTTATTATATCAAACTAAGCGTTAAAAGTCAATACATTTTTTGAATTTAATTTGCTCACTTCAAAAATACCTGTTTCAAACGCCCTCCGTACAACGCAGGGTGTGCGGCAAGCGGCGTGTACGCCGCAGGTAATCGGTAAGAGCGCAGCTTCTGCTGTTTGAGCTGTCCTCCGCAGAGATAGGACAATGACCGCCTGACGACAGACATACTTGCTTTTATCGGCGAGCTTTATTTTTGCCTTTTTCTTTATACATAGCCTCGTCTGCAATATGAATCAGTCGATGCAGCTCATCGCCGTCCTCGATTTTTGCAAAAGCTACTCCGCTGCTGAATTTTAAATAATATCTTTTCCCTTCCTGCTTATTTATTTTTTCCGTTTCCTGCTCAATAAACCTCTTGAGCCGCTTAATTTTTCCCAAGCCGAAATCCTCGGCAATAATTAAGAACTCGTCGCCGCCGTATCTGCACAAATGCGGTTTTTCGGAAAATTTGTCAACTGACCTTTTCAATATTTTGGCTGCATCCCTAAGCGCATCATCGCCTACCGTATGACCGAATGTATCGTTGATGCTTTTAAAATTGTTTATATCCAGCATCATAATAAACAAAGAATTCTTGGGAATATTGTCCGAATAGTAATCTATAAGCTCGTCCAATCCCCTGCGGTTCATAATACCTGTAAGCGAGTCATACAAACGCTGTGCGTTTTGCAGGGTCATAAATGCAAACAGTGCAAAAAAAAGGTAAAGAAAATCTGCGGCAAATAAAATTTAAAGAAGAACCATTGCAATGCGATTGACAGCAATATAAAGAAAAAGTACAAAGTCGTTAAGGTTATACTCTTTGAATTAAATCTCATTTTCTTTTTTAGAATAAAATAGAAAAGCTGAAAAAGAAAAATAACTACGTAATAACACGTAAGAATAATACCGCAGCCGAGAAGCAGACTTTTAATTTCAGACGTGTTTTCGGAAACTGAAAGCATAAGCATAATTATTACCGCCGCAAAAATTGTAATTATGCCGGGGACAGCGGAAAGAACTAAGGATTTGGCAGACAGCTTTATCATTTTAAGCTCGGCAATCGCAAAAACAAAGCACAGAAAGCAAAGCAGAGCATATAAAATCAAATACACCGTATCGCATACTATAACGACTGTATGATCATCGTCAAGCACGAATTTGCTTAAAAAGTAAAGCGAAAGGTCGTAAACGCAAAACAGCAGTGAAACATATGTTATTTTATTCAACGTTGCAATACTTGATAAAGATTTAAGCTTGGAATATCCGGTGTACATCTTAACAACGAATAAAATTGCAATACAAATCAAGTTTACATCTACACAATACAACAAGTTATTTACATACACAAACTACGCACCACACATTAACATAAACGCTTAGCTGATAAGCAAACACCGAATGAATCGTGCGCTTGCTTAATCAGAAATCACAATATACAAAACCTCTGATAACAATACTGCCTTTCCACGTTCGATATTCATATGCCAAAATAAAGGTGATATGTATATAACTCAGAGCAAGATCTGCCCGTCTGGGATAAGAGGGCAACACAATCGGCAGGAGCTTCATCCCCTGCTGATGCCGACGGCGCACGCCGCCGCTTGCCACGGTAAAAACGTGGTAAACCCCCTTATTAAAATTTAATCAAATTACATTCTATGGTAGATATTATTCTACCATAAACGCTTAAAAAAGTCAACCATAGCATATATAATATCTACCATAAGGGAGATGTTTTATATGACCGAATCGAGTGAATTTTTTACAAGTATGGGAAAACGTATTTTTGAACGAAGAAAATACTTAAATTTATCTCAAGAAAAATTAGCGGAATTAGCAAATGTTTCTCCCCAGCTTCTTTCCACGGCGGAAAGAGGCACAAAGGCGCTGCGCCCCGACAATCTGTTGAAAATTAGCAACGCACTCGGCGTAAGCACGGATTATTTGCTTACGGGAGAAATAACCGACAACGACTTATATAAAATTAAGCAAAAGCTCAGTCTTGCTTCGTCAGAGCAAATCAGAACAATCGAAAAAATAATAGACAGTTGTCTGACTCTGTGCGACGCAGAAAAATAACGCCGGCTACTCCGTTTGAAGCTTATGACTATGCCGAATTATTTATTAGGCACTGCCTTAATTTTGTTTTGCTCTTTTAAACGGGAAATAATCATTTTTTCAAGGAAAACCCGCTTTGCTTCAAGCATAGGCATGGGTACGTAGAAATAATATCCCTGCATAAGAACGCAGCCCATATCAAGCAGCCTGCACATCTGATCGTAGGTTTCAACTCCCTCAGCAATGATTACCATATTCAGCTTTGAAGCCGTTGCAATTAAATTTTTAAAAATAATATCGTCTGCCCGGGTATGAGTTCCGGAAACAAGCGACTTGTCTATTTTGATTCCGTCAAAGCTGTATTTGCCCAAATCCTGAAGGTCGGAATAGCCGTTGCCGAAATCGTCGATAACTACGCCTATTCCGCACTGCTGCACTTTACTTATATTTTCATACATTATTTTTACATTATCAACCTTGCTGTATTCGGTAATTTCTAAAATTAAACAGCTTCTCAGAAA
>JAJQDK010000130.1 GCA_021202245.1 Clostridiales bacterium
AAGTTATATATCAGGAGCTAGAGGTTCCAGCTCTTGTTATAAAGCTTTTGCTGATTATAGGTTTTGAGGATGATTTTATTTAAAATGTCTGCTACCTTGTGGGGCATCACCACACCTACGCAAATATAGATTCATTGCCTTATCGTATACTTGTGGAGGCGGACTTCCTTGTAAACCTATACGAGGATAATGCCGGAAGCAATGCGGTAAAAACGGCGCAGGAAAAAATTTTTAAAACCGCAACAGGACAAAAGCTGCTGAAAGGTCTGTATCTTGGCTCAGATTAGTCATCTGACCTTTGGCGCCGGGGCTTGGATATGTAGTAGTTGCAGTTCTTTTTGCAGCAGTTATGCTTTTTTCTCAGCTCGGCGGTCAGGTATCCGGGGTGACCGTCATATTTGCAGTATCCCACGCAGCGGCTGCACCCTACGGTCTTGCCGTCAATGGTTTTTCGATTGTAGCCGCCGCTGTGCTGCTTTTCGTATTCGTTGCCGCCGAAGTCTGAAGAGTAAAAGATGTTGTTAGTCATTTTAATACCTCGTTTCCTTTATTTTGAATGTCGCATCAGTCTTGCCGCTTTAGCAAATTCCTTGCATGGCTTGCAGCGCTTAGGGGCGCACCAACCGTTGCGGCGGTATACCCTTTGAGCGTGCGCCGAGAACAGAAATCTTTTTCCGCAGCTGCGGCATATCAGATATATATCCCTGCAGCCCTCGCTTTCTGTTGCATTTTTTGACATAAGTTTGCCGCCCTGTGTTGTACCCAAGGCGGCATTTTTGTTTTGCGTATTGACGGTTTTCTTGTTTTTGAGGTAGTACAACCGCTCGTTTGTAAGCTCTGTGTTGTCCTCGCTGTATTTTGCCCAACCCATAACTGCAATCTCCTTCCTGACCCGGTCTGAAAAAAAGGGGTCTATAAATAAACAATTTTTTTGGCGTAAATTTTAGGCGTTTATTATCTTGTTGTATCGAAATTTTATTCATTTTTCAAGTTCATCAGCAAAAAAAGCTTGCACATAATATATTGACGATTTTTCGACCTTTTTTTGCCGTCGAATTTTATCCACTTATAGTCAAGTTCCGTCCAATTTTGTTTTCAGCTAACATAAAATCACGTTTTAGGCACCGTTAAGCAGCTGTAAACGCTATAGGTATATGTTCATACAACTGTACCGTTTGTATCTGTAGCGGTCAGTGACCGCCATTGCCGCAATGTATACCACTGTGTGCTAACGTTATAATTTCCCACCCGTTCGCAGCGGCGGTCAGTGGGTAGTGGATAGTGTGCAGTGTTGAGTGTTGAGTTTGGAGTTTGGAGTTAGTCCGTAGGGGCGCACCGTTTACCACTGTGTATAAGCTTTTAATCATCAGCCATTTCGTAGCGGCGGTCAGTGACCGCCATTGCCGCAACGCATACCACTGTGTACACGCGTATATTTACTATCAACTTTGTAGGGGCTGATATTATCTGCCCGCACGGCGCAGCCGTCCTTATAAGAATATATTTTAATAATGTTTACGGAGCTGAAGCTCCTACACCTCATCCGCCTCACAAGCTTCGGCACCTTTTTTCTGCGAAAACGGCAAACCCTTTGTCACTTCGTGACATTTCCCTTATCAAGCAATGTCGTCAACTTAAGGAAAATAAATATTTAAATATGTAATTTATCCCTCTGCGTACCAACGTATAATTTTTCATCCATTCGTAGCGGCGCACAGTGTGCGCCATTGCCGCAACGTATACCACTGTGTACATACGTATAATTTCTCACCCGTTCGTAGGGGCGGATAGTATCCGCCCGCACGGCGTAGCCGTCCTTATAAAAACTATAATTTATTTTTTATCTATTTTTGATTTAACGGTAAACGAATATAGCTTTATCAAGTTTTTATTTTTAATTAAAACATCCTGCCTTTATCACGGGCAGATAATATCAGCCCCTACAAAGTTGATAGTAAATATACGCTTGCACACAGTGGTATATGTTCATACAACTATACCGTTTGTATCTGTGGCGAACAGTGTTCGCCGCTACGAACGTGTTATAATTTTAGCGTATAATCACAAAGGAAGCTGCGGCATAATAATTTTAACTCCACACTCCACACTCAACACCCCAAACTCCAAACTCTTAACTCCACACTACCCACTAAACACTAAGCACTCCCCACTGACCGCCGCTGCGGACGTGTGGATAATTATACGTCGGTACACAGTGGTATACGTTGCAGCAAGCGCATAAAAAAAGAACGTACAGCAGAAGGTTGTACGTCCTTTTGTTTTTTGTAAAACGGTTTTGCGGCGGATAAAATTACTCTGTTCTCAAAGCGACCACAGGGTCTTTCTTTGCGGCATTTTTGGCAGGAATAAGTCCGCCGATAATTGTAATGACTATGCTTATCAAAATCAGCACAATTGCCGAAGCAGGCGAAAGCTGTGCGGACAGGTTTTCAATGCCCGTCAGGCTGTTTATAATCGAGTTAATCGGGAGGAGAGCCAGCAGTGAAATTCCCACGCCGAGCAAGCCCGAACAGCAGCCGATGATAAAGGTTTCCGCATTGAACACCTGAGAGATGTTTCTCTTTGAAGCGCCGAGAGCGCGCAGAATACCGATTTCCTTGGTGCGTTCCATAACAGAAATATGCGTTATGATTCCTATCATAATGCAGGAAACAATCAGAGAAATTGAAACAAAGGCAATCAGCACATAGGTGATGCCGTTAATAATTGTCGTCAGCGATGAGGTCATAAGCGCAACGTAATCGGTGTAGGTAATCTGAGAGTCCTCATCTACGGTTTTGTTGTAGTTTTCAATGCAGTCGGCAATGTAATCCTTGTTTTCAAAGCTGTCTGTGTAAATGCTGATTGAGGAGGGGGTGTCGTAGCTTATGCTGCCGAATTCCTCCATATTTTCCTCATAGCTTGTTTCGCCGATGTATTCGTCGTACAGGTCAAGCATAATGTCCCTGTCGGGGTCGTTTTCAAGCCATTGGTCAAGCATTGCAGCCATAGTGCTTTCGTCAGCCTCCGTGCCCGAAGCGCTTGAGGTGCCGGAGGCTGTCTGCGCTGCCAAAGCCGCCTGCGCAGCGGCATCGCTGCTTTCACTGTCGGCATCCTCGCTGCCATCGCCGCTTTCATTACTGCTGTAGTACATAATCAGCTGATAAAGCGAAGCCTTTTCGGATATTCCGAGGCTTTCGATATATTCCGTAACGTCCTCAATTTTTTCGTCATCGGAAGCAGGCTCAAATCTTAAGCCGGTCAGCACGTTGGTTTCGGCGTCCTCGTTTTGAGCGGTAATAATTGCGCTCTCGCCCGTGTGCTCAATAATATAATCCGTGAGCTTTGAGGTGTAGGCAACGGCGGTTGTAATATCGGCATTATCGGCGTCCTCTGTCGGACGGATTACACCCGTGATTTTAAGCTCCGTTGCGTTTTCAAGCAACTCATCCTCATATAAGGCGGTGTCGTCAATATAGGTGAAGGTGCCGTCGTCGTTTTCAATGTAATGGTCGCAGGCGGATACCAAATAGAAGGTGTGGCTGCAAATGTCTGCATAGTCAAAGCTGATTTCCTCGGCATCGCCGCCGTTTTCAATAGCTTCAACAGCGTCATTGTATTGCTCTGAGGTGATAAGCCCAAGCTGATAGAGCGTTTCCGCCGAGATTGAATTGTTGTCATTCAGCACTAATACAACCTCGTTATACTCTTCGGGCCAGTCGCCGTAAATCATATCATAGCTGTCGGTCACAACCTGACTTACGGTTTCGCCGTCAGCGCCTGCCATAAGCTCCGAAAAGTTTGCGGCGCTGTCGCCGGAAAGAGAGGAGCTCATTGAACTCATCATACTTATCATATTTGACAAATCGCTGCCCGATGATGAATCCTCGTCAATATCGCTGTCGCTGTCTATCAGTCTGTCCTCGCTGTCGTAGGAATAGACGTTGAATTTGACGTCATAGCTGTAAACCACTCCGTTCTCGCCGAAATACTGCTGTATCTCGCTGTCGGGGTCGTCAAGATATTTTTTAAAGTCCGTCAGGTTGTTTTCGGTTATGCTTGCGGTTATTGCCTCGCTTGTTTCAATATCGCTGTAGTCGGCATAAACCGCATTCCTGTCGGCTTCGTCGCCGGTTGCGGAGGCTTCGCCTACAATTTCGGCGTTAATTATCAGACTTGACGTGTCAAAGGTTTCGGAATCAATGGTAATAGGATATGATTCCATTGTGTCCCTTTGAATATCGGAAATATAGGTGTTCATACCCGTTGAAAGCGCCAGAATAAGGGCAATGCCGATAATTCCTATGGAGCCGGCAAAGGAGGTGAGAACGGTTCTTCCTTTTTTTGTTCTCAGGTTATTAAAGCTCAGTGAGAGCGCCGTAAAAAACGACATTGAAACCTTCTTCTGCTTTTTCGGCTCGGCGGGCGGATCGCATTCGTTGTAGGGGTTTGAGTCGCTGACAATTTTACCGTCCAACAGATTTACTACACGGTTTGAGTATTTTTCGGCAAGCTCCGGATTATGCGTAACCATAATTACAAGCTTATCCTTTGCAATCTCCTTGAGCAAATCCATAATCTGAATACTTGTTTCGGAATCGAGCGCGCCCGTCGGCTCGTCGGCAAGCAGAATGTCGGGGTTGTTAATCAGCGCACGAGCAATGGCAACCCTCTGCATTTGTCCGCCCGACATCTGATTGGGCTTTTTGTGAAGATGGTCGCCGAGCCCCACCTTTTTAAGGACCTTGACGGCGCGTTCTCTGCGCTCCCTTTTGGAAACTCCCGACAGGGTCAGCGCCATTTCAACATTTGAGAGAACGCTCTGGTGCGGTATCAAATTGTAGCTTTGAAACACAAAGCCGATTTTGTGGTTGCGGTAAATATCCCAATCGGCGTCCCGATACTTTTTGGTGGAAACGCCGTTGATAATCAAATCACCGCTGTTGTAGCGGTCAAGACCGCCTATTATATTGAGCATAGTCGTCTTGCCCGAGCCGCTCTGACCGAGCACGGCGACAAACTCGTTGTCACGGAAATTTACGCTGACGCCTTTAAGAGCGTCCTGCCTTAAATCTCCGACCCGATAAGTCTTTACGATGTTTTTTAATTGCAGCATTGATATACTCCTTTCGTTGATTACAAATTATACCACAAAATTTAAACTCAACAACAACAAATTTAAAATTTTCACGATATTTTCAAAAAATTTTTTTATGCCTGAAAAGCGCTTGAAATATAAATAAAAATCATTTTGTCATCAAAAAAATATTGTCTAAATTTGTTTTTTACTGTATAATGTAAACAATATCTATTAAGGAATTGGTTTTTTGAAGCCTTTTGGGAAATTATGCAGACAATTTGCGCCCGTTTTGGCAGTTGTTTTGTGCGCGGCGGCTTTTTCAGGCTGCAATTTTGAGTCGAAATATGACAGCGAGTTTTTTGCAATGGATACCGTTATGGACATAACCGCCTACGGCAGCAGCAGCGAAAGCGCCGTAAAGGCGGCTGAAAGCGAGATAAACAGGCTTGACGCCTTGCTGTCTGCGGAGAATGAAAACAGCGAGATATATATTCTTAACAGTGAAAAATCCCTTGAAGCAAGCGCCGATACGCTGACCGTGCTGACCCGTGCGTCGGAAATTTGCAGCCTGACGGACGGTGCTTTTGACATCACAACAGAACCGCTTATCCGATTGTGGGGCTTTTATTCAAACAGCGAGTACCGTGTGCCCTCGGACGAAGAGATAGACGCAGCGCTGCTGTCTGTCGGAAACGAGCATATAAGCATTGACGGCGCAGCAGTGACCCTTGACGGGAACACCTCGGTTGACCTCGGCGGAATTGCAAAGGGCTATGCCTCCGCAAGGGCGGCGCAGATTTTAAAGGATAACGGCATTAAGTCGGCGATTATATCGCTGGGCGGCAATGTGAGAGCTGTGGGCAGCAAGCCGGACGGCTCTGATTGGACGGTTGCAATCACACATCCCGACGATAATTCCGAACAGCTCGGCACGCTTTCCGTGAGCGACACGGCGGTCATAACCTCGGGCGGCTATCAGCGATATTTTGAGGAGAACGGCAAAACCTATCACCACATAATAGACCCCGAAACAGGCTGTCCTGCGGAGAGCGGACTAAAATCGGTGACCGTTGTTTCGGAGGACGACGTACTTGCAGACGGCCTGTCAACTGCGCTTTTTGTTATGGGACTGGAGGCTTCAAGCGAGCTTTACAGCGAAAACAGCGAGCTTTTCGGCGCGGTATTTATGACCGTGGACAACGATATATATATTACGGATAATCTCAAGGACTGCTTTTCCTCCCAATATGAATTTGAGGTGATTGAGCCGTGAAGCAGCGTACGTGGATAATTATTTTTTCACTCGTTATAATAATTTGCCTTGCGCTGTGGCTTTTGGTTCCCCAAATGTCCGCCTCAACAATGGTTGCGGGCATTTATCAGGACGGAGAGCTTGTGCAGAAAATAGATCTTAACACCGTAACCGAGGAATATGAAATCACTCTGAGCGGTGATTACGGAGAAAATGTAATTTCGGTTTCACCGGGCGGAATAAAAATGAAGTCCGCCGACTGCCCCGACAAAATCTGCGTAAATCACGGCGAGCTTACAAGCGCCGGCAGTCCGATTGTCTGTCTGCCGAATAAAATTGTAATTAAATTTGAGAACGATGATTCCGAGGCTGACGCAATAAGCGGAGAGGCTCAATGAAAACAAAAACACAACAGCTGGTTTTGACCGCAATTATTACGGCTATGGCGCTTGCCTCATATACAATAGAAGCGGCAATTCCGCCGCTTACTCCCGTTTACGGAATAAAGCTCGGAATTGCAAACATATTCACGATTTTTACACTCTATGCGCTCGGAACACCTCAGGCTGCGGCAGTGCTGCTGCTGAGAAATGTACTCGGAAATATATTAAAGGGACAGATTCTTACGCATATTTACAGTCTTGCGGGAGGCTTACTTTCATTATAAGTTATGCTGATTTTGAAAAGATTTTTTAATGTCGATAAAATAGGTGCTATGAGCGTTATCAGCGCCGCGGCGCACAATACGGGGCAGATAATTGCCGCCGTCGCCGTAACGGGCACGCCTCAGATTGCGTATTACCTGCCTGTGCTGATAATATCGGGAATAATATCGGGCGCACTCACGGGAATTTGCGCACAGCTTGTTCTCAAGCGCCTGCTTCACATAAATTTCACTAAAAGATTAATTATGAAAATTTTATTGGTTATTGGAGGATAAATTGTAAAATGAAATTAAAAGGAATCAGGGTTCGGCACTGCAAAAATACTGCCGACAGCGCACCCCAAAGGCTTCCGCTGCCCGAAAAGGTATTCATACCGCTTTCAATGCACATCGGCAAGCCTGCCAAGGCGGTGGTTAAGCTGGGAGAAAGAGTGACCGTGGGTCAGCTTATCGCCGAAGCGGACGGATTCGTCAGCGCACCCGTTCACTCAAGCGTATCGGGAACGGTAAAAAAGCTGAGTGAAACGGCGATGGCGGGCGGAAACAGAACCACGGTGGCAGAGATTGAAACAGACGGCGCACAGGAGGTGTGCGAGAGCGTAAAACCGCCCGTAGTTACGGATTTTGACAGCTTTATAAGCGCTGTGAAAAAAAGCGGAATCGTCGGTCTCGGCGGCGCCGGATTTCCCACCTATGTCAAGCTCGGCGTAAAGGATTTGTCCAAGGTTGAATTTATCATAATCAACGCAGCCGAGTGCGAGCCGTACATAACCTCCGACACCAGGACAATGCTCGACAAGTCCGATTATATTTCCAAGGGATTGGACATTCTGCAAAAATATTTTGACAGGGCAAAAATCATAATCGGAATTGAAAACAACAAAAAAGCCTGCGTAGATAAAATGCAGGAAACAATACAAGGCAAAAGCAATGTTGAGGTAAAGGTTCTGCCCTCCGTTTATCCTCAGGGAGGAGAAAAGGTGCTGATTTACAACACCATAGGCAGAATTGTCCCCAAGGGCGGACTGCCGCTTGATGTCGGAGCAATAGTTATTAACTGCACCACATTGTCGGCGATTGCGGAATATATCGAAACGGGCATGCCGCTTGTTGAAAAATGCGTTACCGTTGACGGCTCTGCGGTAAACAGACCGATGAATGTGATTGCTCCTGTGGGCGCTCCGCTGAGCGCGCTGTTTGAATTTTGCGGCGGCTTTAGGTCCGAGCCTAAAAAGGTGATTTACGGAGGCCCCATGATGGGAATCTCCGTTCCGTCGCTTGACGCTCCGGTGCTGAAAATCACCAACGCAGTAATTGCCATGGACGAAAAAGATGCCAAACCGCCGAAAACCACGGCGTGCATAAACTGCGGCGAGTGCGTAAATCACTGTCCGCTGAGGCTTGACCCCCGCGCAATTTCAAAGGCATTCAGGCTTGATTTGCCGGAGGACCTGAAAAAGCTTAGCGCGGATTTGTGTATGGAATGCGGCTGCTGCTCCTATGTTTGCCCCGCAAAGCGAAATATTGTTCAGACAAACAAGCTTGCCAAGGCAAGGCTTGCGGCATATCTCAAAGAGCAAAAAGCAAAGGAGGAAAAATGATGTCAAAGCTGATTTCATCGGTATCACCGCACATTACCTCGGCAAGGACGACGCAGAAGATTATGCTTGACGTAATTATTGCGCTTGCTCCGGCAGGAATTGCTTCGGTTGTTATCTTCGGGGCAAGGGCTTTGCTTGTAATCGGCGTGTGCGTTGCCGTGTGCGTTTGTTCGGAGTACGTTTTTGAAAAAATCTGCAAAAAGGATAATACGGTTTCCGATTTATCCGCCGTTGTAACCGGACTTTTGCTCGCTTACAATCTTCCCGTGTCAATTCCGCTGTGGCAGGCGGCTTTCGGCAGTCTGTTTGCCGTTGTGGTTGTAAAACAGCTGTTCGGAGGAATAGGACAGAACTTTGCCAACCCTGCGATTACGGCGAGAGGTGTTATGCGGACCGCTTTTTCGGGAACAATGACAACCTGGACCTTTCCCGATGCCTCCTCAAGCGCAACGCCGCTCAAGCTGATAGCTGACGGCGATTTAACCTCGCTGCCGTCATATTTTGATATGCTTATCGGCTGCAGAGGCGGCTGCCTGGGCGAAACGTGTACGATAGCCCTGCTTGCCGGCGGCATTTATCTTATTGCAAGGCGGGTAATAACTTGGCATACGCCCGTCACCTTTATCGGCACGGCGCTGATTATGTCGCTGATTTTTGACCAAGCTCCGCTCTATCAGCTTATGTCGGGCGGACTGATTATAGGCGCGTTTTTTATGGCTACCGATTACGCCACAACACCCTGCACAAAATGGGGAAAGGTCATTTTCGGCGTAGGCTGCGGCTTGATTACGGTTCTGATTAGATTCTGGGGCACCTCTCCCGAGGGCGTTTCCTATTCAATCCTGCTGATGAATATATTTACTCCGTATATTTCTAAGCTTACCCGCTCAAAGCCTCTTGTCGGAGGTGTAAAAAAATGAAAAATACGTTTAAGGATATAGTAAAGCCTGTTCTTGTGCTTGGCTGCATTTGCCTTGCGGTCACCGCAGCTCTTGCGTTTATCAACTCGGTAACGGCTCCGATTATTGAGGAAGCAAGCCGAAAGGAAGCCGAGGAGGCTATGACCGAGGTGCTGAGCGAAGCCGACGCCTTTACGGAAATTACCGTTGAGAACGCGCCGGAAACGGTGACGGAAATCTACTGCGCCGACAACGGCGAGGGCTATGTGTTTATGCTCACGGCAAAGGGCTACGGCGGAGATATGGATTTGATTTGCGGCGTGAAGCAGGACGGAACAATAGAAGCCTGCAAGACGCTTTCTCATTCCGAAACAAGCGGTCTTGGCTCAAAAACCGCCGAGGATGCCTACAGAAACCAATATATCGGCAAAACCTCGGACACACTTGATTCGGTTGATTCAATCTCGGGCGCAACAATTTCTTCAACTGCATACAAGGGCGCGATTGAGGATGCGCTTGAAGCGTTTGAAATGATTAAGGAGGCAGAATGATGAACAAAAGACAAAACTTTTTAAAGGGCATTGTCAAGGAAAATCCTGTTTTGATTCTCGTGCTGGGCACCTGTCCTACGCTTGCCGTTTCAACAAGCGTTACAAGCGCTCTCGGTATGGGCGCCGCCGCAACGATAGTATTGCTCTGCTCCAATATTGTAATTTCCGCACTGCGCAGGGTCATTCCCGACAAGGTGCGTATTCCGTGTTATATCGTGCTGATTGCCGGCTTTGTAACAATGGTTCAGATGCTTGTAAAGGCGTTTGCGCCTGCGCTTGACGATGCACTCGGAATTTATCTGCCGCTCATTGTTGTAAACTGTATTATACTCGGCAGAGCCGAAATGTTTGCAAGCAAAAACAAGGTTATTGATTCCGCCGTTGACGCTCTCGGTATGGGCGTAGGCTTTACACTTGCGCTGCTGCTTATGGCGACAATCCGTGAGATTCTCGGAAACGGCACGTGGATGGGCATGGAAATTCCCGTTCTTGCCGACAACAACATTTCTATTATGACAATGGCTCCGGGCGGATTTCTCGTTTTCGGTATTCTTATGGCTGTTGTGAACAAGCTGACAGGCGGCAAGGGCTCAAAGAAAAGCTTCGGCTGCGCCGGCTGTCCTTCCGCCGAGCTGTGCGGAAAGGCTTCCTGCGAGGATAAAGACAAGGAGGCGCAATGATGACCAATCTTGTTATAATCGTACTTTCTGCGATATTCATCAACAACTACGTGCTGTCAAAGTTCCTCGGAATATGCCCGTTTCTCGGAGTTTCCAAAAAGCTGAATCAGGCGGTCGGAATGAGTCTGGCTGTAATTTTTGTTATGCTAATCGCCACGGCGGTTACCTGGCCCATACAGACCTATCTGCTCACGCCGAACGGGCTTGACTATTTGCAGACCATAGTATTTATACTTGTAATTGCATCTCTTGTTCAGCTGGTTGAAATAATACTGAAAAGATACATACCCTCTCTGCACAAATCGCTCGGTGTTTATCTTCCTCTTATAACCACCAACTGCGCTGTTCTCGGCGTTGCCATTCTGAATATTGACGAGGGCTACACCTTTGTTGAGTCAATGATAAATTCATTCGGCAGCGGCGTGGGATTTTTCCTGGCAATGGTTATGTTTTCGGGAGTTCGCTCAAAGCTTGAGGGAGCCGATGTTCCCAAGGCCTTTCAGGGTCTGCCGATTACCCTTGTGGCTGCCTCGATTACCTCGATGTCCTTTTTGGGATTTTCGGGAGTAATAGACAATCTGTTTGCGTAAGGGGGAGCTGAAATGGAAGCAATTTTAACTGCGGTAATTCCGGTTGTAATTATAAGCTTAATTTGCGCGGCTGTGCTGGTTGCAGCTTCAAAGCTTATGGCTGTTAAGGAGAACGAAAAAATTCCTCAAATTCGTGAGTGCCTGCCGGGCGCCAACTGCGGCGCCTGCGGTTTTGCAGGCTGCGACGGCTACGCAAAGGCTCTTGCGGAGGGCGAAACCGCTGCGACAAATCTCTGCGTTCCGGGCGGCGACTCTGTTTCTAAGCAGCTCAGCGAAATACTCGGAGTTGAGTTTGAGGACGTAATTGAGCAGGTGGCTGTCGTCCATTGCGCCGGCGACTGCAATTATACACAGGACAGAGTGGAATACACGGGCATTCAAAGCTGCGCCGCCGCAAAGCTGATTTTCGGTTCAAAGGGCGAGTGCGCCTACGGCTGTATGGGCTTGGGCGACTGCGTGAACGCCTGCCCGAACGACGCAATATGCCTTGAAAACGGCATTGCCCATATAAACACAAGGGAATGCGTCGGCTGCGGAATCTGCGTCAAGACCTGCCCCAACGGCTTGATTACTCTTATGGCTGACGTGGAAAAGGTAATAGTGACGTGCAGCAACAGGGATAAGGGAACCGTTACTCGGAAGGTATGCAAAAACGGCTGTATCGGCTGCAAAAAATGCGAGAGAGTTTGCCCCTCGGGCGCAATCAAGGTTGAGGATAACGTAGCGGTGATTGATTATTCAAAATGTCCCGACTGCGATGATTTCGGTGTGTGCGCAAGGGAATGTACAACAGGATGTATTATGATTTCCGACTTCAGCGGCATACACAGAGTGAAGCAGTGAATGGGTAAAATAACAAATGCGGCCGGTTTTATTCGACCGCATTATTTTTGCGCTTTGCTCCGAATTGGTAGTGCTTAGTGTTTAGTGGTTAGTGGGTAGTGTTTAGAGCTTAGTAGTTAGTGGATAGTGGGTAGTGAGTAGTGTGGAGTTTGGAGTTTGGAGTGAGTTCGTAGCGGCGAACAGTGTTCGCCACAAATACAAACGCCATAGTTATCACCAATTTATACCACTGTGTGCAAGCGTTTATTAACTATCAACTCCGTAGGGGCTGATATTATCTGCCCACACGGCGCAGCCGTCCTTATAAAAATATATTTTTTAATATGTTCACGGAGCTGAAGCTCCTACACCTCATCCGCCTCGCAAGCTT
>JAJQDK010000138.1 GCA_021202245.1 Clostridiales bacterium
TAGTCGTTTACCAGGCTGTCATAGTTGTCATAGCCGGCTGAGCCAAGCTCTCTGTTCCATTCAAGCGTGCCGTCGGATAATTCTCTGACATCATCCGCATAAACTACAACATAAACTTCATTGGTGCCGTCGTCTTCGTAGCCCTCATTTTTGTTAATGACATATTTATATATTTGCATATATCTGTTGTATTCGGTGTTGCCGTATTCATCCTCGTAGTTTGTTTTTAATGATATTATGTATGAGGATTTCAGCTGCTTTGAAGCAACGGATTTAAAGCTACCTATACGAACATCCATAAACCGTTCGTCCCCTTCGTTTGCCGCAGTTGAGGAGGAAAGCTTGTCGTCAAGCTCGGACTGTAAATCGTCCGTATTAAGTCCGTCAATTGATTTTATGAATTCCGCCTGATTCGAAACGGTATATGTTTTGCTGCTGCTTGAAAAGGTTATATTGTCCTCACGAGCGGCTGCGGTGTTGTAGCTTGCCGTTACGGTAAAGATATCGCCGTTGCTGTAATATCCGTCATCATCAATGATAAATTCCACATAATCGTTGACAACATCTCCGCAGGAGGTGCTGTCAAGCATCACGTTCAGAAACGGCGAAGCGCCCGTGTAATTTATCTTTAAATTTTCAAACGGATCTATAGCATCCGAAGCGCTTGTTTCGGCAGTGGTTGCAGCCGAGGTGCTTCTGCTCGCAGCCGTCGTACTGCTTGCATTGGTTGATTCTGTTTCACTTTTGTCGGACCCAAACCCGAAAAAGTCAAACGTACATCCCGTTGCAGAAAAGGCAACAGCCGCAATTAAAGCAAGTGAAATAAATTTTTTCATATTATGTACCTCTCTTTAAGTGAAGATTGTTTAAATTACTAACATTATAATACAAATTCCAAATATTGTCAATGTAAAATACAAAAATATTGTGTTTTATAGTCGATAAATCCAATTATAATAGTAATTGAGGTCGATACTATGGATTTAAATAATTTAGGAGCCAATATTAAGAAAATCAGACAAGCCAAAGGTATGACTCAGGAACAGCTTGCCGAGAGGGCGGATATTTCGGTAAATTTTATGAGCTTGATTGAAAACGGAAAAAATATGAGCGCCGAAACGCTCGTGAAAATCGCAAATTCCCTGGAGGTCAGCGTAGACAACCTGATGTGCGGCGCAACAAAGCCGAGCGGAAATAAAATATCCGAGCAGATAATGCAGAGCCTGTATTCTCTTGATGATAACGAAAAGCTGTTCTTTTTGGATATGATAAAGCAATATAAAAACTTAAAATAAAAACGGCGGTTTCCGTAGCAGAAATCGTCGTTTTTGTTTTAGTACGGATAAAAGCGTATAACCTATTCGCCAATCTTAAGCGAGCTTACATCGGGCTTTGCTCCGAATTAAAAGAAAATCAAGCAAAAGCCCCTAAAACAGCGTTATGCCGAACATATGAAGTATCCAGAGTATCGCGCCGTACAAAACCGAGGCGGACACGCCGTAAACTATGACCGGACCGGCTATGATGAACATTTTTGCGCCGAGCCCCGATATAAAGCCCTCCGCCTTAAACTCGATTGCAGGCGATGAAACGGCATTTGCAAAGCCCGTAATAGGCACAAGGGTTCCTGCGCCTGCGTGGCGTGCGATTTTGTCGTAAACACCGATTGCGGTCAGCAAAATTCCGAGGAAAATCAGACTTACGGAGGTGAGCGTTTTGCTGTTGTCCTCTCCGAGCCCCAGAAACAAGAACAGGTTTGTCAGTCCCTGCCCCAAGGTGCAGATTGCTCCGCCGATAAGGAATGCCTTTGCGCAGTTTTTAAAGCATTTGCTGTTCGGCGACGCCTTTTTTACCATTCGGTTGTATTCTTTGGGTGTAATCATATAATTATCTCCTTTTTAATCGGGGCAAAGCAGATTTGCCTTGTTTTATCTCGCTCAGCGGCTTTCTGTGATTGTATGACATTTGTCATAGGTTATTGTTTGCCGAAATTTGAGAATTATGTTAAAAAGCCCTTTATTTTTTTGTTAGTATGTTGTATAATAATATATGTATATTTACGACTGCTTGAATACGGAGGGAAGAGAATTTTGGAGCATTATCTTGACAACAGCGCAACTACTAAGGTTTCGGAGAATGCCGCAAAAAAGGCATTTGAGATAATGACTCAAAATTACGGCAACCCCTCTTCACTGCATCTGAAGGGCTTGCAGGCTGAAAAGGAGCTTGAGGCGGCCCGCAGGTCAGTGGCAAGGGCGCTCAAAGCCGAAAGTGAGGAAATTTTCTTTACAAGCGGCGGCACCGAAGCCAACAATACCGCTCTTTTCGGCACGGCGCAGGCAAAAAAGCGCCGCGGCAAAAGGCTGGTTATTTCTTCTGTTGAACACAGCAGTATTACGGAGGCAGCCAAAAGGCTTGAAAGCGACGGCTGGGAGGTTGTTCGTGTTGCTCCTCAGAATGATGGCATAATACACACAGAGGATGTGGTTAATCGGATAACCCCAGATACGATTATGGTTTCCGTGATGAGCGTAAATAATGAAACGGGCGCTGTTATGCCCGTGAGTGAAATTTTTTCGGCGGTAAAGGCGAAAAATAAGGATATAATATGCCACACCGACGCTGTTCAGGCGTTCGGCAAGACGGAGATAAATTCCAAAAGGCTCAAAGCGGACTTAATCAGCGTGAGCGCTCACAAGGTTCACGCTCCTAAGGGATGCGGAGCGCTTTATATTAAAAAAGGAGTCAGACTTGTTCCCTGTCAATACGGAGGAGAGCAGGAGAGAAAATTCCGCCCCGGCACCGAGGCGCTTCCTCTGATTGCAGCATTCGGCGCTGCGTGCGATGAGTTTGACATTGAAGCTAACCGCAAAAAGATAGATGAGCTTAATGAATACGCAAAGAGCAAGCTGCTAAAAATTGACGGCGTAAGCCTTAATTCTCCGCAGAACGCCCTGCCGTATGTTTTGAATATTTCGGCAGGCAGGGTCAGGAGTGAAACTATGCTTCATTTTCTGGAAGAGCTTGAGGTGTATGTTTCCTCGGGCAGCGCCTGCGCAAAGGGCAAGCCGAGCCATGTGCTTGAGGCGATAAAAATCGACAGAAGCCGTGCGGACAGCGCAATCAGAATCAGCTTTTCAAAATACAACGAAAGGTCCGATGTTGACGCCCTGTGCAGCGGAATTGAGCTGGGACTCAAAACGCTTGCGCACAGATAACACGAAGGATTGGAATAAATGAAAGAAATTATACTGCTCAAGGACGGCGAGATTGTATTAAAAGGTCTTAACCGCCGAAGCTTTGAGGACGTACTGAAAAAGAATATTAAAAATTCGCTTGCGGATTTGGGAAAATTTGAAATTTCATCGGCTCAGTCCACAATTTACGTAAAACCGATGTCGGAGGAGATTGACCTTGACGAGGCCTGCGGCAGAATTTCAAGGGTGTTCGGAATTGTGTCGTATTCAAGGGCGGCAATGTGCGATGAAAAGACTCTCAATTCCGTGCTTGCTACCGCTCCGGTGTACCTTGAAAGGGAGCTTAGAGCGGCAAAAACCTTTAAGGTGGAGGCCAAGCGGAGCGATAAAAAATTTCCGTATAAATCCCCGGAAATCTGTCGGGAGGCAGGGGGAGCGATACTTTCAAAATTTCCGCATTTAAAGGTGGACGTTCACAACCCCGATATTACCGTAAATGTGGAAATACGTGATTTCGGCGCCTATATCCACGGCGACCCCCAAAAGGGCGCCGGCGGTATTCCCGTGGGAACGGGAGGCAGAGCAGCAATTCTGATAAGCGGAGGAATTGACTCCCCCGTTGCGGCGTATATGATGGCAAAGAGGGGAATTAAGCTTACCGCAGTTCATTTTGCAAGTCCGCCGTACACGAGCAGACGAGCCGAGGATAAGGTTGTAAGGCTGCTGCAGAAGGTCAGCAGATATGCCGGAAGAATGACGATGTATACGGTTCCCTTTACCAAGATTCAGGAAAAAATCAAAAGCGACTGTCCAGAGGAGCTGTTCACAATTATAATGCGCAGGCTGATGATGGAAATATCTCAGCGAATAGCAAGGCAGAATGATTGCTCGGCGCTGATTACGGGCGAGAGCCTGGGACAGGTTGCAAGTCAGACAATAGGCGCTCTCGAATGTACCGACGAGGCAGCCGATATGCTTGTATTCAGACCGCTGATAGGTATGGATAAGCAGGAGATTATAGATATTTCATATAAGATTGATACCTACGATATTTCAATAGAACCGTATGAGGACTGCTGCACGGTGTTTACTCCCAAGCATCCCCGTACAAGGCCGATACTGAAATATGTTAAGGAAGCCCAGGAAAGGGCGGGGTTTGACGAGCTTGTTGAAGAAGCCGTTCAAAACCTTAAGGTAACATATATTTCGGCACAAGACTGACACGAGAGGAATGATAACTAACGTGGACATTCAAGTTTTATCCGTGAAAAACAAGAGCTTAAATATTGCTCAGCGCAGAGATGAAATTGCTCAGACACTGGGTAAATACGGATTTTCGCTGACTGATGTGAACAAAACTGCGCTCAGCTCAAAGGCTTTAAAACAGCTTTTGAATAAAAGCGCAGGCTCACAGCAAAAGCCCGACACGGTGATTATAGCCGAGGCGCTTACCACCACAGACAGCAAGTCGTTCAGAAAGAGCTTTGCCGAGGTCGTCGCCTCTGCTCAGCGTGCGGAAAACGATCCTACTCCGAAAAAATACTGGAAAAACAGGAACGCCGCCTTTAAACAGGCAAAAAAGGACGGAGCTTCCGAGAAGGAGCTTTCGGAGCTTGAGGACGAGTACCGCCTGTACAGAAGAAAATCAAAGATTTTTAATCTGGGTGACTTCGGCAATTCATACAAGGGCTACTGCTTTATGTACAAGGGCATGAGGGTTGCCGTTCTGCCCAAGTCCGGACTTACCGACGCTGACTTGACCGACGAGCTGGCGCTTGCGGCGGTGCGCACCGAGGAGGTCTTTGAAAATTCCGCAGAGGATTATCCCGACGGCTTCAGCACGGTTGAATATGTTCCCGAAAAAACGGGCTTTGTCAACCGTTTTATCCCGATTAAGGGCGACAGCAAAAAAGAGGTTGCCCGCAAATGCGTTGTAATATTTTCGTTTTTGGTGTTTCTGGCAGCGCTGGCACTGCTGTTTTACAATATGGTGTATTTAAGCCTGAAAAATGCCGAGCTTAACGGCGAAATTCAGACAATAGCACACGGCACCGACGACGGAGGCGATCAAAGCCCAGATGTGGACGATGAGATAGATTGGGATAAGCTGAAGGCTATAAATGAAGAAATTGTCGGCTGGATTCAGATTAACGACACGCAGATTGACTATCCTGTTTTGTGGCACCAAGCCGACAGCAGCACAAGTCAGTATTATCTTACGCATAACTATAAGGGCAACTACGATGCCTACGGCAGCATCTTCCTTGACTACCGCTGTACCGAGGGCACCAACAGCAAGAATATTGTAATTCACGGTCATCATATGAACGACGGTTCAATGTTCGGTGATTTGATGAATTACGGCGGCACAACGGGAAATCTTGATTTTTATCAGGAATCGCCTACCATTGAGTTTGATACTCCGGAAGGCAACGCCGATTATAAAATAATTTCGGTGTTCAAAACCAATACGCTCTCAAGCCAGGGCGAATTCTTTAACTATATGGTGGGCAATTTTAACAGTGATCAGGACTTTATGGACTATGTGTACAACGTGCGCATACGTTCGCTGATTAACTGCCCCGTTGACGTGAACGAGGACGACGAGCTGATAACGCTTTCGACCTGTTCGTATGAATTTACCAACTTCAGAACCGTTATTGTTGCACGCAAGGTAAGGGACGGAGAGTCATCCAAGGTCAATGTTTCGGACGCTTCTCTCAACAAAAACGCAGTGTGGCCCAATGTCTATTATTCCGCATACGGCGGAACAAGGCCCACCGTAACGGATTTCTGCACCGCCTATGAGGACGGAGAGATTGACTGGTACGACGGAGATTACGAGGAATTTGAAGAAAATATTGAGGAAACAACCTCGGCAAGCTCTTCAACAGGCAGCTCGGGCGGGAGCAGCTCCTCATCGGGAAGCTCAAGCAAGAGCAGCTCGAGCAAAGCCTCGTCAAATCAGGCGACGGTGCAGACAAAGGTTTACTATACCGTCACCTTTATAAACTACGACGGCAGCACGATAAGCACCCAAAAGGTGGAAGCGGGCAAGGCGGCTACGGCTCCTGAGGACCCGACAAAGCCGAGTGATGAATATTATGATTATGTCTTTAAGGGGTGGGGGCTTGATTTCAGCAACGTAACATGCAGTATGACGATAGCTCCCGAGTTTGAAGGGGTGCTTAAAACCGATTCTTAGGGCTGATAGGGGGATAACAGTGAACTGTAGGCTTGTGTTTTACGCCGCTCGCAAAACGTCATTTTGTGAGCGTGCGGTGCAAAAGAGCTTTTCTGAGCTTAATCTCACGCTGTCGGGCACTGCGTTTGCAACCGACAGTATTCGGCTCGGCAGTCTGCTTATTGATGATTTCAGGGAATGTGACGTGGTTTTTGTAATCGGTGGGCTCAGTCTCGGCGGTGTAAACGGCACAAAGACAATTTTTTCAAGGGCGCTTGCCGATTCGGGAACGGATGAGTATCGAAAGCTGAATAACGACGTCGGCGACGACGGATATGTTTTTTGTGCGGGCAGGCAGATTTTGGTGCTGCTGCCCGACGAGCCCGAACAGATTGAAGCCATTGTTCGGGGACCGCTTGCAGGATACATTAAAGGAAAGCTTGCAAGAGTATGAGCGGAGCGTTTAAATCGGAGCTAAGCAGATTTGCCTTGCTTAATCTTGTCTGCGGCTTAGGTTAAAAAACAGGGTGCTTAAAGGCAGGCAAGTCCAAAGCTTGCTTTGCCGCGGACCGAAAAGTGCCCTGTTTGTTTTTTTCAGAGCTTTTTTCTGAGCTTCTGTCGGGTGCGGTTAAGCGAGGCAAATCCGCCCGGCACTGATTTTTATAAATGAACATAATATACGAGGAGAAATGAATATGGCAAAGGAGCTTGCTAAGTCCTACAATCCGTCTGAGTTTGAGGACAAAATTTATGACTTTTGGATGAAGGGGAATTATTTTCATGCAGAGGTTGATAAGGACAAAAAACCGTATACTATCGTGATGCCGCCGCCGAATATTACCGGTCAGCTGCATATGGGACACGCCCTTGACGAAACCCTGCAGGATATTCTGATTCGCTGGAGAAGGATGCAGGGCTTCAGTGCGCTTTGGCTGCCCGGCACCGACCACGCTTCAATCGCCACCGAGGCAAAGATTGCTGAGGCTATGCGTGAAGAGGGCGTGACTAAGGACGACATAGGACGAGAGGGCTTTTTAAAGCGTGCCTGGGAATGGAAGGACAAGTACGGCAGCCGTATTACAAGTCAGCTCAAAAAGCTCGGCTCAAGCTGCGACTGGGAGCGTGAGCACTTTACAATGGACGAGGGCTGTTCAAAAGCGGTAAAAGAGGTATTTGTAAAGCTTTACGACAAAGGACTTATCTACAGGGGAGAGCGCATAATCAACTGGTGCCCGCATTGCTGTACTTCAATTTCCGACGCCGAGGTTGATTTTGCGGAGCAGGACGGTTCGTTCTGGCACCTGCGCTATCCTCTTGCCGACGGCAGCGGGTATGTTGAGCTTGCCACCACCCGTCCCGAAACACTGCTCGGCGATACTGCCGTGGCAGTTCATCCCGACGACGAAAGATATAAGAATATAATAGGCAAGACGGTTATCCTTCCGATTGTGGGCAGAGAGATTCCCGTTGTTGCCGACACCTATGTTGAAATGGAGTTCGGAACAGGCGTTGTAAAAATCACCCCTGCGCACGACCCCAACGACTTTGAGGTGGGTTTGCGCCATAATCTTGAAGTGATAAATGTTATGGACGAAACCGCCCATATGAATGAAAATGCCGGTAAATATCAGGGTATGGACAGATACGAATGCAGAAAAGAAATTGTTAAGGACCTTGAGGACGGAGGATTTCTTGTTAAAATTGAGCCTATCAAGCATAATGTCGGCACCTGCTACCGCTGTAAGACAACGGTTGAACCCCGTGTTTCAAAGCAGTGGTTCGTAAAGATGAAGCCCTTGGCAGAGCCTGCGATAGAATGTGTTAAAGACGGCGAAACAAAGATTATTCCCGATAGATTTGAAAAGGTTTACTATCACTGGATGGAGAATATCAAGGACTGGTGTATTTCACGTCAGCTCTGGTGGGGACACAGAATACCTGCGTGGTACTGCGACGACTGCGGCGAGGTTATCGTTGCAAAGGAAGCTCCCGCAGCCTGCCCGAAATGCGGCAAAAATCATCTTCATCAGGACGAGGATACCCTCGACACCTGGTTCAGCTCGGCATTGTGGCCGTTCTCAACACTCGGCTGGCCCGACAAAACTCCCGAGCTTGAGTATTTTTATCCCACAGACACTCTTGCTACCGGTTACGATATAATATTCTTCTGGGTGGCAAGAATGATATTTTCCGCCTGTGAGCAGACCGGCAAAGCGCCGTTTAAAACGGTATTTATGCACGGCATAGTTCGTGACGAAAACGGCGTTAAAATGTCAAAATCACTCGGAAACGGCATTGACCCCCTTGAGGTCATTGATAAATACGGGGCAGACGCTTTGAGATTTTTCCTGGCAACAGGCAATTCGCCCGGAAACGATATGCGTTACTCCGAAAAGCGTGTTGAGTCCTGCGCCAATTTTGCTAACAAGCTCTGGAACGCTTCCCGCTATGTTCATATGAATATTGATGATTTTGATGTTCCCTGCGAGCTTCCCGATACACTGACCACCGAGGATAAATGGATAGTTTCAACGCTGAACACAGTTGCCCGTGAGGTCAACGAAAACCTTGAAAAGTTTGAGCTGGGCATTGCCGTTCAAAAGCTTTATGACTTTATTTGGGACTGCTACTGCGACTGGTATATCGAGCTTACCAAAGCAAGACTTTCAAGCGAGGGCGAGGATGCTCAGAACGCAAGACAGGTGCTTTTGTATGTGCTTGACAATATTTTAAGGCTTTTGCACCCGTTTATGCCGTTTGTTACAGAGGAAATTTGGCAGACAATTCCGCACAGCGGAGAAACAATTATGCTTGCAAAATATCCCGAGTACAGCGAGAAGCATAACTTCCCCGAGGCTGTAATCGAAACGGAACGTATTATGGACGCCGTCAGGGCAATCCGTAATCGCCGTGCAGAGATGAATGTTCCTCCGTCAAGAAAGGCAAAGGTATATATCACAACAAAATTCCCTCAGACCTTTATCGACGGTTCGCCGTTCATTGAGAAGCTTGCCTCCGCAAGCGAGGTTGAGGTTTCCGACAGCTTTGAAATTGACGGAGCGGTTACCATAGTAACCGCCGATGCAAAAATTTATATTCCCATGGACGAGCTTGTTGACAGAAAAGCCGAGCTTGCTCGCCTTAACAAGGAGCTTGAGCAGGTTAAGAAGCGTCTTGCGCAGAGCGAGGGCAAGCTGAATAATCAGGGATTTGTTTCAAAGGCTCCCGAAGCCGTTGTTGAAAAGGTTAAGGGACAGGCAGCAAAGGAAAGAGAGCAGATTGCGCTTATTGAGGCAACAATCTCTGCGTTAAAATAGTCTAAGCCGAAAATGTCCTCCGCCTTTACGGGCGAGGGACTTTTGCGGATTTGGTTAAAGCGAATTTTACTCAGGCAAATACTTTGGAGGATCTGTATATGGCAGCAAAGCTTCTTACGAGCGTTTTTAAGGATACGTTTGAAGTGTTTATGAATTCAAAAGGCTACAGGTGGTATGACAGCTGTTTTGCAAAATTTGATAAAGGGATTTTTACAAGGGTTTTCGCGCTTAATGAGGAGCTTGCGGATAAATCCCGAATTGACGTAGTTTCCGTTCCCATTCCTGCATTCTGCAATATTACCGATGATATTCACAACACACGGCGGATAGTGATTTCGGCAGACAGGCTCGCCGATGCCGAGCATTGGGATATAGGCGGCTGCGATACACAACGGCTGATGAAGGAGCTTTTGAAGGTGTACCGCCATAACTACGAGCGGTTTTGCGCCTATAATTCGCTTGAGGATTTTGCCGAAAAGATAACGGAATATGAGCGTCTGACGGACCCGAGAAAGGCTGGAAGGAAAATTTATGATTTTTCGGAAAGTAAGATGCTTGAGAAAATAGATTTATGCGAATTTCTCCTGATATTGCACCGTGCAGGCAAAACGGAAAATTTTGAAAAAATGATGATAAACGCAATAACTGTGTACAGAAATTATATTTATGAAAAAATTCATAAGCCCGACGCCAATGATAAAACAGCCGAAAAGAACCGAACGGAGCAGGTTGACCCGGAAATAGAAAAAATGTTTATGGATAAGGTTACCGACGAGTACGACAGGCTTGTGAGGTTTGCCGAGGCTGTAGTCGGCAACAACATTCGCTATATCAGTCAGGTCGACGCTAAATACGACAATGCGGAAATTCGCAACGAGATGTATATAAACCGCCTGTTGGCAGGCTGAACCGGCTTTATAGATTAGGTTAAAAGCAGAAGAAAAAAGACCGCAAAAAAACACGAATGTATCCCGCAAAGGTACATTCGTGTTTTTGAATTTTACAAATTTACATCTGAGCTTAGCGGATGTGCCGGCTTACTCGGCTTCCTTTATAAAAGAAAAGGTTGTCGGGGTGTTGCCGTAATCAAGGGTCAGGGTGATTGTGCCGTTGTCGTAATCAAGCTTTTGAGTGCTGCCGTTTACGGCAAGGTCAATCGATGTGTCGTTAAAGACATATGTTCCGCTGTAATCAACATCTGCAAGGGTTGCCGTGAAATTTCCGTTTGCCTCAAAGGTAAAGCCGAATTGGCTTTCGTCAATGTCAAGCTCGCTGTACTTGACCGATTTGCCGTTGATGTATGCCGTGGTGGGAATCCAGCTTCCGACGATTTCCTCATTGGAATTGTCGGAGCAGCCTGCAAGCAGTACAAGCGCAGCAAGAATCGCAAAAGCCGCAGTAATTACACTGACAGTATTTTTAATCATTGTTTTTCCGTCCCTCAAATTTGTTAAAATAGGAAGCTTGCACTGATTATTCTAACATTTAATATAGGGTTAGTCAATGCCGTGTAATGCTGTGCCGTGGTTAAAATTCAATGCCTATTCTGCCCGTAATGCCCTTGTCATAGGGATGCTTGATTTTTTTGAACTCGGTGACGTAGTCGGCTGTTTCAATGAATTTTTCGGGCGGATTGTGTCCCGTCATAACAATTTCCATACTTACGGGCGCATTTATAATAAATTCAAAGACGTCGGATTCGCTGACCATATTTGCATTGATAGCCTCAAAAATCTCATCCAGCACCAGCATATCGTACTTTTCAGTGAGTGCTGTGGTAACACTGCGTTCGAATACACCTCTGAATATTTGAGCGGCGTGAAGCTTTTCCTTTTCGTTCATCTCATAGGTGAACTTAAGCTCGACGGGGCAGAAGGTTAGGGTTACGTTTTCTATATGGCTCAGCACGTGACGCTCTCCGGAAAACTCGGTTTTTAAAAATTGCACGAACAGCACCTTCAAATTACTGCCTGCCGCCCTTACCGCAAGCCCTACTGCCGCAGTGGTTTTTCCCTCGCCGTCGCCGTAATAAATGTGTTTCATAAAATCAACTCTTTTCTGTTGCATTTGAAATGTATAACTTATGCAAAGATGTCCCCCGCCACTAAGGCGGCGGGTGCCATTCATCATTTCAGTGGGAGTTGTAATCTCCCACTGAAACACTGAGGAGCTAACGCTCCCTTTTGCAAGCTGCAATC
>JAJQDK010000124.1:0-10513 GCA_021202245.1 Clostridiales bacterium
TAAAATATATTCTTATAAGGACGGCTGCGCCGTGCGGGCAGATAATATCAGCCCCCTACGAGGTTGAGCGAAATTATAGGTAGGCACACAGTGGTATAAATTGGGGATAACTATGGCGTTTGCATTTGTGGCGAACACTGTTCGCTGCTACGGACGTGTTATAAATTCAGCGTATCGTTGCAAAGGAAGCTGCGGCATAATATTTTTAACTTCACACTCCAAACTCCTAACTCCAAACTCATCACTCCAAACTCCCACTGACCGCCGCTATGAGGTTGAGTGAAAAAATTATACGTAGGCATACAAAAACCCCTTACGGCAGTCATTTGGTGCGCCGTAAGGGGGTATTTTTCTATTGTCCGTTTTAAGCGGAGCCGTCCACTTTGCCGGGCAGAAAAATTTTAATAAAAATTTCTGCTTATTCCTGAGGACCTGCGGCAACCAAAGCCTTGCCGAGCTCATTGCCCTCATACTTTTTAAAGTTGTTGACAAAGCGCTGAGCCAAATCCTTTGCCTTTGTTTCCCATTCGGAAGCGTCAGCATAGGTATCACGGGGGTCAAGAATTGCGGGATCTACGCCGGGAAGCTCGGTGGGAACCTCAAAGTTGAAGAAAGGAATCTGCTTGGTGGGAGCCTTAAGAATAGAGTCGTCAAGAATTGCGTCGATGATTCCTCTTGTGTCACGAATCGAAATACGCTTGCCCGTGCCGTTCCAGCCGGTGTTTACAAGATAAGCCTTGGCACCGCTCTTCTGCATTCTCTTAACAAGCTCTTCGGCGTACTTTGTGGGATGCAGCTCAAGGAAAGCCTGACCGAAGCAAGCCGAGAAGGTGGGAGTGGGCTCTGTGATGCCGCGCTCTGTGCCCGCAAGCTTAGCCGTGAAGCCAGAAAGGAAATAATACTCTGTCTGTTCGGGTGTGAGGATTGATACCGGAGGAAGAACGCCGAAAGCATCTGCCGAAAGGAAGATAACATTCTTGGCAGCCGGTGCTGAAGAAACGGGGCGAACAATGTTCTCGATATGGTTAATCGGGTATGATACACGGGTATTTTCTGTTACGCTCTTGTCTGTAAAGTCGATTTTGCCGTCCTTGTCAAGGGTTACGTTCTCAAGGAGCGCATTGCGCTTGATGGCGTTGTAGATGTCGGGCTCGGAGTCCTTGTCAAGGTCAATAACCTTAGCGTAGCAGCCGCCCTCAAAGTTGAACACGCCGTTGTCGTCCCAGCCATGCTCGTCGTCGCCTATAAGCAGACGCTTGGGGTCGGTTGAAAGTGTGGTTTTGCCTGTGCCGGAAAGTCCGAAGAAGATAGCAGTATTTTCGCCGTTAAGGTCGGTGTTAGCCGAGCAGTGCATAGAAGCGATGCCCTTGAGTGGGAGATAGTAGTTCATCATTGAGAACATACCCTTTTTCATCTCGCCGCCGTACCAGGTGTTGATGATAACCTGCTCACGGCTTGTTATGTTAAATACTACAGCGGTTTCGGAGTTAAGACCACACTCCTTGTAGTTTTCTACCTTTGCCTTGGAAGCGTTGTAAACAACGAAATCGGGCTCAAAGCTTGCAAGCTCCTCCTCGGTGGGACGAATGAACATATTTTCAACAAAATGAGCCTGCCAAGCAACCTCCATAATAAAGCGGATAGCCATACGGGTGTCCTTGTTGGCGCCGCAGAAAGCATCAACAACATAGAGCTTCTTATCGGAAAGCTCCTCCTGCGCGATTTTCTTAACAGCCTCCCATGTTTCCTGAGAAGCGGGATGGTTGTCGTTTTTGTATTCATCAGAGGTCCACCAAACAGTGTCCTTTGAATTATCATCCATAACAATGAATTTATCCTTAGGTGAGCGGCCCGTGTAGATGCCTGTCATAACATTGACAGCGCCGAGCTCACTTACCTGACCCTTTTCATAGCCCTCAAGATCAGGCTTTGTCTCTTCTTCGAATAACATTTCAAAAGAAGGATTGTGTACAATTTCTGTGGCACCTGTAATGCCGTACTTTGTCAAATCAAGATTTGCCATAATACATTCAACCTCTTTCTTATAAAATTTCTAAATGAAGTAATTATCCCTGAAGCCGGCAGCCGATTTTAATTAAGCTGCTTTTACAGGACATAAAATATTATATCACTTAAGCAGTATTTTTTCAAGCTAAAATGCAATATTTTCAAAGAAATAATGCAAAATTTACATTTTATAAAAATATTATTCCCTATTCGGCGTAATTTTTGCAGAGAAAATATACATTTTCCGTCATTTTTACATAACTCTGTGCAAGCCCCTTGTTTGAATATAGGTTTATCAGGGCGCCTAAGCTCAAAAGCAAGCCGCAGAATATGCGCAAAAAGTAAAAACCCGACGAAAAACGTCGGGCTTAAAAATTCGGAAAAGTGACTTACTTTAATTCTACTTCTGCACCGGCAGCGAAATCAGCAACTGCTACAAAAGCCTTGTATTAACAAAATAAATTACAATTCCCCACAGTCCTGCATAAACCAACATAAAAAGAGCAGCTTTCATTGCTGATTTAATAGTTTTGTTACGCAGAGAGATAAGGAGTCGCTCTCGTTCCTCAAAATAAAAATTTTCTTTTATGGATTTAATTCCGTGATAGTAAGAATATGTTGTTGCAATAAAATAAATTACTATTCCAATGCACCCTACGGTAACTAATATAGCCAGCAGATTTGAGGCTACCCAATATGCCGCAGAAATCAAAGATAAAGAAGCGGCTAACAAAAATGCTGCCAATGTAACAAGAATTACGCTCGGATATCTATTCATAACACACCTACACTTTAACACATTATAACTCTTTTAGTTTTATGCAACTTTTAAAAGAGTTGCCAATCAAAGTTGTTCCCAAAGACACCTGAAAAACATAACTTTCGTTTCCCTGTGGTATAGTAATTTCATCACATTCGCCGATATTTCTGTCGTTTAATTCAATCGAGATGCTGTGACTGCTTTCATCCACCGTTATTTTTTTCGTTTCACCTCCATAAATTATACCGTATTTTTTTCCGTCGAAAACAACGCTCCACGCGGTTTTGTTGTTTAATAAGGTTTTCTTCCTCATTAAAGTGATTGTTCTGCTCATATCATTGTCCTCCTAAAATAAAAAATGCGCCTACCGAAGCAGACGCACAAAAAACGCAAACTCCGATAGTCGCCAAACTAACAATATGCGAAAACAGGTATAACCATGATTGCATAAACGAAATTTGCATTTTTATCAAATCCTGAAACAATCATGGAAAAGAATATAATTCGTTTTATCAAAAGAAAAATACACCCTTTCGCAATTATAAAGTTAGTTTGGCATTTTTATTTTAGCACAACAAAAACAGAAAGTAAATAACAATTAAAAATTTTAGAAATAAAAATCAAAAAACTCAAGGGGCGGATATTATCCACCCCCCACGGTCGTGCAGTGAATTTGTAGTTTCATCTCAACGGGAACAACGGCACAAATGCTTAAATTTACGGCTCTGCCTCTGCTCAAACACACAAAAAAGCCCGACGAAAAACGTCGGGCTTAAAAATTCGGAAAAGTGCCTTACTTTAATTCTACTTCTGCGCCTGCTTCTTCGAGCTTTGTCTTCATAGCCTCTGCATCGTCCTTGGAAACAGCTTCCTTTACAGTCTTGGGAGCGCCGTCAACGAGAGCCTTTGCTTCCTTAAGACCGAGACCTGTAATCTCACGAACAACCTTGATAACAGCAATCTTGTTGCCGCCTGCGCCCTTGAGTACTACGTCAAACTCTGTCTGCTCTGCAGCAGCAGCCTCGCCGTCTGCAGCAGGACCTGCAACTGCAACTGCAGCAGCAGCCGATACGCCAAATTCATCCTCTACAGCGTGAACGAGCTCGGAAAGCTCAAGAACTGTGAGGTCTTTTAATTCTTCAATAATAGCAGTAATTTTTTCTGATGCCATTTTAATTTACCTCCGTTATGTTAATAAGTTTTAAATTTAAATTTTGCAGATTATTCTGCTGCGGGAGCTTCCTGAGTGGGAACCTCCTCTTCTGCCGGAGCAGGAGCTTCTTCGTTTGATTCAGCCTCTGCTGCGCAAGCTTCAACGCCGCCCTTGTCAACAACAGCCTGTACGGCACGGGCAAAGGATGCGATAGGCGCCTGGAATGCGCCGAGAACATTTGCAAGAAGAACATCTCTTGACGGAAGCTTTGACAAAGATATGATAGTATCCATATCAATTACAGCGCCGTCGAGATAAGCTGTTTTAACCTTAAAGTTGTCGTGATCCTTAGCATAGTTGCACAGGATTCTTGCAGCTGTGGCATATTCGGTGTCGCTTGTTGCAATAGCGGTTGTGCCCTCAAGAACAGGCTTGATGTCCTCAAGACCTGCTTCATCGCAGGCACGCGACAGGAGTGTGTTCTTAACAACAGTGTACTTAACATCGTTTTCACGAAGCTCTTTTCTGAGCTTTGTATCGTCCTCGGTGTTAATACCCTCGTAGCATACAACCACGCCCGTTACCGAGCTTTTGAGTCTTTCGCTGAGCTCTGCAACAATTGCTTTCTTCTGCTCTAAAACACTTTGACTTGGCAAGAATAATTCACCTCCGAAAATTTCTACGCAGTTCATAAAAACAGCCGTCCGTTTACCTCGGACGGCTGCAAAAACACAAAATAAAAATGTAATTTGCATCTTCCTCGGCAGGCGGGATAACCCTTACGCTGACGCACCTGCTGTCTTTAGAACAGCGAATTATATATTCACACCCGATAAGCTTCGATTTAACCTGAGCTTAAGCAGAGCGCAAACAGTTAAATTTAAGCACCAAACTTTGTGGGATTGATGCGAACGCTCGGGCCCATTGTTGAAGTGATGGCAACTGAGCGGATATACTGACCCTTTGCGGCAGCAGGCTTAGCCTTAACGATAGCTCCCATAAGAGTGTCAAGGTTCTCGACTAACTTATCAACGCCGAAGCTTACCTTGCCGATAGGACAGTGAATAATGTTGGTTTTGTCAAGACGGTACTCAATCTTACCTGCCTTTGCCTCTTTAACAGCCTTGGCAATGTCGGGAGTAACCGTACCTGCTTTCGGGTTAGGCATAAGACCGCGGGGTCCGAGGATTCTGCCGAGACGGCCTACAATACCCATACAGTCGGGTGTTGTGATAAGCACATCGAAATCCATCCAATTTTCCTGCTGGATTTTCTGAGTCATATCCTCTGCGCCTACAAAGTCTGCGCCTGCTTCCTTGGCAAGGTCCTCATTAGCGCCCTTACAAATTGCAAGAACCCTTACGTTTTTACCGGTGCCGTTAGGAAGAACTACCGCACCTCTGACCTGCTGGTCAGCGTGACGGCTGTCTACGCCGAGCTTTACGTGAAGCTCAACCGTTTCGTCAAACTTGGCTGTTGCTGTTTTGATAACGGTGTCAATAGCCTCGCCTGAGTCATATAATTTAGTTCTGTCAACGAGCTTAGCAGCGTCAACATATTTTTTACCGTGTTTCATCAGTCTTCCTCCATTGTTAGGTGGTCAATCGGAAATTTCCTCCCACCCGGATTATTAGTCAACTACTGTGATGCCCATACTTCTTGCTGTGCCTGCAACCATGCTGATAGCAGCGTCAAGTGAGCCTGCGTTGAGGTCAGGCATCTTCTGCTCGGCAATCTTTGCAAGCTGCTCACGTGTAATCTGAGCAACCTTTGTCTTATTCGGTACGCCCGAACCGCTTTCAATGCCGCATGCCTTTTTAAGAAGAACAGCAGCCGGCGGAGTCTTGGTAACGAAAGTGAATGAACGGTCTGCATATACGGTGATAACTACCGGAATGATAAGACCTGCATCGTTTTTTGTACGCTCATTAAAATCCTTAGTGAACGCAACAATGTTTACGCCGTGCTGACCGAGTGCCGGTCCTACAGGCGGTGCCGGAGTAGCCTTTCCGGCAGGAATTTGCAGCTTAATCAAGCCTACAACCTTCTGAGCCATTGTGTTTGCACCTCCAAAATTCGTGGTAAATTGCGGGACGCCACTTTGTAGGGTCCCTCCCACAGGGAACAGCAAAGGTTCCCAATAAAAAACCAACTGGCTAATTATCAATCAAAAATTATTCTTCAAGCGGTTCAGCCTGACCGATTTCAAGCTCAACCGGAGTTTCACGTCCGAACATTGATACAATGACGCGAACGTAGTTTTTATCGGCATCAAGCTCTTCAACGACGCCGACAAAGTCCTCAAGCGGTCCGTCGATAATACGCACGGAATCGCCCACGGAATACTCGACCTTAACGCTTCTGGTTTCAACGCCCATTCTGTAAACCTCTGCATCGGTAAGAGGCACAGGCTTTGATCCCGGACCGACAAATCCGGTACATCCTCTGATGTTTCTTACAACATACCAGGTTTCATCGGTATAAATCATCTTGACGAATACATAGCTCGGATACAGCTTGTTCTCAACCTCTTTGGTCTTTTCGCCTACTGTTTCCGTTACAATCTCCGTAGGAACCTTGACGTCAACAATCATATCCTGAAGATTTCTGTTCTCCGCCGTAGTGATAAGGTCGTTGGCAACCTTGTTCTCGTAGCCCGAGTAGGTATGAACGACATACCATTTTGCTTCTGTTTCTGCCATTACAACTTGCTCCTTTATTAAAAGTTAAGTAATAATACAGCTTAAGCAGAAGTGTCCATAACCAAGCCGAGCAGAGCGTACAAGCCCTGGTCAAGCGCAAAGATAAACAAGCCTATAACAACAATTACGGCAATTACTATACCGAAATTTTTTGTAGTCTGCCTTGCGGTCGGCCAAGTTATTTTCTTAATCTCACCCTTGCAGGAGTTGAGGTACTTTATAAGCCTTTTAAAAACATTAGGCTTTTTGTTCTTTTTAGCAGGCTTTTTGGCAGCTTTCTTAGCGTCTGCCTTTTTAGCTTCTGCTTTTTTTACATCAAGCTTTTCGTCAGACATAACGTACCTCCTTATTTTGTTTCCTTGTGAAGAGTGTGTTTCTTACAGAAACGGCAGTACTTGTTCATTTCAAGTCTGTCGGGACTGTTCTTTTTATTCTTCATCGTGTTGTAATTACGCTGTTTGCACTCTGTGCAGGCCAATGTGATTTTAACTCTCATAACGGCACCTCCCGGTTATTTCGGAATATTTTAGCCTCCCTCAATAGGGCACAAAAAAATAAGCCCCTTTCAGAGGTATAACTATATTATCATATAAGTCAAGCTAAGTCAATAGGTTTTTTCAAAAAAAGGTGTGATTTTTCGTATTTTTTCGGATTTCGGGGCAATTCGCTCAAATTTCCCCGAAATTTCCGCAGTCCGATGTATTCCGCAGCTCATCAATACGCACATATGCGGCGGAAAGTAAGACCTTTGATAAACAAGCGGCAATCGCAGCCGCAGCGAACGCTTCTCAGGGTTTCGGCAGAGGATTATTCTCCCTGCCGAAATTCCGTATAAAGGCTCCCTCCGCCTTTAAAGGCGGAGCTTCTGCGGCTTAGATTCAAGGTATTTATTTTTTACCTTGAATCCTTCAGGGTGCTTATTTTGGATTGCTTTTTCTTTTTTACCTTTTCGGGCTTAACGGTTTTGCCCTTGTATTTGTGTGCGGTTTTTGCCGCCGTTTTAAGATCATCGTCAAAATATTCAAACAGCACGCCGAAATCCTCGTCGTTGAGGTAATTGAGAATTACTATTGTAATAATCGAGCGTGTGTCTGCGTCGCCGTTGCCGTACTGAGTGCTGAACAGTCCCGCCATTTTCTCGGCATCGGACTTGCTTGACTGTCTTACATATTTTTCAACCCTCGGAGCAATATGCTCTTTGGCAAAGGTTGCGCCTCTGAACGGAAAATAGCAGTCCTCTTCGCTTTTAATTTCGTCCTTAAGCTCCGGAAAATAGGTAATAAAGCGCTTTGCAAGGAACTTGGGGTCGGCATTGCCGTCGTCGTCCTTTTTCTTTTTCTGCTTAACCTGCTTTGCACGCTTTATGGCAACTGCGCCCGAAACTCCCTCTATAAAGTCGTTTGCAATGCTCTCCGCATCACTTTGAGTTGCCGTTTCGTCGTCATACAGCCACGTTGCGAGTGTTTTCCACTCGTTGTCGGGGCCGTCCTCCGTCATTGTGCAGGAGCGGAGAATCATCTGCTGCTTATCCTTATAATAAACCACGGAATAAGCTATGTTACTGCTTGTAAACAGCGCCACAAGCTCATTGCTGTCCTCGGAAGCAACCTTTTGCCTTTCGTACTCGTGCTTGATAAGCTCTTCCTCAACCTTGCCGACAATAAATTCAAACGCTTTTTTATATTCCAACGTAATCTTCCTTTCAGATTAGTCTGTTATCTGTCATCATATCCCGCTTGCCTAACCGACAGGCAAACGCCGACTACATCAAAGCCGACTGCTCTTTCAGCCACAGCTTTCATTTATTATACAATCAAATATTATATTTGTCAAAGGTTTTGACTTGCAACAATCGGGTTATTGTGTTATTATTTTAGCTGTATACAAATGCACTTTAATAAAAGTCCCTTAATGAAAAGAAGGTTTTATTATGTCCTCTGAAAATGCCATAGGAGTTTTTGACTCGGGGCTCGGCGGTCTGAGCGCCGTTAAAGAGTTTTCGCACGTCCTTCCCAACGAGAAAATTATATACTTCGGCGACACGGGCAGAGTGCCCTACGGCAACAGAAGCCGTGACACGATTACAAAATATGCTTTTCAGGATACAAGGTTTCTGCTTGAAAACAACGTAAAAATGATTGTCGCCGCCTGCGGTACCGTCAGCTCGGTTGCCGGAGCGGAGCTTGAGAGCAAGCTCTGCGTTCCCTACACGGGAGTTGTCAATCCCACCGCTTTTGCTGCCGCCCACAAAACCAAAAACGGAAAAATCGGCGTTATAGGAACAGCCGCCACAATAGGAAGTCACAGCTACAAGCTCAGGCTTCAAAAGCTGAATCCCGAATTTAATATTTTTGAAATGGCTTGTCCCCTCTTTGTTCCGCTGGTTGAAAACGGCTTTATCTGCCGTGACGACCAAATTGTGCGGCTGGTAATCAGACGCTACCTTTCGGAGCTTAAGGACGAGGGAATTGACACGCTGATTCTCGGCTGCACTCACTATCCCCTGCTCAGCGAGGCAATTTCCGATTTTATGGGAGAGGGCGTAACGCTTGTTGACTCCGGATATGAAACGGCGGTATATTCGGCAAAAATACTCAGAGAGCAGGCTCTTCTCAATGAGGACAAGACCGAAAAAACACCTGAATTTTTCGTGAGCGACACACCCGATGACTTTAAAAATGTTGCCGGACTGTTTTTGGGACGGGATATGGAGCATCGGGTTACACAGATTGACATTGAGCAATATTGATTTGGGGAATACAAAATGGCAGATAAGAAAGAAAACATAAACACCGACGGAAATACCGAGAAATACTTGATTTCAATTATCGGAGAGCAAATACTTGACGGTGATTCCGACAGGGTTGAGGTGCTGACCGCCGGCAATTATATAATGAAAAACGGGCGCAGCTACATAGGCTACAGGGAGTATGACGAGGAAAATCAGGGAGTGTGCTACAACAATTTGATTAAGGTTGAAAACGACACCGTCACTATCTCCCGAAGAGGGCCCGAGAAATCTCAGCTTATTCTTGAAAAGAGCAAGCGGCACCAATGCCTGTATCAAACGATGGCAGGCAATTTGATGATAGGCATATTTACCAAAACGCTTTGCAGCAAACTCAGCGAAAAGGGCGGTACTCTTGAGGTCAGCTATACTCTTGATTTTAATTCTGACCTTGTGAGCGAAAACAGCTTTAAGATAAAAATTGAAGAAAATTCAAGTTCAGTAAACGAGGTAGAATAAAATGGATACTTACAATTCGGCAATCAAGCAGTTGGAAAACGCAATCACTGCATCAATACAAAAGGCGATTAAAAGCGGAGCTTTGCCCGAAGCTGAAATTCCGCAGTTTATAATCGAAACGCCGGCGGACAGAAGTCACGGAGATTTTGCCACCAATGCGGCTATGGCGGGCGCAAAGGCATTTCGTATGCCGCCGGTTAAGATAGCGCAGGCAATTACCGAAAATCTCGACCTTGAAGATACAATGTGCGAACGCTTTGAAACGGCGGGCCCGGGATTTATCAACTTTTTTCTCGGTAAAGGCTACTATGCAAACGTAATACGTGAAATTCTTGCATATCCCGAAAACTACGGCTGTTCGGACTTCGGCAATGGTGAAAAGGTTATGGTGGAATTTGTTTCGGCAAATCCGACTGGCCCGATGCATATGGGCAATGCAAGAGGCGGCGCTCTGGGCGACTGCCTTGCCGCCGTTCTTGACAAGGCAGGCTATGAGGTATGGCGTGAATTTTACGTCAATGACGCCGGAAACCAAATTGAAAAATTCGGCAATTCTCTTGAGGCTCGTTATTTGCAGATTTACAGGGGCGACAAAATTGAATTTCCTGAGGACGGCTATCATGGCGCAGACATAACCGAGCTTG
>JAJQDK010000124.1:10523-24305 GCA_021202245.1 Clostridiales bacterium
CATTCCCCGCCCGCCACCCTGGCCAAGCCGGAGGACGGCGCCCAGCGCCCAGACCAACCCGAGCTTGCACGGGAATATGCGGACGTTCACGGCGACGGTCTTTTGAACGTATCAGCTGACGAGCGCAAAAAAGCGCTTGTGGATTATGCGCTTCCCAAAAACATTGCAAAAATGCAATCCGATATGGCAAAATATAAAATAACCTATGACAAGTGGTTCTTTGAAAGTGAGCTTCACAAAAGCGGTGCGGTCAAGGCTGTTGTTGACCTGCTGACCGAAAAGGGGCTTACCTATGAAAAAGAGGGCGCTGTCTGGTACAAAAACAAGGAAGTCCTGACACAGAAGCTTCTCAAAGAGGGCAAATCGCAGAAATATATTGACAACCTTGAGCTAAAGGACGATGTTCTTATTCGCAAAAACGGCAATCCCACATATTTTGCGGCGGACATTGCATACCACAAAAACAAGTTTGACAGAGGCTATTCCACTTTGATTGACGTTTGGGGAGCCGACCATCACGGTCACGTTATGAGGATGAAGGGCGCAATGAATGCAATCGGATATGACGGCGACAAGCTGAATGTTGTTCTTATGCAGCTTGTAAAGCTTGTAAAAGGCGGAGAGCTTGTCAAGATGAGCAAGCGCACGGGCAAGGCAATACAGCTCGGCGATTTGCTTGACGAGGTGCCCGTTGACAGCGCAAGATTTTTGTTCAACACAAGAGAGGCAAACACCCAAATGGATTTTGACCTTGACCTTGCGGTTACTCAGGACAACCAAAACCCCGTATATTACGTTCAGTATGCTCACGCAAGAATTTGCAGCATTTTAAAGGCGCTTGCCGGCGAGGGAATTTCTCCCCGTGAATGCAGCGACGACGAGCTTGCGCTGCTCACCGCCCCCGAAGAGCGTGAGCTGATAAACCACCTTGCCTCATATTCAAGCGAAATTGTGAGTGCGGCAAAGAATTATGACCCGACAGAAATCACACGCTATGTTACTCAGCTTGCAACCCTGTTTCACAAATTCTACAATGCCTGCCGTGTAAAGGGCGAGGATGAGGGACTTATGCAGGCACGCCTTTCGCTCTGCGAATGTGTTAAGTCGGTAATAAAGAATGTGCTGACAATGTTCAATATTTCCTGTCCGGATTCTATGTAAAGCTATGATTTCGGCTGTATATATCTAAAATACGTCAAAGCAAAGGCGGCACCGCTGTTTTATCGGTGCCGCCTTAATAATTTATTCGGTTTTTTCTGTTTTTCAGCCAATCAGCCGATAAGCTCCCTGAGCTTTGCCTCGGCAGCCGTTGCATCAGCCTTGCCCCTGCTGTTTTTCATAACATTTCCGAGCAGCGCCTTGAGCGCCTTTTCCTTGCCGCCCTTGTAGTCGTCAACCGCCTTGGGATTGCACTCAATCGCCTGCTTGCACAGCTCAAGCATTGTGTTTTCGTCAATTCCGCCCATATCGCTCTCGCTGATAAATTCAAGTGTGCCCTTGCCGGTGTCAAGCATTTTTTCAAGCGTTGACTTTGCAAGATTGTTGCGGATTTTGCCCGAATCAATCAGCTTTACAAGCTCGTTGAGCTGCTGCGGAGTAACCTTTACGTCAAATTCCTCTTTGTCCGACTCAGTTTCCGTTCTGCGGAAAATCTGACCTATAATGAAATTTGAAACGGTTTTCGGAGATTTTACTCCCTCGCAGGCAGCGTCAAAATACTCGCTGATTTTTCTGTACTTTGTAAGAAGCTGCGCATCCTTATCGGGAATTTCAAGCTCCTCAACATATCTTTTGCATTTCTCGGCAGGAAGCTCGGGAAGCGATTTTTTAATTTCCTCCACCTCTTCATGAGAAACGTTTATCGTCACAAGGTCGGGATCACGGAAATAACGGTAATCGTGAGCGTCCTCCTTGCTTCTCATAGAAGAGGTTGTATTTGTTGAATCGTCATAGCGCAGCGTTTCCTGTACAACCCTGCCGCCGCTTTCAATCAAATCAACCTGTCTTTCATATTCATACTCCATTGCCTTTGCAATGTTGTTGATTGAGTTCATATTCTTGATTTCGGTACGGGTTCCGAGAGCTTCGCTGCCCTGCGGACGAACAGAAATATTAACGTCGCAGCGCATTGAGCCCTCCTGCATTCGGCAGTCGGAAATTCCGATATAGCGCATAACCTGCTGAAGCTTTTCCACATATTCCCTCGCCTCGTCAACCGAGCGAATATCGGGCTCGGAAACAATCTCAATGAGTGGAACGCCGCCCCTGTTGTAGTCAACATAGGTATCGCCGTGCTGATGAATAAGCTTTCCTGCATCCTCCTCAATGTGGATGTGATGCAGACGGATTTTTCTGCCGTTTGAAAGCTCCACATAGCCGCCGATTGACAGCGGAGCATAAAGCTGGCTTATCTGATAAGCTTTTGAAAGGTCGGGATAGCAGTAGTTTTTTCTGTCCATTTTTGAAACCTCGGCAATTTCGCCGTGGGTGGCAAGCCCCGCTTTAATTCCGTAGCGCACAACCTCTCTGTTAAGCTTCGGAAGCGTTCCGGGCAGACCTATGCAAATAGGGCAGCAGTGGCTGTTGGGCGCTCCGCCGAACTCGGTTGAGCAGCCGCAGAAAATTTTTGTTTTTGTAGCAAGTTCAATGTGGGTTTCAAACCCTGCAACCAATTCATATTTCACAGCTTAACACCCCACTTTGTATCTTTGAAATTTTCGGGAACCGCCTGCTGATATTTATAAGCAGCGTTGAGAATACGGGCTTCGCCGAAGCTTTTGCCGATAAGCTGCATACCAATCGGCATACCGTTTTTGTTAAATCCGCACGGGATTGAAACACCCGGCAGACCTGCGATATTTACGGGGACGGTGCAAATATCCGTAAGATAGGTTTCAACCGGATCCGATACTGCGTGTCCCTTTTCAAATGCGGTCATAGGCACCGTGGGAGCAAGGATAGCGTCGCAATTCTCAAAAGCATCGCTGAACGCCTTTACTATTGTTCCTCTTAAATTCTGCGCCTTTTTATAATAAGCGTCATAGTAGCCTGCCGAAAGCACATATGTGCCGAGCAAAATTCTGCGCTTTACCTCTTCCCCGAAGCCCTCGGAGCGTGTGCGGCAAACCATATCGTGAGTGCCGTTGTAATGCTTTGTCTTGTAACCGTAGCGGATACCGTCGTATCTGCCGAGGTTTGAGGAAGCCTCGGCGCAGGCGATAATGTAATATACCGGAAGAGCAAATTTAAGCGCCGGCAAATCAAAGTAAACAATCTCGGCACCCATTGACCTGTAAACCTCAGCCGCTTCAAGCACCGCCTGTTTTACGTCGTCACGAACGCCGTCAAGGTATTCCCTTGCAATGCCTATCTTCATACCCTTTATATCATTGTTGAGCTGCTCATAGGTTTTGCCGCCGCAGCTTCCCTTTGAGGTTGAGTCCATAGGGTCATATTCGGAGATAGCGTCAAACACAATTGAGGCGTCCTCAACCGACTTTGTAATCGGTCCAATCTGGTCAAGCGAGCTTGCATAAGCTACAAGTCCGTAGCGTGAAACCGTGCCGTAGGTAGGCTTTAATCCGACAATTCCGCAGAATGAAGCCGGCTGGCGGATTGAACCGCCCGTGTCGGAGCCGAGCCCGTAAGCCGCAATGTCTGCGCCGACTGCGCTTGCAACGCCGCCCGACGAGCCGCCCGAAACATAGTTTGTGTTAAACGGATTCATTGCTCCGCCGAAGCAGGAGGTTTCGCAGGAGGAACCCATAGCAAATTCATCCATATTGGTCTTGCCGAGCAGGACCGCGTTTTTCTTTGAGAGGATATCCCATACCGTAGCATTGTAAATCGGCTTGTAACCTTCAAGTATTTTTGAACAGCAGGTTGTTTCGATTCCCTTTGTGGAAAGGTTGTCCTTGAGAGTCATCGGAACGCCCTCAAGAAGCCCGATTTCTTCTCCCGAAGCAATTTTTTTATCAACCGCCGCCGCTGTTTTCATAGCCTCATCGCCCGTCACGCTGACGTAGGCGTTCAGCTCTCCGTTGGATTTTTCAATTTCATCAAGATAGCTCTTTGTAATCTCGGCGCAGGAGCATTGCTTTGAAACAAGCATATCGTGAATTTTTGTAATAGAACCCATACTTACACCGCCTTATTCTCTGTTGCGAACAAGGAAATGCGACTCTGCCTGTTCGGGGGCGTTTTTGAGTATTTCCTCACTGCTGTATGACTGTACAGCCTCGTCCTCACGGAACACATTTGAAAGGTTGTTGATGTTGTCAAACGAATCTCCGCTTGCCGGAGCATTGTTAATGGTGTCCGCAAAATCTATAATTTCCTGCATTGACTGCGTAAGGCTGTCAAGTTCCTCCTCGGGAACAAAAAGCTTTGAAAGCAATGCAATGTTTTCAACGTCTTCTCTTGTTACCATAAAAACCGTCCTTTGTAAACAGAATTAGGGCAAGTCAAAATCAACTCGCCCTTTGAGTTTGTATTATCTCAACTTGATATGAACCTCTCTGAGCTGCTGTTCGCTTACCTCTCCCGGCGAACCGAGGAGCAGGTCCTGAGCGTTTGAGTTCATAGGGAACGCTATAACCTCGCGGATGTTTTCCTCTTCGGTGAGGAGCATAAGCATTCTGTCTATTCCCGGAGCCATACCGGCATGCGGCGGCGCTCCGTACTGGAATGCGTTATAGAGAGCGGAAAACTTAGCTTTTAGGTCGTCCTCGCTGTAGCCTGCAATTTCAAACGCCTTTTTCATAATTTCAATGTCGTGATTACGAACGGCGCCCGAAGAAAGCTCAACGCCGTTGCACACAATGTCGTACTGATATGCAAGAATTTCCTCGGGGTCTTTGTTGAGCAGACTGTCAAGTCCTCCCTGCGGCATTGAAAACGGATTGTGGGTGAATATAATCTGATTTGTTTCATCGTCACGCTCATACATCGGAAAATCGACAATGAAGCAAAGCTCAAATTTGCTTGTATCAATAAGGTTGAGCCGGGAGGCAACCTCGGTGCGAATTTGTCCGGCAAGCTTGGGAGCTTCAAGCTCGGAATCGGCAATAAAGTAAATTACATCTCCCGCCTTTGAGCCGTTGCGCTTGATAAGCTCCTCGCGGTCGCCCTCCTTGAGGAATTTGTCAATCGGGCCGTCAAAGCTCAGGTCATCTCTGACCTTAACATAACCCAATCCCTTCATACCGATTGAAAGGGCGTACTCCTCCATCCTTTTGAACCATTTTTTAGACTGTCCCGAAGCGTTCGGAACATTGATTGAACGAACCGTCTTTTTGCGGAAAGGCGCAAAATCGGTTTCTTCGAACATATCGCTGATTTCCGCAATAACAAGCGGATTGCGCAGATCGGGCTTATCCGTGCCGTATTTGAGCATACTCTCCGCATACGGAATACGTTTAAACGGCGGTTTGGAAACCTCTTTATCGGAAAACCTTTTGAAGGTTTCATACAAAACCTCCTCGGCAACCTCAAAAACATCCTCCTGCGTTGCAAAAGCCATTTCAAAATCAAGCTGATAAAATTCGCCCGGAGAACGGTCGGCACGAGCGTCCTCGTCACGGAAGCACGGAGCAATTTGGAAATATTTGTCAAAGCCCGAAACCATCAAAAGCTGTTTGAAAATCTGCGGAGCCTGCGGCAGAGCGTAAAATCTTCCCTTATGCTTACGGCTCGGAATGAGGTAATCCCTTGCGCCCTCGGGAGATGAGGTGGAAAGGATCGGCGTCTGAAGCTCGGTAAAGCCCATCTCGTTCATCTTCTCACGCAGAAAGGTAATAACCTGAGAGCGAAGCATAATATTATTGTGAACATCTCTGTTGCGCAAATCAAGAAAACGGTATTTAAGACGAACGTCCTCAGAGGTATTGGTAGAGGTCTGCACCTCAAACGGAAGCACGTTTTTACACTTGCCGAGCACCTTAATGTCCTCGGTGTGAACCTCAACATAACCCGTTTCGATTTTCGGATTTACGGTGTCATCGTCACGCTTTACAACCTTGCCGCTGAGAGTAACCGTACACTCCTTGTTTATGTTTTTAAGAAGCTCGTCATTGTGAACAACAACCTGCACCACGCCGTACTGGTCGCGTATGTCAAGAAACATTACGCCGCCGTGGTCACGGATATTTTCTACCCAACCGGCAACCCTAACCTCCTGACCGATATTTTCTTCTCTTAACTGACCGCAAGTCACGGTGCGGTATTCATTAGCCTTTATCATTTAGTAATTTATCCTTTCACAGATATTTTGCTTACACGAATATTTTGCCTATACCTTGTAAGTATAGCACAAAATCCCTGTTCAATCAATATTTTCTAATATTTTTTCTGAGATTATTCCGATATTTTTCTGAATTCAGCATTTTGGCAATCAAAAAGCACCTGCATTTTGCAAGTGCTCACTGCTCATCTTCTTTAGGCTCAAAGCCTATACCGTCGTTGCATTCTTTGATTTTCTTAACCTTGCTGTAGTCAAAATCTAAAGGCTTTCCGTCAGGGAAGGCATCGCAAGTGCTAATCCAGCCGTCCTTCATTTCATCACGCCTATGCTTACAAAAAGTACAAACATCAAAACCAATCATTTATATTTCCTTCCCATTATTTTCCACAGAAGCTCATTGCATTTTCAGAAACGGCAGTGCTGAGAGCGTATGACTGAATATTTTTCATAATTTTTATACATTACGTGTATATCCGCATAGCTGCCGTCCTTTAGCTGAAATCCCTCCGGTATTATGCCGAGGTCGCAAAAGCCCAACCGCTCATACAAATGCCTTGCGTGAACGTTGCTGTCAACAACCGCATTAAACTGCATAATTCCAAAGCCGTGGAGCTTGGCTTTTTTCAGGCAATCACTCACCAGCTTTTCTCCGATATGAAGTCCCCTCGCACCGGATTTTACAGCAAAGCTCGCATTGGCAATATGTCCGCATCTTCCGACGTTATTCGGGTGAAGAATATACATTCCCGCCACAGCGTTTGTTTCTTCATCTACTGCAACTCCCGTATAGGTCTGTTCCTTGAAAAAGGCGCTTGCTTCCGTCCTGTCCAAGCAATTTCTTTGAGGAAACGCTGTTCCCTCATCGACAACCTCATTCCAAATATTCATCACGTCGGTCAAATACATCTCACAATATTTTTTACAGCTACAGCCACTATCCGTCCCTCCGAATTTTTGTTTTGTTACTCAAAAGCAGAGCGCAGTAATTCACCCGGCGCCGACTGCCATTTTCTGCACCGTGGTGGCGTCAGCAACGGTAACGGAGCCGTCGCCGTTGGCATCGGCAGCCTTAAACTGCTCATCCGAAAGGCTCAGTGTACCGACTACAAATTTTTGAATTGCAGTAGCATCGGCAACAGTGATATTTCCGTCAAGGTCAACGTCACCGATAAGAACACTGCTTGCATCCAAAGCGACAAAGGTAATGCCGTTTTCATTTGCGTAAGCTTCCGCCGTAGTGCCTGTGTAGCCGTAAACAGTTAAATTTTTGCAGTTATAAAATGCCTGAGAATCAATTTCCGTTACGCTTGCAGGGATTATTACCTCTTCAAGATTTGTACAGGAATAAAATGCAAAAGCGCCTATACTCGTCACACCATCCGGAATCGTAACACTTGTAAGGCTTGTGCTGTTTACAAAGGCTGAATTGCCGATGCCGGAAATTATATAGCCGTCAATTTCCGAAGGAATTTCTATTTCGGTGTCACTTCCGGAATAACCGGTAATTTCAGCTGTGCCGTCAGCAAGTACTTTATAAGTATATTCCGATTCACCTGTCGTAGGATCCGTTGGGTCTGTTGGATCGGTTGTGCCGGCTTCTTCTCCCAAATACGAAAGCGTAAAGGTATCGTCACCGTTATTTACAAGTGTAAATGTCCACGTTCCTGCGGGAACATAGAGCTTGTCTGCATCTTCGCCGAGGACGGATGTATTGTAAAGAGTCGCCGTGGTCGTTGTACCCAGCCAACCGTCCGTCATATACCAGTTTGCATTGTTGTTTTCTTTTACAAATACATAGCTGTCGGCTGTAAATGTTGCTGTTACCGTGCCGTCTGATGAAAATCCGTAATCGCCCATATTCTCATAATCAGCTTCACAGCCGTAATCCTCGCCGTTAATGCTGCCTACAAGATAATAATTTGATACTTCTTCTGCTTCGGTTGTGGTTTCTACCGTTACCTCTGTTGTGGTAGTCTCCGTAACATCTGTTTCAGGATCAAATACTGTTTCCATTGATGTCAGGTTTGCAGCAACAATGTCAGGATAAACAATGAATGAACCGTTTGAAGAATTTACCAAGTATTCTTCTTCGGCGGAAATTGTATTCTCATCATCGTCTGCCAAAGAAACACCGAACACGTCAACCAAGAAGATGATTTCGGTTTCTGTAGCTGTAGGATCAACTACATCAAATGTAACTGTGCAAATACTTACGGGTGCGGAAGTAATATCGTAGAGATGAGTGTTGGCAGCGCAAGCCTTAACTCTGTCCCAGCCCTCTTCGGGAGCGCTTTCGCTTATTTCATAACCGGCAAGAGCCTCGGTATCGTATGTCTTTGTCATCTCTGTGCCGTTATTGCCGACAGCGGGAATTACGTTTGTTTTGTTAGTAGAATCAGCTACCTGCAAAACATCATCCTGATAATAAAGTCTCCACTGGATATTAAGCATATCCTTTTCAGCAGACTGAACAATGTAGGATACTGTAAACTGACTTGTGTCTTCGTTATACTCTACAGATGCTGTATCAAACATATTAGATGTTGATGTAATCTTAAGAGTGGAAGCAGCTTCAGCTTCTGTTGTTGTTTCCTCTGCTGCTCCGGAAGGCTCTGCATACGAAAGTGTTACCGTACCATCGCTGTTTTCTACAAGCGTAAACGTCCACGTTCCTGCGGGAACATAGAGCTTCTCGCTTGTACCGGTATTTGTGTTAGCAAGTGTTGCAGTGTTTGAAGAGCTTACATATGTACTTGACATATACCATGCCGTATTGCCTGATGCCTTTACAAATACATAACTGTCCTATGCAAATGTTGCTGTTACCGTGCCGTCTGATGAAAATCCGTAATCGCCCATATTCTCATAGTCAGCTTCGCAGCCATAGTCTGCACCGTCAATATAACCTACAAGATAATAAGCGTTATCATCAAACGCTGTTGCCGTAAACGGCAATACTGCTAATGTGCCGAAAGCCATAACGACTGCCAAAAGTACGCTGATGAGCTTGCGGCTGTTGTGCTTATAAGCGTTCATAAGATTTTGTTCCTCCATAATTTTTTATCACATAACTCTGCCACATCAAGCCCCTCTGTTGCGGTGAGGGGCTTGATGAAGAAAATTATTTACTCTGTCATTTCGGCTTTGGCTTTTTCAATTACCTTTTGCGCCACGTTGGACGGAGCGTCCTCATAGCGTACAAAGGCAAATTCATATGAGCCTCTGCCCTGGGTTATTTGACGGATGAAGGTTGAGAAATCGTCCATTTCCGACATGGGAACCTCCGCCTCAACAACCTGCGTTCCGTTTTCCGCCGGTGCCATTCCCAGTACTCTGCCGCGGCGCTTGTTTACTTCTCCCATAACGTCGCCCATATTTGCATCGGGCACATACGCCTTAAGACTGCCTATAGGCTCAAGAAGCACGGGTGAAGCGTTGGATATACCGTTTTTGTATGCAAGGCTTGCGGCGGTTTTAAAGGACATTTCCGACGAATCAACCGGATGGTATGAACCGTCATAGAGAGTAGCCTTGAGTCCTACCATCGGGTAGCCTGCAAGCACGCCCCTTTTGATTGAATCCTGAAGTCCCTTTTCAACTGCGGGGAAGAAGTTTTTGGGAACCGCGCCGCCGACCACACGCTCGGAAAATTCAAGTCCGTCGCTGTCGCACGGCTCAAATTCAATCCAAACGTCGCCGAACTGACCGTGACCGCCGGACTGCTTTTTGTATCTGCCCTGGGCGGAAACCTTTTTGCGGATTGTTTCACGGTATGCAATCTTCTGCTTTTGCAGGACTGCGTCAACATTATATTTTGATTTAAGCTTTGATATTACAACGTCAATGTGCTGCTCGCCGAGTCCCGAAATAATCATTTCGTGGGTTTCGTGACTGTTTTCAACCTTGATTGTCGGGTCCTCGTCGGAAAGCTTTGCAAGCGCCTGAGCTACCTTGTCCTCATCGCCCTTTTTGGCAGGATAAATTGCCCTTGTAAAGGACGAAACAGGATAGTCAATTCCGTCAAGCACAACCTTTCTGAGCGGTGAACAAAGGGTGTCGCCCGTCTTGGTTGAAGCAAGCTTGGGAACAGCGCCGATGTCGCCGGCGCCGATATAGTCGGAATCCGACTGCTTTTTGCCGCAGACGGTGAGAACCTTTGAAATTCGTTCCTGAGAGCCTGTGCGCATATTTATGAGAGGTGTGTCGGCGCTGACCTTGCCCGATACAACCTTGATGTATGAAAGTCTGCCGATAAACGGGTCAACAACCGTTTTGAACACCACCGCTGCGGCTGCTCCGTTTTCGTTTACGGCTACCTCAACGGGCTCGCCGTCAAGGTCTACGCCGATTTCAGCGCCCTTGTCGGCTGCCGAGGGAGCAAGCCAGGTGAGGCTGTTAAGAAGCTGGTCGATTGCAAAGGTGTTGTGAGCGTCACCGCAGAAAACGGGAATGATGGAGCCGTCCTTTACGCCCTGACTGACGCCGAGAATAATCTCCTCGGGAGTAAACTCCTCGCCCATTATAAACTTATCGAGAAGCTCCTCGCTTGTTTCGGCAACAGCCTCCTTGATTGCCTCGCGCAGACCCTCAAGTCTGTCGCCCATATCGGGAAGAGCGGTGGGAGTAACAGTGCCGTTGGTGCTGTATTCATATGCCTTGTACTCAAACAGATTTACATAAGTATTCGCCTGACCGTCGACAATGTAGGGAACCACAACCGGGCAAACCGAGGGGCCGAAGGTTGACTTCAGGCTTTCAAATACACGGTAAAAGCGAGCGCTTTCATCGCAAAGACCGTTTACAAAGAACACCTTTGTAAGACCTGCCTTTGTTGCGGCTTCAACAGCCTTTTCGGTGCCGACGTTTATGCCGTCCTTGCCCGAAACAACAATCATCGCCGTGTCCGCCGCACGCATACCCTCGGAAACTCCGCCTGCAAAATCAAACAGACAGGGAGGGTCAATGAGGATAATTTTAGTGTTTTTCCACTCAATCGGCGCACAGGCTGTCATTATAGACGCCTGACGTTTAATTTCCTCGCTGTCAAAGTCGAGAACGGTATTGCCGCTTGAAATTTTTCCGAGCTTATCGCTGACCTTGGAAAGGTAGAGAATGGACTCGGCAACGGAGGTTTTTCCACATCCGCTGTGCCCTGCCAGGGCAATATTCAGTATTTTTTTTGCATCATATTGTTTCAAAAATGAAAACTCCTTTCGACGAATATCAAATATATTCGGATAAATTCTGTTGAATTAAGCAATTCGATAAATTAAATCTAATATATTATACCATATTTGTTAAATATATACAATAGGATTTTGTGTAAATAAAAAAATTCACCCTTTGCCTAATAAAACAAAGGATGAATTGTGCAATTTGACGTTTTTGTCGATTTTTAAAATCGCAACAACCAAAATATTAAGTTATATTTTGTGCAATTTCACGTAATTATTCAAGGACTGCTCCCTGTGCGCCCGAAGAAACAAGCTTGGCATAGCGTGAAAGATATCCGGTTGTGATTCTCGGCTGACGGGGCTGCCATTCCGCTCTGCGCTTTGCAAGCTCCTCATCGGAAACAAGCACATTGATTGTGTTTGCTGGAATGTCGATTTCAATCGTGTCGCCCTCCTCAACAAGCGCAATCGGGCCGCCGACTGCTGCTTCGGGAGAAACGTGGCCTATCGCAGCTCCTCTTGTTGCGCCCGAAAAACGTCCGTCTGTGATAAGCGCAACACAGTTGCCCAGACCGCTGCCCATTATTGCCGAAGTCGGGTTGAGCATTTCTCTCATTCCGGGGCCGCCCTTCGGACCCTCATAGCGGATAACCACAACATCGCCGGGATTGATTTTGCCGTCGTAAATAGCATTCAGAGCGTCCTCCTCGCAGTCAAACACTCTTGCAGCCCCCTTGTGGCTCATCATTTCCTGCGCAACGGCGCTCCTCTTAACAACACAGCCGTCGGGAGCAAGGTTGCCCTTGAGCACTGCAATGCCGCCGGTTTTGCTGTAGGGATTTGAAACAGGACGAATAACCTCCGTATTTTTGATTTCACAGCCTGCAATATTTTCGGCAATGGTTTTGCCTGTGCATGTCGGAAGCGACGTATTGAGCAGGTCAAGCTTTGTAAGCTCGTTCATAACGGCATAGATGCCGCCTGCTTCGTCAAGCTCCTCAATAAAATGCTCGCCTGCCGGCGCAAGGTGGCAAAGGTTAGGCGTTTTTGCCGAGATGTCGTTGGCTATGTCAAGATCAAGGTTAATTCCGCACTCGTGAGCGATTGCGGGAAGATGAAGCATTGTGTTTGTGGAGCAGCCGAGCGCCATATCAACGGTCAGCGCATTTTTGAAGGCCTCCTCGGTCATAATGTCACGGGGACGAATATTGTTCTTTACAAGCTCCATAATCTGCATACCCGCGTGCTTTGCAAGCTGTAAACGGCGGGAATACACTGCCGGAACAGTGCCGTTGCCGCGAAGTCCCATACCGATTACCTCTGTAAGGCAGTTCATACTGTTGGCGGTAAACATACCCGAACAGGAACCGCAGGTAGGGCAGGCATTGTTCTCATATTCGCCGAGCTTTTCGTCGTCAATCTCGCCTACCTTATAGCGTGAAACCGCCTCGGAAACCGTTGAATAGCTAATTTTTTGACCGTCAACTCTGCCGGCAAGCATAGGACCGCCGCTGACAAAAATTGCGGGAATGTTAAGTCTTGCCGCAGCCATAAGCAGGCCCGGTACGTTCTTGTCGCAGTTGGGAACCATAACAAGTCCGTCAAAAGCGTGCGCCTTAGTCATAGCCTCGGTTGAGTCGGCTATAAGCTCACGTGTTACAAGTGAGTATTTCATACCCTCGTGTCCCATTGCAATGCCGTCGCATACTGCAATGGCAGGGAACACAATCGGAACACCGCCTGCCTGGGCAACGCCCATTTTAACTGCCTCAACAACCTTGTCAATATTCATATGACCGGGGACAATATCGTTTTTGGAGCTGACAATGCCGATTAAAGGCTTTTTGATTTCTTCATCGGTAAGACCGAGAGCGTGCAGAAGCGTGCGCTGCGGAGCGGCATTTACGCCGCTTTTTAAAACATCGCTTTTCATTTTTATATTTCATCCTTTCACTTTGGAATGTTTGCAAAAATTTCATTTTCAATAGATATTTTATCATAGCAAGCACACAAAATCAAGAGTCCGCTATATTTTACATTGCAAAAACAAGCAGCAAGCCCTTGTTTGCCTGCTGCTCTTGCTCACCCAAAGCAGAACCAAAATATGATTTTGCCGTTTTCTGTTTTTACACCGTATTTAAACTTGTGAAGCTCAAGGGCGGTTTTGACTATTGACAGTCCGAGTCCGTTGCCGTGAGAGTAATTTCCTCATTGTCGCTTATAACTATCCCATTGTTCGGATTCAAAGTGAGCGTTCCCGAGGTAAGAGCATTAGACCTGACAAGTCCCTTTGAACGCTTTATCAGCGCTATAACCTTTTGGCGGAACACAGGGAGCGGAAACGGCGAGATTATGTAATCGTCGCAA
>JAJQDK010000124.1:24315-51970 GCA_021202245.1 Clostridiales bacterium
TAAACCTAATCGAAACCTCGCTTCGGCGGCGAACCTCGCTGCAAATTTCAACTCCGTCACTTTCGGGAAGCATAACGTCAAGCAAACGCAAATCATAGGTGTTTTCATACGCCTTTTCAAGCCCCGTCTGTCCATTTGAGGCGGTATCAATATGAATTGTTTTTTCGCTTTTTATATTAAAATAATCCCTGATTACCTCCTGAATATTGAGGTCGTCTTCAATTAAAAGTATTTTATACATTATATCTCAACCTGCAATATATTACCGCAAGCGTCTGTTTTTATCTGATTTTATTTTTATCTCGGAGCTTAGTCCGGTGTAAGCTCGCTTTGAATATGCTTTAAATATATGCTTGCCGCTCTTGAAAACACCTGATATTTTTTCCACACAACAAAAAGCTCGGATTCCCAAGCCGGACAAAGCGGACGGAAACGCAAAACACTGTCCCCTGAGGTGTTGATGAGCTTATCAAGACCTATTACATAACCAAAACCTTTTTTGACAAACTGGGATGCGTTGTAAATCAAATCATATTTCATTACGATGTTCAATTCCGATTCGCTCTTCTTCAGCTACCGGAACAGCTCGCTGCTTTTGGACGCCTGATGTGAAACAATCAGGGGCTTGTCCCATAAATCCTCCGCCGAGATAAAATCCTTTTCAGCCAGCGGACTGTCGCAGCGCATAAGAACACCCCACCTATCCTTCTTGGGCAGCCGCACGTAATTATATTTTTCAATATCCGAAGGCGCTGTAACAAAAAGCCCGAAATCTATAAGACCTTTATCCAGCTTTTCCGAAACACGCTCGGCATCTCCGCTGTAGATATGATAGTGTATATGAGGATATTTATGCTGCAAATCGCAGGCAGTCTGTGCCAAAAAAGAAATTGCGTCGGATTCACCGCCGCCGATATGAACGTCACCGCATATGTCGTAATCGGTTGACATAATTTCATTTTTTGTCTTTTCCATCAAATCAATCAATTCACCCGCACGTTGTCTGAGAAGAATTCCGTCGTCCGTCAGCGTGACCTTTTTGCTCCCCCGTATCAAAAGCTGTTTGCCGAGTTCATCTTCCAAATCCTTCAGCTGACGTGAAAGCGGCGGCTGCGTCATATGCAGGGATTCGGCGGCTTTGGTAATGCTTTCTTCCCGTGCAACCGCCAAAAAATATTGAAGCACACGAATATCCATCTGAAGCTCCTCCTTAATAATCAATGTTGTCAGCTTAAGAAAATTTAAGCTGAGCATTTTCTTAATATAATCTATGCAAAGATGTTCCCCGCCACCTATAGAGGTTGCGGACATCTTGCCCTAAGTTATAGTATAGCATTCAAGCCCATACCTTTCAAGTATGCAATTGAATGTTTAATATATATTTGATATTTTCTGTGCGGCTCGCTATAATATAATCAAGCGAAATTGTTTTAGGCAAGCATTCCCGGAAATCATCTATAAAACTATTTTTTACGTAGAAGGGGATTGAGCCTACAGTTGAGCAATCAACATTGTGTCTTGATTTTATAATGAGCTAAAGAAAGGTGGCGAGATCGTATGAAGCGTTGGATGGTTTTTGCGCTGTCGATTTGTATGATTATGATACTTGCATCTTGTAACTCCGGGAGCTCGGAGATACAAAATGACTTTGAAACTACTTCTGTCCCGGCAGTAGAAAATCAGCCTGTGACAGAAAATGAATCAGGCGATACAAGCTCTGACACTGACGCAACCGACAGAAATATTTTGGTTGCATATTTTTCCTGCACCGGTACCACGGAACAGATTGCAGAATGGATTGTATCGGAAACCGACGCCGACATCTATGAGATAGTTGCCGCCGACCCGTATACGGATGAGGATCTGAATTATAATAATTCCTCCTGCCGTGCCAATCAGGAACAAGCGGATTCCTCTGCCCATCCCGAAATTAACGGCGAGGTTGAGGATATTTCCCGGTACGATATAATTTTCTTAGGCTACCCCATCTGGCATGGACAGGCTCCAAAAATCATTTATACTTTTTTGGAAAGCTATGACTCGTCCGATGTAACAATTATCCCTTTCTGTACCTCTCATTCAAGCGGAATTGGTTCAAGCGCAGAAAATCTGCATTCTTTGTGCGACGATTCTGTTACTTGAAATGACGGCATACGATTCTCCGGAGATGCAGCCGAAAGTGATGTTATAGAGTGGATTGAGAGCCTAAATTTATCCAAAAGCGAGGTTAGTTCTGTGGGCGTATTTAACTTTGAAACGAAAACTGTTCTGCTAAACAGCGGCTATGAGATGCCAATCATGGGGCTTGGAACATACAGCCTGACCGATGAGGAATGTGCGGTTTCTATTGCAGCGCTTCTGGAGGCAGGAGGCAGGTTGATTGACACTGCCTATATGTACGGCAATGAGGCCGCCGTTGGGCAGGCCATACTGGATTCCGATGTGCCGAGGGAAGAAATCTTCGTGATTACCAAACTGTACCCCAGCCAGTTTGACAATGCAGCCGAGGCCATTGATGAAGCACTTGAAAAAATGGGCCTTGATTACATTGATATGATTCTTCTGCATCATCCGGGTGACGGTGATGTGGAAGCATATCTGGCGCTGGAATAGGCAGTCGCAGATGGCAAGGTGCATTCCATAGGGCTGTCCAACTGGTATGTAGAGGAGCTGGAAGAATTTCTTCCGCAGATAAACATCACCCCGGCGCTTGTCCAGAATGAGATTCACCCCTACTATCAGGAAAATGATGTGATTCCGTATATTCAAAATCTCGGAATTGTCGTCCAGGGATGGTATCCACTCGGCGGACGGGGCCACACGGCAGAGCTGCTTGGGGATGAAACCATCTCGGCAATCGCAGAAAGTCACGGTGTTTCCTCCGCACAGGTAATTTTGCGGTGGAATCTTCAAAAGGGCGTTGTAGTCATCCCCGGTTCCAGCGACCCGGAGCATATCCGGGAAAACCTTGATTTGTTCGGCTTTGAACTGACGGATGAAGAGATGGAACAGATTAATGCTCTGGATCGAAATGAAAAACATGACTGGTATTAAAAGCAAATATGGTGACAGGATTCGGAAGACGTAATACCTTATGGTATAGCACTCAAATCCATACCTTTCAAGTATGCAGTTTGATATCTTATATATATTTGATATTTATGTATAACTTATTTATAATAAAATCAGAGCAAATTAAAACAGCTCAACAGATTGCAATTTTGGAAGCTTGTGTTATTGAAGCTCCTAAATAAATAAACTTAACTTGGAGGTAAATTATGAACGACTTTATTTTTCACAATCCCGACAAAGTGTATTTCGGCAAAAATCAAATGAAAAATCTTCCGCAGGAATTGCTTACGTTCGGCAAAAAGGTCCTGCTGGTGTACGGCGGAGGCTCTATCAAAAAGAACGGACTTTATGATGAAATTATTTCCCTTGCAAAAGCCAACGGAATTGAATTATTCGAGCTGTCCGGTGTTGAGCCCAATCCAAGACATTCCACGGTAAACAAGGGCGCCGCAATCTGCAAATCGGAAGGCATTGACGTTATTCTTGCTGCCGGCGGCGGTTCAACCATTGACTGCGCAAAGGGCGTTGCGGCAGCTGCGCTTACTGACAGCGGCAACGTATAGCCCTTGGTTTCCGGCGGTGTTTGGGTAACCGAGGCGCTTCCGCTTGTGGCAGTTCTCACCAACGCCGCAACCGGTTCCGAGATGGACGCTTGGGCTGTAATCTCCAATATGGATACCAACGAAAAAATCGGTCTGGGCGGTTCTGTGCTTATTCCGAGAGCAGCCTTTGAAAATCCCGAATACAGCTTCTCTCTCCCCTCTTATCAAACGGCGTGCGGAGCGTTTGACATTTTTAACCACGTGCTTGACAATTATTATTTTGCAGGCGACGCAACCTTTGACCTGCTCTTAGAGATGCAGGAGGCCGTAATGCGCACGGTGGTAAAATGGGCGCCCGTTGCAATGAAGGAGCCTGAAAATTACGAGGCAAGGGCTAACCTTATGTGGGCATCCTCAATGGCGCTTAACACCGTATTGGACGGCGGCACCATTCACGGCTGCGCCTGCCATTTGATGGAGCACGAGCTGTCTGCGTACTACGACATTACCCACGGTCACGGCTTGGCAGTTGTCACACCTCGCTGGCTGACCTATATTTTAAACGATGAAACAGCGCCGTCAATTTACCGCTTCGGCAGAATGGTGTTCGGCATTGAAAACGGGCTTTCACCTGTTCAGGGCGCAAAAAAAGCCATTGACTGCCTTTCTGATTTCTGCTTTAACACTTTACAGCTGAAGCTTAATCTTTCGGATTTGGGCATAGACGGCAAGCACTTCAAAGCAATGGCAGAGCATGCCTGCGCCGGCGGAGCAATAAGCGACCCGAAGGAGCTTACCTCTGCGGACGTTGAAAAAATATATGAAATGTGCCTGTGAGAAAAGCAATGATAACGGTAGAGGATATCATAAAAGGCTTTCGTGAAGGCGAGCCTGATGATGCCGAATGGCAGGAGTATGCAAACTCTCTCTTTCAGGAAGCAATCCGCATCGGCACGGAGCTTAACAATCGGTATCATACGCCTGAGGAAATCAGAGAAATTATGGGCAAACTGACCGGAGAAAAGATAGACGGCAGCTTCCGTCTGTTTCCACCGTTCTATACGGATTTCGGAAAGAATATTCATATCGGAAAAGACGTTTTCATCAATTCCGGCTGCCACTTTCAGGACCAGGGCGGAATTGAAATCGGGGACGGCGCGCTGATAGGGCATAATGTGGTGCTTGCCACAATCAATCACGATTTATACCCTGCAAACAACCGCAAAAATCACTATAAGCCTATCAAAATCGGCAGCAATGTGTGGATAGGCTCTAACTCCACAGTATTGCCCGGCGTATCAATCGGAGAATGGGCTGTTGTTGCAGCAGGGGCGGTTGTGACGAAGGATGTGCCGCCGTTTGCTGTAGTGGGCGGAGTACCGGCAAAGATAATCAAAACTATCGACCCCGCTTCCGCACCCGCCTAAGTCAAAAAAATAAAGCGAAAATCCGAACCTGTCTTTTACGGACGAGTTCGGATTTTTTAATTTAACGTATGAGAATGCTGCGGCAAGATTAAGCAAGGGAAATATGTTTTTTGATGCAGCAGCTCCTGTATTTCGGAATAATTATTGCTCATAACCGCCTCCGTAGGGAACTTTTTATGCTTATATTATAATATAAAGTTCCCCATATTGCGGCAGTTATCCATTAGAGCACTTCAATAGAGAGTATGGAGATTCTTAAATCAAAATCTGATTTTTTGCCGTATCAATCGGCATTATGCCAACAGCTTGCCTACAAAGTCAATCACATCGCCGTTTTCACCGCAGCCGAAGCAGTAGAAGTAATTCGGGTTTAGCTTCATGCTTGGCGTGTGGTCGTTGTGAAACGGACAGCAAATCATGTCGTGTGTTGCCTTGATGCCGTATTGCTCCGCCGCGGCAGGCAGCGGGACGGCGGATTTTACTTGTTCAAAGATATTCATAAAATGCTCCTTTCGTAAATTTCTTGCAAATCTTCTTTGCGAAATCTATTGTACTACAACCGGAGTAAAAACGCATTGAGCGAAAATTGAGTGAAAATTGAGCGATTTTAAAATTAAAAAAAGACCTCACAACCGATTTACGATTACGAAGCCTTTAAGCGATATTCATTTTTTAATTATAAACGAGCTGCTGTCCACACACCCGTAATGCCTACGGCGTGATATACCATTTGACCCCCTAACACGCACAAAAACAGCCTGCACCATAATCGTGAGCTGTTCCCATGCTGCATACGCCTTAAACCGATTGAACCTCAATCCCTTTAAGCCGTCTGCGGTTACAAAAGGTATAACACACTAGACTTTGCCGAGCAAAATCGTGTGCCACTGGAAGGCTCTGCCCTCCTTTGGAAACCTCCCGCCAAGGGAACTCTGTCCCCTTTGGATACCTCTGCCAACAGGTCGCTGTTCGCCCCTATTGGATGACCCCGAACCAAAGAGGGTGTCCTCTTTGGAAACTCTTTTCCTGCAATTCTATATGTGTGGTTCTATATAGAATTTGCGAAAAATACAAAACCACAGTACATTCTAATTTACAAAATCGAAATTTGAACGCACTGTGGCTCATACTTAAATTCATCCGTTTACAATCCGCAGTATGGTTTTATGTGGATTGTAAACGTCCACTGATTTTACGAGTTTAATTATTTATGATATTTTCCCGTCACACTGTTTGGTGTAATTTGTACAACAGCAGTGCCTTTAATTCGGGCATCGGGCATGGCGAGATTTTCCAAATGTGGCGCGAATTTACGGATAATTTCCGTTAAAACCTTTTTCTTGAGGTCAAAATTATCCAAAATTACCGCTTTGCCACGAATCACAACGCTCTCATATTCCGCGTCTGCATCACACGGAGATTTTAAACCGTCAGCCATTAAGCGCGTGTATTCATCAACCTCAAAACATACTTTATTGTTATTTTGAATATTATCCAATTTTTCTCCACGTCCAAGACCGTGAAAATACACATTGCCATTTATCATAACAAAATGAACAGCAACCGTATACGGATATCCATCTGCGCCAATAGTAGAGATTCTTCCCGCTTTTGCACGCTCAAGAAGAGCGTTGACGGCAGTTTCTGCCATTGTAAATTCTTTCATTCTATGCTGCATAATAATCACCTTCCTATAAAAATTTTTTATACTTCCTTGTTCCGTTGCAAGCAACGCTTTTTTCATATCAAGACCACCTGCATATCCAACCAAATTACCGGTACTTCCTATTACTCTGTGGCATGGTACAATAATCATAATCGGATTCATATTATTTGCCATTCCAACCGCCCTGCCTGCATTTGGGTTTCCTATAGCCTCGGCAACTTGCTTATAGGTTCTTGTTTCCCCATATGGAATATTCAACAAAGCCGTCCACACCTTTATTTGAAAGTCTGTTCCTTTCAATTTATATTTTATTTGAAACTCTCGCCTTTCTCCGTTTAAAAATTCTTCTATCTGATAATATATATCATCGCTGACCTTTGAACGGTTACTTATCATTTCCGACGTTATCTCTTTAATTTCCGGAGTGCACCGCAGTCTATTTAATACATTATCTTCGTATTCCATCTCAATAGTACCAAATCGAAACGGATATTCTGTACGCATTGTTTTGCCCGCCTTTCTTAAACTATTGATAGTAACATGTTATATATTACCATGTATTGCTAAAACCATATTCAGAAAATTTAAGTATCATATCTTTCCATTTTTACAATCGCTTTATTTCGATAAATTATATCGTTTCTTACTGTAAATCCCTGAGTTTCCCAAAATAGGTTTCTATTGGTATTACGTTCAAACACAACAAGTGCAACCTTAGTAATACCTATACGTTTGAGTGCGGACATTGCAGCATTGACGAGCTGAGTGGCAAATCCTCTATGTCGATAATCAGGAGCAACAGCAGTGTGGTAAATAAACCCTCTGCGCCCATCGTTTCCTGACATAATCACACCGACAATCTCATTATTTTCAATAGCGACAAAACAAGTATCCGGATTTCTTACAAGAAAACGCTTAATACCCTCTTGTGAATCATCCACGTCGTTCAGTCCTATACCCGGACACGATAACCACAAACTATATACGTCATTATAATCTTCTATTTTCATTGGTCTGATAGTCATAATTTCTTATCTTTTTAATCACCATAAAACACTTCAGCGGGATATACTCCCGCTGAAATCATATTTTCCTACAATACTCCAACAACAGAGGCTGCCACAGCCCGCGAACAAATCCACTCGCCCAAACGTCGTAACGCGCCGTCATGCTTCGTAACGCATTAAAATTTTGCTGTCAAATTGCTGTCAAGCGTCGGTGAAAATTCTTGCAACACACAACATATAGTGACTTATATCCAAATATACACACTATATCTTGTGCATCACTTATCGAGAGGCTTCATCGTCGGGAAGAGGAGGACGTCACGGATGGCGGCTGAGTCGGTGAGCAGCATTACCATTCTGTCAATGCCGAAGCCTATGCCGCCCGTGGGGGGCATACCAATCTCAAGCGCATTGAGGAAATCCTCGTCGGTCGTGCTTGCTTCCTCGTCGCCCTGCGCCAAAAGCTCCTCCTGAGCCTTAAAGCGTTCTCTCTGGTCAATCGGGTCGTTAAGCTCGGAGTAGGCGTTAGCCATTTCCCAGCCGTTCATAAAGAACTCAAAACGCTCCACATAGTCGGGATTTTCGGGCTTTTTCTTTGTAAGAGGTGAAATCTCTACGGGATGATCCATTACAAAGGTGGGCTGAATCATATGCTCCTCGGCAAATTCCTCAAAGAAGAGATTGAGGATGTCGCCCTTTTTGTGCCTGTCCTCAAATTCAATACCCTTTTCCTTGGCAGCAGCCTTTGCCTCTTCATCCGATTTAATCTCATTAAAATCAACGCCCGAATATTTTTTTACCGCGTCAAGCATTGTGATTCTCTCAAAGGGCTTGCCCAAATCCATTTCAATACCGTTGTAGGTAATGGTGGTTGTTCCCAGCACCTCCTGAGCAACATAGCGATAAAGATTTTCTGTCAAATCCATCATACCGTTGTAATCGGTGTACGCCTGATAAAGCTCCATAAGCATAAATTCGGGGTTGTGCCTTGTGTCAACGCCCTCGTTACGGAAAACTCTGCCTATTTCGTAAACCTTTTCAAGTCCGCCGACTATAAGTCTTTTCAGGTAAAGCTCAAGCGAAATTCTCAGCTTTAAATCCTCGTCAAGCGCATTGAAATGAGTCATAAACGGACGTGCGGAGGCGCCGCCCGCATTTGACACGAGCATAGGCGTTTCAACCTCCATAAAGCCCTGAGAGTCAAGGTATCTGCGAATACAGCTGATAATCTGCGAACGCTTTACAAAGGTATCCTTAACCTCGGGATTCATAATCAGGTCAACATAGCGCTGACGGTAACGCAGGTCGGTATCCTTTAAGCCGTGATATTTTTCGGGAAGAGGCTTGAGCGACTTTGAAAGCATTTTGACATCCCTGGCGTGAATTGAAACCTCGCCCATCTGTGTTTTGAACACAAAGCCCTTTACCTCAACAATGTCGCCTATATCCCATTTTTTGAGGAAACCGTAGTCAACCTCGCCGAGGTCGTCAAATTTAGCAAAAATCTGAATTTTGCCCGTGCGGTCGTAAAGGTCCATAAACGAAACCTTGCCCTTTCCCCTTTTTGACAAAATTCTGCCCGAAACGCAGACGTCCTTGTTTTCATATTCTTCAAAATTATTCTGAATTGCTTCGGTAAGCGTGTCACGGTCGCTTGTTGTAATTACAAACGGATCTCTGCCGGCTTCCTTTAAAGCGTCAAGCTTTTCATATCTTGCCTTGATTACATCGCTTGAATTAGCCTGCTGCGGCTTCTGACTCATAGATAAACGTCCCTTCCTCTTAGTAAATTCGGCGGAAACATTTCAAATATCTTCCCGCCGTATCATCACATTCAATTTAGCGTAGGCGCCGATTTAAAATCGGCGTTTACTCAGTCCGTGCTTTTTGATTATGCAATCTCAATAATTTTGAGAGCAATCATTCCGCCCGGAGTTTCAACCTCAACCACATCTCCCGCACTTTTTTCCATAAGCGCCATACCTATGGGGGATTCGTCTGAGATTTTGCCCTCTCTGGGGTTTGCTTCATTTGAGCCCGAACCGACAATGGTATATTTCATCTGCTTGCCGGTTTTTATCATCTCAACCGTAACCACTGAGGTGAGATGAACGTGGTCGTTTGAGGTGTTGGACTCGTCGATAATTTCGGCATTTTTCAAAATATTTTCAATGGTTGTAATTCTTGCCTCCATTATTGCTTGTTCATTTTTTGCATCGTCATACTCGCTGTTCTCGGAGAGGTCGCCGTATGAACGTGCAACCTTGATTTTTTCCGCAATTTCTTTACGCTTCACGTTTTGTAATTGCTCCAGCTCTTCCTCAAGATTTTTAAGACCCTCCGCAGTAAGCATTGTGGGTTTAACTGCCATTTCTATATCGTCCTTTCATAAAAAACTTTAATCTAATCTGCAATCGTTGCAGGGCGGGATTAAGGAGTGTAAATCCGCTCAGCTCCGATTTAAATGCCGATTTTGTTTTTGCATATAGAACTATTATATGCACTTTACAGATAATTGTCAAGCAAAACGGTCAACGATTTTGCGGTCTGCGCGGTAGAGTAATTTCTGCAAAGCGTAGGCACAATAGAGCCCAGCTCATACTGAGAGCCGAGAGAATAGAGAGCCGAGCAAAAGTACTCCTCGTCAAGCTCGCCCGGCTTAATTCTGTCAAATCCGTTCGGCATACGCAGATAATATTTATAATACACCAATCCGTTGGTAATCACCTTGGGGCAGCCGTTGGTCAGGATAAGCGCATCGCTTTTCACCGGAATTTTTTTGTCGATATTTGACGGCGCAATGATAAAATCACGGTCGGCAAGCTCGCCCTCTCTGTTGGTTATCACGGCGACAGCGCCGGTTTCTTCGGTTATCCTGTTCATCTCGGCGTAATACGTCCGCTCCGTTTCGGTTACGACAATTACGTCGGAGCAATAGCTCAATACGCAGGACAAAAAATCGCACGCAACAGCCTTTGGGTCATAAATTCCAATCCTGAGCTTTTCGGGGCAAGCGCAGTTTTTGAGGGCATAAAGCGCCATATTCGTGCATAGCCGCGCGGTAAATACCGGCGATGAAAAGCGCCTGTAGCCCTTTTCAGACGGCAGGTCAAGGCTTTCGGCGCAAAGCAAATGATTGCGCTGCGCTCCGATAAGCTTGTCAATTTTATCAACCTTAATTTTTCCGCTGTGGCTTATGTATGTTATGTGCTTCAGATGTACGCCTCTGGCATCCTTTATCTGAACGTCAACCCTGTCTTTTTTTAAAAATGAAATCAGTTTTTTAAGATTTTTTCCCTTGTCGGGATATATAACGCTCAACGCAGTAATCACAAAAAAGCCCCGCATAAATACTTCACAAAAGTATATGCGGAGGTTTTTTATTTAAGTATCAAAGTATCGGGTTTTAAATGAATTTTTCATTGCGATGCCCGTTGCCGCACAAGCCGTTTGCAGTGCGGCTTAATATTCGTCCATAGGATTGTATTTAACCCCGTTATAACGGCACTCAAAGTGGAGGTGAGCGCCGGTTGAGTTGCCGGTTGAGCCTACGTAGCCGATTGTCTGTCCGGTGGAAACCGTGTCGCCTACGCTCACTATAGAATTGGTAAGGTGGGCGTAAATGGTAATTTTTCCGTTGCCGTGGTCAATCATAACGTAGTTGCCGTAGCCGCCTCCGCAGCCGCAGCTTCCGTCCTTGCCCCAGTTATGTACGCAGCCGTTATAGCTTGCGATAACCGTGCCCTGATATGCCGCAACCACCGTTGCGCCCATAATTCCGCTGCCCGAAATATCAATGGCGCCGTGGTTATAAGAACCTCTGTCCTCGTTCCACTGAGAGGAAAGGTAATAATAACCCGGCACGGGCCACGTAAAGCCCGATGCGCTTACGGTTACGGTTGTGTAGGTTGAGGATGAAGAGCTGCCCGACGACGAGCTGCCTGAAGATCTTGAGCTTCCCGATTATTAGCTTGAAGATGAGCTGCTTGAAGATCTGTATGATGACGAACTGCTGCTTGAAGAGCTGCTCTGAGCCGCTTTTTTGGCAGCCTCCCGAGCCGCCTTTGCTTGTTCCTCATAATACTCCTGAATCTGACTTTCAATTTCCTCGCTTTCCAAAGCTGCATTCTGAAGAGCGGTTTCGGCATCATCGCTTGTGGAATAAAGATTTCTGAGGGTTTCCTCGTTTTTCTCAAGAAGCTCGTTGAGCTCGTCCTGATCCTCCTCAAGAGAGGTCTGCTGAGCTTCAAGCTCCTTCTTATCCTCCTCAAGCTCCGCCTTCTGCTCGGAAATTAAGTCAAGCTCCTCCTGTATTCCGTCTATAAGCTCCTTGTCATAATTGGAGAGCGTTTTTACAAGCTGCATTTTGTCGATGAAATCGGAAAAACCCTTTGCGCCGAGGATAATTTCAAGGTCGCTCGCGTTTCCCGCCATATAAATGGTTCTTATGCGGCTGCGCAGAGTGTCCATCTGCTCCTCAATATTTTCGTTGGCTTCGTCAATTTCATCCTGTTTCTCGCCGATGCTCGTATTCAGGTCATCAATGCTTTCACGAGTCAGGGCAATTTTATCGTCAAGCACTTCAATTTTATTTACAAGTGCATCAGTATATTCTTCCTTTTCCTCAATATCCGATTGTGTATGGACAAGAATTTTCTGATACTCATCGCTATTTTCTTCAAGCACCGATAGCTCCTGCTGAAGAGAGCTGACGCTGTCGTCGGCGTTTGCGTTAATTGAAAATACCGCCGGAGCCGATAGCATACATATGCTTAAAAGAGCACACAAAATTCTCTTAATTTTCTTCACCGTATTACCTCCAGTCACGGGTTTACCAACCCAAAATTTCGTTGCCTTCCTTTTTAAGGTACTTGCGTATTGAAATCCAACTGCCGGCGCCGCCTATAACCACGCCTGCTATTACAAACACCACCGCTACATACAAAATTATGCTGCCGAGCGGTACAGCCGTAAAGGGAATAAGCTGCTGAATTGCCGCCATAACGCCCTCATACAGCAGGGCAACGGCGCCTGTTGAAAGCACAGCCGACACAAGGCCGATTGTCATACCCTCAACCAAAAACGGCATTCGCACAAATGAATTTGTTGCGCCTACGGATTTCATAACACTGATTTCAAATCTTCTTGAATACATCGTTGCACGAATCGTATTTGCAATAATAAACAGCGAAATTATCATCAAAGCCAGCACAACGCCGAAGCTTATGAGATTGACAAGATTGCTGATGTCTGTAAGCCTTTGCGCAATCTCGCTGTGATTGCTGACCTCTTCAACTCCGTCAATCGCCATTATTTCTTCTACGGTTTCATCATACAGAGATAAATCCTCCATCGCCACGATGTACGAATCGGGGAGCGGGTTATCGTCGCCCTGCATATTAGCGAACAGCTCGTCGCCCAGCTCGTCCTTATATTGCTCAATCGCATCGTCCTTTGAATAAAATTCAGCCGATGCGACATTGCTGATTTTTTCAATATCCTTGCCTATGTACACTGCCTCAAACTCGGTAACTCCGTCCTCAAGGTACACGTTTGTTTCGTTTGATTGTCCCACCGAGTCAACTATAGACTCTACGTTTATGGAAAGCAAAGCCGCCGCACCTGTCAAAATAAGACAGCTTATAAGCACGCCGACGGATGCAATGCTCATTATTCGGTTATTCCAAACATTTTTTAAACCCTCTTTAAAAAGATAGCCAATGCTGCTCATACCAATTTCCTTTCAAATCCACTTCAATAAGGGTCCTGCCCCAAGTTATGACCCGACAAACTATTATTCGGGCTTAACAATAGCATTATCGGGATAGTTAGGCTCGCCGCCGAACTCATCATCAAAATCTATATTATCGTACTTTGTATCGTCTACGTCGTATTCGATTTCATCCTCATCAACATCATCGTACTTTGTGTCGTCTATATCGTATTCAATTTCATCCTCGTCAACATCATCGTACTTTGTGTCGTCTATATCGTATTCAATTTCATCCTCGCCGGTATCATCGTATTTGCCTTCATCCGTGAAGTCATCGTCGTATTCATACTCAACCTTACCGGTGTCGCTCTTGATTCTGCCGTGGTCAATCAACACAACTCTTCTGCCGAACTCACGCACGAGGTCGTGCTCGTGGGTAACGATAAGCACAGTTGTGCCCCTTGCGTTTATTTCCGAGAGCAGCTCGATTATTTCGTGCGACATTTCCGGGTCTACGTTGCCCGTAGGCTCGTCTGCAACTATGATTTCGGGATTGTTCACAAGCGCCCTTGCAAGGCTCACACGCTGCTGCTCTCCGCCCGAAAGCTCGCTGGGCTTGTCCTTCATTTTGTTTTTAAGTCCTACGAGGTCAAGCACATACGGCACTCTTTTTTTAATGGTTGCGGAATTTTCCCCTACGGCTCTCATTGCAAAAGCCACATTGTCAAAAACAGTCATTTTGTCAATAAGGCGGAAATCCTGGAACACAATGCCCATATGCCGTCTGAGATACGGCACCTCACGGCGCTTCATTCGCGAGGTCTTTTTATCGAGAATGGTAATTTTACCCTCTGAGGGCTCCTCCTCGTGCATAATCAGCTTGAGGAAGGTACTCTTGCCGGCACCGGAAACACCTACGATAAACACAAATTCTCCCCTGTCGATATGGAGGGAAATGTTGTAGAGTGCGTGCGTACCGTTCGGATATGTTTTGGAAACATTATCAAAATCTATCATTAAATTCACCTTTAACTTAAATGAAGAGGTTATGCGGCTGAATATGCCGCAAAAAGCCGTTTGTTATAAAAGCGGGCAAAAAATCTCTGCCCGACTGTAAATTGTTCGTCACAAATATTTTTATTTATTCACAACATCAAAATGTCCTGAGCACAAATATTTTGTTTTGTGCTCAGGAGCAACTTTTAACAGTATCAAAGCTTTGTGGGACTTGCGTTGAGATACTTTTTAACCATAAGCGCTACCTTAAAGACAATAGCGTCCTCAAATTCACGCAAATCGAGTCCGGTTAATTTTTTAATCTTTTCAAGTCTGTAAACAAGGGTATTACGGTGAATAAACAGCTTACGGGAGGTTTCAGAAACATTAAGGTTGTTTTCAAAGAAGCGCTGAATGGTGAAGAGCGTTTCCTGGTCAAGGCTCTCAATAGAGCCGCGCTTGAACACTTCCTTGAGGAACATTTCACACAGGGTGGTGGGAAGCTGATAAATAAGTCGTGCTATGCCCAAATTGTCATAGCTGACTATGGTGCGCTCGGTGTCAAACACCTTGGCAACCTCAAGCGCAGACTGAGCTTCCTTAAACGAACGTGCCAAATCCTTGATTCCGGTAACGGTTGTGCCTATGCCGACAACGCAGTGTGTATAAAATTCACTTGAGAGTGTGTCCGAAATGGAGCTTGCAAGCTTTTCAAGGTCACGGCTGTCGGTGTCGAATTTAACCTCTTTAACAAGGGCAATTTCCGTTTCATTGATATTTATTACAAAGTCCTTGGACTTGTCGGGAAAGAGATTTTGAACTATGTCGTAAGCCGAAACATCTGTTTTGGAAACAATTCTTATCAGCAGGCAAACCCTTGAAACCTCACTGTTAAAATGGAGCTCTCTTGCCTTTAGGTAAATATCGCCGGGAAGAATATTGTCAAGAATTACATTTTTAATAAAATTGGAACGGTCGTATTTTTCATCGTAATACTGTTTGATGCTTGAAAATGAAACAGCCAAAAGCTGAGCATACTTTTGGGCGTATTCATCTGTTCCCTGAACAAAAACAGCATAATCATATTTTGCATTGCTGCCGAATGACTTGTATGTATATCCGTTTGAAACAAACGGCGCTGTTGAGCTGAGGGTTTCGGAATTAACGCTTTCGTTTACCTCTCCGATTTTTCCGAGTTCAGAGCAGGCAATGACAACAGATGTTTCGTCAATAACTCCGATTGTCCTGTCGATTGCGTCTTTCATCTGATGCACTATACCTTGGAATAACCTGTTTGACATATATAACTACCTCTTTCTCTGAATAAAATGTAATAGTTCTACAGAATACAAAACTTCTCATATACATTTTACACAAAAAGCCGAAAAAAATCAACCTCTAATTACAATTTTTTTGTAAAAAAAGTATAGTAGTCAGCAAACTGCAATTTTTGCCTAAATATTGCGTAATTTTGACTCTTTGTAAAGAGCTTGTTTTAACTTTATCATATTTTTGTGTTGATGATGTGATGATAATAGGCTTAATATTGAAAAACATCCCGAAATATCAAGGTAAGTTTTTACATTTGTTTTTGTCTTGAAGCAAGCCCTTCCGTTGAGCGTCAATCTTGTCAGCTTAAAGAACGGCGCCGCAGCCTTTGCCGAGATAAAAGGAGAAATTCACCGCACGTTCGTTGGGGCCGTCAAGTGACGGCGCACAGTGGGGTGTTTTCAAATTTAAACCCGAAAACACACGAAAATTCCTCAGGCAACGCAAAAACGGCGGAGCAAAGCTCCGCCGTGTGATTTCGATTGTAAATCAAAAAATCGTAAAAATCAGTTTGTGATAGTCTGCTCTGTGTCCTTATCGAAAATGTGAATTTTCTCAAGCTCAAAAGCAATTTTAATGTTGTCGCCGGGTTTAGCTGTGGATGTGGGCTCAACACGAGCGGTAACAGGCGTTCCGCCGATATTAACATAAAGATAAACCTCGGCGCCCATAAGCTCGGTTACGTCAACATTTGCTTCCAGCAGGCACTCTGCCTTAGCGATTTCTTCGGGCTCATCGTGAACATGCTCGGGACGAATACCGAATACAACCTCTTTGCCGACATAAGCGTCAAGCTTGCCGCCTGCCGACTTTGAAGCCAGAACGGGAACCTTGTACTTGTCAAAGTTAAGAGTGTACTGCGAATTGCTCTTTTCAAGAGTAGCGTTGATGAAGTTCATCTGAGGTGAACCGATAAAGCCTGCAACGAACATATTGCAAGGCAAATCATAAAGATGCTGCGGAGTGTCAACCTGCTGAATAAATCCGTCCTTCATAACAACAATTCTTGTACCCATTGTCATAGCTTCTGTCTGGTCGTGGGTAACGTAAATGAAGGTTGTGCCGAGGCGCTGATAAAGCTTTGCAATCTCTGTTCTCATCTGAGTACGAAGCTTAGCGTCAAGGTTTGAAAGCGGTTCGTCAAGAAGGAATACCTTAGGATTACGAACAATAGCACGACCGAGAGCAACACGCTGTCTTTGACCGCCGGAAAGAGCCTTGGGCTTTCTGTCAAGATACTGCTCGATGCCGAGAATACGGGCTGCCTCTTCAACTCTGCGCTTAATCTCCTCCTTGGGAGTTTTGTGGAGCTTAAGGCCGAATGCCATATTATCATAAACAGACATATGGGGATAGAGAGCGTAGTTCTGGAATACCATCGCAATATCTCTGTCCTTAGGTGAAACATCGTTTGCGAGGGTGTCGCCGATATAAAGCTCGCCCTTAGAAATGTCCTCAAGTCCTGCAATCATTCTCAGTGTGGTGGACTTACCGCAGCCGGAAGGTCCTACAAGAATGATAAACTCCTTGTCCTCAATCTCAAGGTTAAAGTCTGTTACAGCGGTAACGCCGCCGTCATAAACCTTATAGATGTGTCTTAATGATACATTTGCCATATAAATACCTCCAAAATCCTAAATAAAGTTTAATGCTTTATTACAAGTAATAATATATCACTTTTCATAAGTTTTTACTATACCGATTTTAACTAAACTTTTAACAAATATTTTATACAAAAAAGATAACAGATAAAAATTCGGAGCTGTTTTTAGTGCAAATTGCCGACAAAAATCAACTCAACATCTAAATTAGTTAATATTTTACAGCAACCTATGGGCAACTTGCCGTCAAGATACAAATTTCCTATTGATATTCGTTTAAGTTGCACAACTTTCAAGCCGCAGCAGGCAAACATTTTTTTGACCTGATGAAATTTTCCCTCGTAAATTGTCACAACCGCAGTATTTTTGTCGCCGTTTTGTGTCGCTTCAAGCCTTGCCGGCATACACTTCGTTCCGTCGGCAAAGGTAATTCCCTCTTCAAAAGCCCGGATTGTTTCATCGGTTATCTCTCCGTCAAGCTCGGCTTCATATTTTTTTTGCAACGTGGTTTTTCGGAGAAAGCATCCTGTGTGCAAAATCACCGTCGTCTGTAATTATCAGCAGCCCCTCGGTATCCTTGTCCAGTCTGCCGGCAGGAAAAAGCCCTCTTCTTTTCAGCTCGGGAGGCAGCAAATCAATAACCGTTTCTGCGTATTTGTCATTTGTCGCCGAAAGCACGCCCTTAGGCTTGTTCATCATAATATACAGATGCTCGCTGCAGCTGAGGGCCTGTCCGTCCAATGTGATTTTGTCGGCTTTGGGATTCACCTTAAAATCACTCGCTTTGCACACCTCGCCGTTGACGCATACCCTGCCGCTTTTTATTATTTTATGTACCTCCCTGCGGCTTCCGACATTTTGAGATACAAGTATTTTATCAAGTCTTTCCATAATTTAAATTCGGGTGAAGAAAGCTCCGCTGCAAATCAGGCGTGCTGCTTTTCAGCCGCTGAGCGGCAAGCTCTCATCGCCGTATTCTCCGTTCGTAATATGTGCGCCGATTACCCTGCCCTTATACACAAGCAAAACGGCGTATTTCGCCTTTGAATTTCTGAGCGTATAGGTTATTTTTTCGGCTTCTTTTTCCGCTGTATCGTTCAAGGTCAAGTCCGATTTTCCTTTGAAGCTCGTTGTATTCCGCATAAACTTCGTTAAATTCGGAGGGAATAATCACTGCCTCGCAGGATGCGGCTTCCTCTTCGGCAGTAAGCCCGAACCGAGCCAAAAAGGCTCTCTGCTCTGCGGCGGTTTCCGCATAGAGCGAGTATTCTCCCAGCTCGTCACAGGTGGCGGTGTCGCTCACTCTGTTTGAGCGTGCCGAGATTGTATATATTATCAGGCAGGCGGCTGTGACTGCCGCTGCCGCCGCAATCAGGATAAGCGCCGCTCTTTTCAGCTTGGAAAATTTTACGTTAAACACCACCATATTCACACAACCTCCGTAAAATTCATATGCCGAACGCCGTGTCTTTATGTTAGGTAAGCTTTGACCGACTCAAACGCTAAGCCCGATTTTATACAGTCATTTTATACAGTCAAAAGCTTTAAAATATCGGCGGGAGCTTCCGCAAATATTTCGGCTCCCTCCTCCTTCATTTTTTCAATATCACCGTAGCCGTACTTAACGCCTATAAAATCAACTCCGCAGGCTGCTGCGCCCCTTGCGTCAAAATATGTGTCGCCGAGCATTACGATGCTTTGTCTGTCACGCTCAAAATCTCCGCCGAGCGATTTGACGGCATAGGGAATCAAGTCCTTTTTATCCTTGCGACTGCCGTCAAGATTGGACCCGCAAATTGAGTCAAAATATTCTTCCACTCCCAAAATGCCTATGATTTCCTCGGCAAATTTTTCATATTTTGATGAGCAAACCGCTGTTTTTATATTTGCCGCCTTCAGCTCTGCGAGTACATCCTTAATTCCGTCATAGAGCCTGTTGATGTACTTTCCCTTTTCATTGTAATAATCACGGTAAAGCACAAGTCCCCGACTGCAGGCTTCCTCATCAAAACGGCAAACATTCCTGAATGTATCAATCAGTGGCGGACCTATATACAGAGTGTAGTCGTCAAGATTGGGCAAGGGCTTTCCGAGGGCAGTGATTGCCTGCTCCAGCGAACGGCGTATGCCGCCTGCGCTCTCGCTTATTGTGCCGTCAAGGTCAAACAAAACATATTTATACTTAATCATCAAACCTACTGTCCGCCTTCATCTGAAATTTCTCGGCATTTACGCTAATCCTTGTATGAGTACCCTTTGCAATTATTCCCTTTTTATCCTCCGCAGTCACCTTAAATTTAAAGGTTCTTCCGTCGGTTTCCTCAAGCACCGCCGTGGCAGTCACAGCTGCGCCTATCGGCGTGGGGCTTGTATGTTCAACGGAAATCATAGTTCCCACCGTTGTAAGCTCATCGCTGCCGAGCTGATTCTGCGCAAGCTGCGCCGCCGCATTTTCCATCAGCGCAACCACGGCAGGAGTTGCAAGCACCATAAGGCTGCCGCTGCCCATTGTGACAGCGAGGTTTTCTTCATCTACCTTTAATGTCTTTGATAACGATTTTTCTTCCATAAAATTTCCTTTCCTGTTGTCTATCGGGATTTATTGTGCTATAATAAGTGCCGGATGTAAATTATCTTTACCGGTTTTCAACATGGCAAGTGACTGCGTATGCCTTCAGTAATCAGTAAGAGTACAATGTTCCCTGCCGCCTATAGAGGTGGGGGACATCTTGCCCTAAGTTATAATACAATAAAACTAAAAATTAGGCAATAGATTGCCAAACAAATTTTAAGACAATATCCCCGGATTAAGATAAGCAAAGCAATATACACTGTATAAATTGCACACTGCGCGCTGCTATGAACGTGCCGTAAATTCAAATAAAGGGTTTGCCCTAAGTTAATATTTTGAGGAGAATTATCAATGAAATTAGGAATTGTAGGTTTGCCTAACGTAGGCAAAAGCACTCTTTTTAACGCTATCACCAATGCGGGTGCGCAGAGCGCAAATTATCCGTTCTGCACCATTGAGCCCAACATCGGCGTTGTTGCCGTGCCGGACAAAAGGCTTGACAAGCTTGCCGAAATGTACGACCCGGACAAATACACACCGGCTTCAATTGAATTTGTCGACATAGCCGGTCTTGTCAAGGGCGCCTCCAAGGGTGAGGGTCTCGGCAACAAATTTTTATCCAATATCCGTGAATGTGACGCAATCGTTCATGTTGTGCGCTGCTTTGAAAATGACGATATCATTCACGTTGAGGGAAGCGTCAACCCCGCCCGTGACATTGAAACCATCAACCTTGAGCTTATCCTCTCTGACGTTGAGATGATGGAAAGGCGAATTGACAAAACAAAAAAGATGGTTAAGGGCGATAAAAAGTATCAGAAGGACGTTGACTTTTTTGAGCGTGTGCTGGCTTCTCTTGAGGAGGGCAAGCCGGCAAGGAGTGTTGAGTGCGATGACGACGAACAGGCTCTGCTCTCCGATGTTGCCCTGCTGACCAACAAGCCCGTTATCTACGCCGCAAATATGAGCGACTCGGATTTTTCCGATGGTCTTGAAGCAAACGAGGGCTATAAAGCCGTCTGCAAAATCGCCGCCGAGGAGCATGCGGGCGTTCTGCCCATTTGCGCGCAGATTGAGGAAGAAATTGTGGAAATGGACAAGGAAGAAAAGGAAATGTTCCTCGCCGATATGGGACTTGAGGAAAGCGGTCTTGACAGGCTTATCAAGGAATGCTATTCACTGCTCGGACTGATTTCTTATCTCACGGCAGGCAAGCAGGAGGTTCGTGCATGGACAATCAAAAACGGCACCAAGGCTCCGCAGGCGGCAGGCAAAATTCACTCCGACTTTGAACGAGGCTTTATCAGAGCCGAGGTTATTGCATATGATGATTTAATTGCCTGCGGCAGTATGACAGCCGCCAAGGAAAAGGGACTTGTCCACAGCGAGGGCAAGGAATATGTTATGAAGGACGGCGACGTCGTTCTGTTCAGGTTTAATGTGTAATTTTGAATTGAAGCATCGCTTATCATCCTTTTGAAAAATCGGGAAGCAATTCGGAAAACCAAACGCAAAATCAGAATTTAAAAATTGAAAATCTCAAAATAAAATTCAACAGCGCATAAAACAATCGGCGGAGCAATGCTCCGCCGCAGTTTATTTTATTAAGATTTTCGGTTTAAATCTGTGTTATGCCCATCTGAGGGTATCGTTATAGAGGTTGATGTAATCCTGAGCGGAGCGCTCCCAGCTGTTGTCGCTCATCATTGCACGCCACATAAGCTGATGCCAGCCGCCTGCATCCTTAATGCCCCAAAGCGCGCGTCTTACGGCTCCGACCATATCGGCTGTGTCGTAATTCTTAAATGTAAAGCCGTTGCCGTAGTTGTCTGCGCTGTCAAAGACAGAATCCTTCAGTCCGCCCACCTCTCTTACAACGGGAATTGTGCCGTAGCGCAGAGCTATCATCTGAGCAAGACCGCACGGCTCCTGAGCCGACGGCATAAGAAAGATGTCGGCGCCGGAATAAATCTTGCGCGCAAGCTCCGGAACAAAGCCGTGGCAGAAGCAAAGTCTGCCGGGATATTTAGCCTGCATATAGTTGAAGTAGTCCTCATACTCCTTATCGCCGGAGCCGAGAATTACAAACTGCATATTTTCGGTGTTCATAAGCTCCTCAAGGCCCATTCTCACCAGGTCAAGTCCCTTGTGGGCAACAAGACGTGTCACCATTCCGACAATCGGAACGTCCCAGCGCTGTTCAAGGCACAGGCGCTCCTGCAGGGCACGCTTGCACTCTCCCTTGCCGCTCATATCGTCCTTTGAATAGTTGCGGTAGAGCTGATAGTCGGTTTCGGGATTGTAGCTTGTTGTGTCAATTCCGTTTTTGATGCCGCACAGCTTGTAGTGGCGGAGATTAAGCTCGTCCTGAAGATTCCAGCCGAACCACGGGTCTTTGATTTCTGCGGCGTAGCTCGGAGAAACGGTGGAAACACGGGTTGAGGTTTCAATGGCGCCCTTCATCATATTGAGCTTTCCGTTCATCTCAAGAATTTTAGTTTCCGAGGCGGGAATACCGACGCATTCGGTATTAACCTCCCAGCCGTACTCGCCCTGATACTGAATATTGTGAATTGTGAACAGAGTTTTGATATTAAAATACCAAGGTCTGTGAGAATAGAAAAGGTAGTAATACACGGGCACAAGCGCCGTCTGCCAGTCGTTGCAGTGTATTATGTCGGGATGGAAGTCAATATAGGGGAGCATTTCGAGAATGGCACGAGAGAAGAACGAAAATCTCTCGGCATCGTCATAGTGACCGTAGAGCGTGCCTCTTCTGAAGTAATACTCGTTGTCTATAAAGTAGTAGGTGCAGTCATTCCACCTTGCCCAAAACAAACCGCAATACTGATGACGCCAAGCGACGGGAACGGTAAAGTTGGTTATAAAGTTCAGCGAATTTCTCAGCTCCTGCGGAATTGTGCCGTACAGCGGAACAACAATTCTGCAATCCTGTCCCTTTCTGCAAAGGGTATGCGGCAGGCTTCCCGCAACGTCTGCAAGGCCGCCGCTTCCGCAGTATGGATTAGCCTCTGAAGCGCAGTATAAAATTCTCATCTTGATTTACCTCCAGTTAAACAACAGATTTTTTGGCTATATATATGGGATAAGAATCATATCCCATCAAAGAACGTCCGTCCTTGATTGTAACGTCCTTATCTATGATAACATAATTGAGGTTGGTGTTGCAACCGATTTTTGTGTCCTGCATTACAATGCAGTTGCTTATCTTTGCGCCCTCTCCGACGCAAACGCCCTTTGAAAGCACGCAGTTTTCAACCTCGCCGTCAATCACGCAGCCCTGAGCAATCATAGAATTTTTAACCTTACAGGTCAAGCCGTACCTTGACGGTTTATCATCTCTTACCTTTGTATAAATAGGACGCTTGGGATTGAAAAGGTCATCTCTGATTTCCTTTTTCATAAGGTCCGTATTAAACTTGAAATAATCGTTAATCGAGCTTATTGCGGCGCAGTAGCCGCTGTTTTTAAACGCAAATGTTCTGTACTTATCCACCGCTTTTTGAATCATACGCTTTGCATCAAGCTGATTCAGGCTGAGGGCGTGACGGATTTCAGACATCAAAAGGTCCTTTTTAATGAGTATTGTTCCGTACATCAGGTTAAACTCTCCGCCGCTGACCTCGGGATTGATAAGCACTCTCTCTACTCTGCCGTCATCGGCAACATCAAGAATTACCGGCTGCTCATAGCCCGACGGAACGGAGCCCGTGCTGTAAACAAGGGTTATATCCGCATTGTTTTTGGAGTGGAAATCAAACACCTCGGAATAGTCCAGATTGGTAACAATATTGCCCTGAGCAAGCAAAATGTAGTCCTCTCTGCAATGCTCGATATAGCCGTGCATATTGTAAATTGTTTCGACAAAGCTCGAAAAGGTTTTGCCGCCGCAGGGAGGAAGAATGGTGAGGTTGCTTCTTCTCTTTGAAAGGTCGTAGGCGCTGCCCGAGCCCACATGGTCCATCAGCGACTGATAATTGCTCTTGGCAACAATGCCCACGTTGTTTATTCCCGAGTTGGACATATTTGAAAGCACAAAGTCAATCAAACGGTACTTGCCGCCTATGGGTATGCTCGCCGTGGTGCGTGATGAGGCAAGCTCCGCAAGCTTATTCTCAAGTGTGTCGGCAAAAATAAAGCCGAGAACATTATTACTTCTCATTTTTCAGTCACCTCCGAATCGCTGTCTATCATAGCCTTAGCTGGTACAACGGCATTTTCGGCAATTTTGGTATTTTCGCCTATAACGGTAATTCCCCAATTATCTCTGTCGGCAACATTTTCCGGATTGGCGCCTACCCTTGCGTTTTTGCCAACAACGGTATTCTCCGCAACAATGGCAAATTCAACGTCCGCGCCGTCCTCGATAACCGCTCCGGGCATAATAATAGAGGAATTTACGGTTGCGTTTTTGCCGACGCTTACTCCCGCAAAAAGAATTGAAAATTCAAGGTTTCCGCAAATATTGCAGCCGTCCGAAACAAGTGAATTTTGTATGCAGGCGTCGCTTGAAATATAATGAGGCGGCATCATGGGATTGCGTGAATATATATCATTCAAATCAAGAGTAACCTTGGGGTCAAGCAAATCCATATTTGCCTCCCAGAGGCTGTCTATCGTGCCCACGTCCTTCCAATATCCCTCAAACGGATAGGCAAACATCCTCTCCCCCGCTTCAAGCATTGCGGGAAGCACATCCTTGCCGAAGTCGTGGCTTGAGTTTTTGTCGGCTTCATCGTCAATCAGATACTTTTTCAGCTCCTTCCAGCTGAATATATAAATGCCCATTGAAGCGTTCGTGCTTTTCGGATGCTCGGGCTTTTCGTCAAATTCGTAGATTGCGCCGTCCTCGTGAGTATTCAAAATGCCGAACCTCGACGCCTCGGCAAGCGGAACGTCAATTACCGCAATTGTGCAGGTGGCATCCTTTTCCTTGTGATACTCAAGCATTTTGTTGTAATCCATCTTGTAGATATGGTCGCCCGACAAAACAACTACATATTCCGGGTCATAGCGCTCAATATAGTTAATGTTCTGATAAATTGCATTTGCCGTGCCCGAATACCAATCCGCACCGTCTACCGCCTGATACGGACTCAGGCAATTTATCCCCGAATGCATACCGTCAAGATCCCACGGCTGTCCGTTGCCGATATACTCGTTAAGCTCCAACGGCTGATACTGAGTAAGAATACCCACCACCTCAATGCCGGAATTAACGCAGTTTGATAAGGGAAAGTCAATTATGCGGTACTTTCCGCCGAACGGAACGGCGGGCTTTGCAAGCTTTTTTGTAAGAACGCCCAGGCGTGAGCCCTGGCCCCCCGCAAGCAGCATTGCAACAACTTCCTTTTTAGGAAACATTATAAAACCTCCAATAAATATATGAATTTGAGTCGCAAACAATTAAGCCTAAGCCGCAAAAATCAGCGCAGCGAAAACCAAGCCTCCGCCGCTCTCAGTCTGCTCGGCAAATATATGTCATAAGCTTACACCTCTGATACTTCAAGCTCACCGCTGTATTTAAGATAAATAACTCCGAGAGGCGGAAGTGTAAGCACAAGCCCCTGGTTATACCCGTGAATTTTCATTTCCTGCGGTTTTATATTTTTGCCGTTTGAAACGCCCGTGCCGCCGTAGCTTTCATTATCGGACGAAAAAATCTCATCGTAATATCCGAATTTCGGAACCCCGATAAAATATCCGTCACGCTTTTCGGGCTGAAAATTACACACGGCTATTATTTCATCACCGTTGCTGTCGGTGCGTTTAAAGGCAATTACGCTGTTTGTATAGTCATCGTGATGAATCCAGTCAAAGCCCTTCCAAACGGAATCAAGCTCATACATAGGCTTGTTTTCAAGATAAAGCTTGTTTAAATCTCTGAAAAAGCATTTAAGCTTTGCGTGCTTTTCAAAGGACAGCAAATCCCATTGTATGCCGGAATCAGCGTCCCACTCGTCAAACTGCCCTATCTCGGTGCCCATAAACACAAGCTTTTTGCCGGGATGAGCGTACATATATGTAATAAACGCACGCACTCCGGCGAACTTTTCATCATATTCGCCGGGCATTTTATTTATAAGAGAGCCCTTGCCGTGCGAAACCTCGTCATGAGAAATCGGCAGCAAAAAGCGCTCGGAAAAGGCGTAGAAAAAGCTGTAGGTGAGGTTGTCGTGGTTAAACGGCTTCCACATCGGGCCGAGCGACATATAGTGAAGCATATCGTTCATCCAGCCCATATTCCATTTGTAGTCAAAGCCGAGTCCGCCCTCTTCTATCGGGTGAGTCAGCTTGGGCCAGGTGGTGTTTTCCTCGGCAAACATCATAATATCCGGGTGGAACATATGGAGCGCCTTGTTGAGGCGTTTGATAAAGCTGATTGCCTCCAAATTTTCCTTGCCGCCGAATTTGTTGGGGGTCCATTCGTCCTCCTCCTTGCCGTAATCGAGATACAGCATAGATGACAGCGCCCCGATACGCAAGCCGTCAATGTGGTATTTTTCAATCCAAAACATTGCCGACGACACAAGAAAGCTTATTACCTCATAGCGCGCAAAATTGAACAGACAGGTGTCCCACGCAGGGCGCTCGCCGTTCTTTTTGTCCTCGCTTTCATAAAGGCAGGTGCCGTCAAACTTCACAAGCCCGAACGAATCCTTGGGAAAATTTGAGGGAACCCAATCGAGTATAACGCCTATGTTCGCCTGATGCAGGCTGTCAACAAAATACATAAAATCATTGGGAGTGCCGAAGCGTGAGGTGGGCGCAAAATAGCCGGTAGTCTGAAATCCCCAGCTTCCGTCAAAGGGAAACTCGGCAATTGGCATAAGCTGCACATGGGTATAATTCATTTCCTTGACATAAGCCACCAGCTCCTCGGCGATTTTTCTGTAGTTAAAGAAATTGCCGTCGGGGTAACGCTTCCACGAGCCGAGATGAAGCTCGTAAATGTTCATAGGCTCCTTAATATTATCAGACTTTTTTCGATTATTAAGCCAGATTTTGTCATTCCACGAATAATTGTCAATATCATAAACAACAGAAGCGTTGTCGGGACGGGTCTGAAAATGGAAGGCATAGGGGTCGGACTTTAATATTTTTTCAAACCAGGGTGTTTCAATGCAGTATTTATATAAACAAAACCGGGTTATCCCCTCAATGAACAGCTCCCACACGCCGCCGCCGATTTTGTACATAAAGTGGGACATTTTATTCCAATCGTTGAAATCGCCTACAACCGATACACTCAGGGCGTTAGGTGCCCATACTCTGAACACAACGCCGTCTTTACCGTCTCGGTTAATGATATGCGCGCCGAGAAGCTCATAAGCGCTTACTGCATCGCCGTCGGTAAAAACTTCAAGAGCAGTGCGCCCCTCGTTAAAGCTGTAATTCATATGTTCAACTCCTTAAACAATGTGAAATCATCTGTGTAATACTCCGCTATTACTATAATAACAAATAAATATGTTTATTTCAAGCAAATTCAAAAATTTAAATACAGAATTTTCGTATATTTTTTATAAGCTAATCGCCGATGTCCCCCCTCATCGCTCAATATTGCTGACTTATGTGTCACTGCCGCTGCTTATGTTGAGATGAAATATAAATTGTCACGCCGCCTCGCAGCGGCGGTCAGTGTGCCGCCATTGCCGCTCCGTTCACCACTGTGTACAAAGGTTCGGTTTATAGCATTTTCGTAGGGG
>JAJQDK010000095.1 GCA_021202245.1 Clostridiales bacterium
TCTCCCGCTGAAACACTGAGGAGCTAACGCTCCCCTTTGCAAGCTGCAATCTATTCGCCAATATTAAGCAAGCTTACATCGGGATTTGCTCCGATTAAAAAATTTTTCAATTTAATTTCAATTTTGTATTGACAAAGCTATGGGGCGGTGATATATTATAATTAACGTATGAACATATTTTCATATGTTCAATCATTTAAAATAAGCAAAGGAGAATATATATGAGCAATACAGCCGATAAAGAAATCAAAAATGCTCCCGAAAGCGCCAAGGCTGCCGAGATGCCCGACCTTGAGGTATTGTTTGAGCTTGCCGACCTTTTTAAGGTGTTCGGCGATTCAACAAGAATAAGAATTATGTTTGTTATTTCCGACAACGAAATGTCTGTTCTCAGCATTGCGCAGGCGCTGAATATGGAGCAAAGCACCATTTCACACCAGCTGAGAGTGCTGCGCCAAAATAAGCTTGTGCGTGTGCGCCGTGACGGCAAGCAGATTTATTACAGCCTTGACGACGATCACGTCAAAAAAATAATTGAAATGGGACTTGACCACGTCCTCGAATAATTTTAATTCGGGACGGATAAGTCGGATTTACAATAAGCTGAGGTTGACAGAAGATATGCGGCATAAAGATTCTCAAATATTTTTAATTCGGGACGGATAAATCGGATTTACACTAAAATAAAACAAAAATTACAGAGAGGTGAAGCTTTATGAAGTATACGCTGATTCTTGAAAACCTAAACTGCGCGCACTGCGCTGCAAAGATTGAAAATAAAATCACGCAAACAAGCGGATATGAAAACGTGAGCTTTAATTTTGCGACAAAGCTCCTGAAATTTGAAAGTGCCAGCGCCGATCCCGTCCCCGACATTCAGCAAATCTGCGACAGCATCGAGGACGGAGTAAGCGTTATTGATAAAAGAAAAGCCGTAAAATCCGGCGGCGCAGACAGGCAAAAATTTAATTCCGATTTTCTGCTTTTAATAATTTCCGCTCTGCTCGCAATTGCAGCGGCAGTAATTGAATTTACCACTGCCGGGGAATATTTATTGGGCGGCACAGCTGTTTTTGTTTTGTACGCCGCTTCCGCATTGCTTGCAGGCTTCAGGGTGTTTATCAAGGGAGTAAAAAGCGTGCTGAAGCTCAGAATTGATGAAACCACCCTGCTCACCGTTGCCGTCATTGCGGCGTTTTGTCTGGGCGAATTTGTTGAAGCGGCAATGGTTACCGTCCTCTTTGCGCTCGGCGAAATTATTGAGGACAAAGCCGTTGACGCTTCTCGCAGAGATATTCAAAAAATTGCTCAAATCCGTCCCGATACCGCTGTGATTCTTACAGACGGCAAAGAGCGTACCGTTGAAGCGGAAAGTGTGGAAATAAACAGCGAGGTTGTTATAAAGCCGTATGAAAAAATACCGCTTGACGGTGTAATCATAAAGGGCAAAACAACCGTCGACACCTCAGCACTCACGGGCGAAAGTCTGCCGACGGAGGTATGCGAGGGCAGCGAGGTGCTCAGCGGCTCGGTAAACGGAAGCAATCTTATAGTTATCAGAACCACAAAGAAATTCGGCGACAGCACCGCAACAAGAATATTGAAGCTTGTTGAGGAGGCAGCCACAAAAAAAGGACAGAGCGAAAAACTTATTTCACGCTTTGCGTCTGTCTATACTCCGATTATTATTATAATTTCAATTTTAATGGCAGCAATACCTCCGCTCATCGGGATAGGCTCGCCGAGCGAGTGGATATACCGTGCGCTCGTGTGCCTTGTTGCCTCCTGCCCCTGTGCTATTGTAATTTCGGTACCGCTTGCCTATTATTCGGGAATCGGCTCCGCTTCAAATACAGGCGTTCTGATTAAGGGCGGCAAATACATTGAAGAGCTGGCAAAAGCCGACACCTTTGTTTTTGACAAAACCGGAACTCTCACAAACGGCAAGCTGAGCGTTGAAAGCGTAACGGCGCTGTCGGACTGCACCGAGGATGAAATTCTTGCTCTTGCAGCCGCCTGTGAAAAATATTCCTCTCATCCCATCGCTGAGGCAATCAGAGAGAGGGCGGGCAAGCTTTCGCTTCCTGCGCTTACAAATTACAGCGAGAATGCGGGCTGCGGCACAAGCGCCGTATATGACGGCAAAAAAATCGAGTGCGGCGGAGTGAAAAATCTCAGCGAAAAACAGAAAAAATCTGTCGAAAAAAATGCTTCCGTGTTCGTCCTTTGCGACGGAGATCTCATCGGCGCAATCAGCGTAAGCGATACCGTACGCAGCGAGTCCGCAAAGGTTATATCTCAGCTTAAAGGGCTCAGAATTTCAAGGACCACAATGCTGACGGGCGACTCAAAATCAGCCGCAAACAGGGTGAGCGGCGAGCTGGGTCTTGACGAATATAAGGCGGAGCTTATGCCTGCCGACAAGCTTGAGGCGGTTGAGAGCCTCAAGCGCAGCTCAAGGGCGGTGTGCTTTGTGGGCGACGGAATAAACGACGCGCCCGTTCTCTCGGCAAGCGACTGCGGAATTGCAATGGGCTTCGGCAGCGAGGCGGCAATAGAAGCGGCTGACGTTGTTCTTGCATCCGGCAATTTAAATCAGCTGCCCGATGCCGTTAAGCTGTCAAGAAGAGTTATGAATACCGTGAAAACCAACATAGCGTTTTCGCTTGCGGTCAAGGCGGCGGTAATAATTCTCGCCGCTATGGGGCTTGCTTCAATGTGGATGTCCGTAATAGCAGACACCGGAGTAAGCGTTCTGTGCGTCCTCTACTCCGCAAGACTTCTTCACAGGAGAAAAAATTAAATCTGAGCCGAACGGATAAGCTTGCTTAATCCTGCAACGACGATTGCCCCCGCCTTTGAAGACGGGGCTTTTGCGGTTTGGGTTAAAAATCCCAGTCGGGAATGTATTTTTCATCGGCAGAGGAAAGGTCCTGAGTATATCCGTTAAGGTCACGGGAGAAAAGCTCATACTTAACCTTTTCGTATTCCCACTCCGTTATTTTTCTGTTTAGCCGAGGAAATTTTTCAATATTACCTGTCGGAACATACTGACACATAAGGCTGACGAGTATCTGATTGTTAAAATTGCGTTTGAGAATGTCAAGAACGCCTATACTGTTCCTTGTGTGCGCAGGCAGAATCAAATGCCTGACTATAACTCTCTTCTGCATAATTCCCTCGTCGTCAAAACGGGGAGAGCCTACCTGAAACAGCATTTCCTTGATTGCCGCGCTTGCGGTGTTTACGTAGTCGGGCGCCGAGGAATACTTAAGCGCAAGGGAGTCGTCGCTGTATTTAAAGTCGGGAAGATATATGTCGACAAAGCCGTCAAGCATACTCAGCGCTTTCGGGCTTGTGTAACCGCTGCAGTTATACACAACGGGAATTTTCGGCTTGTATATTTCAAGACTTTTTACCACAGCGTGCACAAAGTGGTCGGCGCTTACAAGATTGATATTATGTACTCCCGACTCCTCAAGCGTTTTGTAGCAGTCGGCAAGCTGCGCCGGAGTAATTTCTCTGCCCTTGTTCAGAGCGGAAATTTCGTAATTCTGACAGTAAACGCATTTTAAGGTGCAGCCCGAAAAAAATACGGCGCCGCTGCCCCTTATTCCGCTGATGCAGGGCTCCTCACCGCTGTGGGGCGCAACTCTTGCCACCACCGGCAGCTCGCCCATTTTGTAGAAGCCGCTGCCGTGATGCTCCGTTCGTATTGCATTGCATTTTCTCGGACAAAGATTGCATATCATATTATCACCAAATATATTTTAACACATAATTTAAGATAATAACAGCATTAAATGATGAAATCAGTAAGATAATCCTCAATAATATCCTCCAGATGGCACGGCTCTACCTGCAGCTCATTACATAAATCCGCAATTTTTTCGGCGTCGGATTTGCTGTCTGTAAAATTATCTATGCTTTTAATAAGAGCGGTGTTGTCAAATACGTCAATTCCGTACCCCGATTTGTTCAGGCAGTCGGGGCGCTTTATTTTATAAGCTATCATAAGCATCGCCTCTTTACTCAAATATATGCCGTACTTTATATTAACATAATAGTTATTGTAAAACAATACCGATATTTTCTGTTGCTGTGCAAAATTTTGTTTTTACGGATAAGCGGCGCTTTTTGAAAAAATCTTATTGCGTTTTAATTTTCGATATTGTATAATCTATTCACCGCTGCTTTGTCGTTGAAAGCAGCAAAAAATACTTGCGGCAATCCTTTTTGGATTCGTGTCTGTTCGGAATTGAGGGCTGCAAAAAACAGGTGAATTTATGATTTATGTAGAAAATCTGAGAAAGGAATTCAAAAAGACCGTAAAGGAACCGGGAATAAAGGGCAGTATAAAGTCATTTTTTAAGCCTCAAAAGGAAATTATCGAAGTGGTGAAGGATATTTCTTTTGAAGCCGAAGAGGGTGAGATACTCGGATTTATCGGTCCTAACGGCGCAGGAAAATCAACGGTTATCAAAATGCTTACGGGGATTTTAACTCCGACCTCGGGCAGCTGTATCATTAACGGACAGAATCCTCAGAAAAACCGTAAGCAATATGTAAAGGAAATCGGTGTCGTATTCGGACAGCGCACTCAGCTTTGGTGGGATTTGCCGCTGACCGAAACCTATACCGTACTTAAGGAAATTTACGAGGTGGAGGACAGCGCATTTAAAAAGCGTATGGATTTTTTAAACGAGGTGCTGGAGCTTGAAGACTTCATCAAAAGCCCCATTCGCACGCTGTCGCTCGGTCAGAGAATGAGAGCCGACATTGCGGCATCGCTTTTGCACAGCCCCAAGGTGCTGTTCCTTGATGAGCCGACCATCGGGCTCGACGTTGTTGTAAAGGACAACATCCGCAGGGCAATCACCAAAATAAACGCCGAAGAAAACACAACGGTTGTACTTACAACTCACGACCTTGAGGATATTGAGCTGCTTTCCAAGCGAATTGTTATGATTGACAAGGGCAGCAAGGTGTTTGACGGCAAAATCTCAGACTTAAAGTCAAAATACGGTCAGATGAGAGAGCTTGCGTTTGTAAGCGATAATCAAAATGTATTTGACATACTCGATTATCAAAGCAAATTCAAAATTTCAGATGATGACCTGATTGCCGAAAAGGACGGTTTAAGCCATAAGGTCAGGTTTAACAGCGACGCTGTTCCCGTGGGCGATATGCTTGCCTATACGCTTTCAAAAATCGACGTTAAGGATATAAATGTAAAGGATGCGGATATCGAAGAGATAATACGCCGTCTGTACAAGGAGGGCGTGAGCGATGAGTAGGATAAGCAAAGCAGGCAAAAAGCTCCGGATTTATCTTCCGTTTGTCAATGCCGGTGTTCAAGAGGCTTCAACCTATCGTGCAAACTGGTTCTTTTATATCCTCGGCGACGTAATCGGATGCTTTGTATCGTTCTTTGTTTGGGAGGCTGTGTTTATCTCAAACGGCGGAGAGTCGTTTATGGGGTTTGACAAGGGAGATATGGTTGTTTACATATTCCTTACCTTCCTGACTAACAAGCTCATAAGCGGCGGCGGAACATATGACATCGGAGAGGAAGTCAAGGACGGCACCATTGCTATGAGAATGATTAAGCCGATAAGCTATAATTCCACTTTTCTTTTTCAGGAGCTGGGAAACAAGCTGATGGAAATCGGAATTATTTTTATTCCGCTGACTGCGGGCGTTGAGGTTTATCGTTTCATCCTGACAGATTCTCTGCAATTTAACGCAGGACGCTTTTTTCTGTATCTTTTCTGCTGCGTTTTTGCATATTTGATTAACTTTTTCTTTAATATCTGCTTTGGATTCACGGCGTTTATTTTTAAGAATCTCTGGGGTTCAAATATGCTCAAAAACTGCATAGTGGGCTTTCTTTCGGGCAGCGTAATTCCGCTTGCATTCTTTCCCGACGCAATGAAAAACGTGCTTTCGCTTCTTCCGTTTGCTTCTCTTTCGTATACTCCCGTTATGGTTTATATGGGAATTTACTCCGGGAGTGAAATGTTGTTTTACATAGGTCTGCAAATATTTTGGTGCCTTGCCTTCTGGCTACTGTCAAAACTTGTCTGGAAAGCGGTCGTCAAGCATCTTTGCGTGCAGGGAGGCTGAATTATATGTTTAAGGAATTGCTTCGCGCGGTGAAAATGCACCGCATATTTATAATTCAGGAGCTTAAAAGGATGATGGAATACAAGGGCGATTTCCTGACCGGTGTAATCGGATTTTTGATTTCGCAGGTGTTCAATATACTTTTTCTTTCCATAATTTTCAGTCAGATTCCCACGCTTATAGGCTGGACCTTTGAAGAGGTGCTGTTTATATACGGATTTTCGCTTATTCCCAAGGCGATTGACCATATGTTCTTTGATAACCTTTGGGCAATGGGACATTTTCTCGTCAGAAAGGGCGAGTTCGACAAATATCTTACCCGTCCGATAAACCCGATGTTCCACGTTATGGCGGAAAAATTTCAGGTTGACGCTTTCGGCGAGCTTTTAGTCGGAATTTTGCTGATTGCTTCCGCTCTGCCTAACCTGACGGTAGAATGGAGCTTTATAAAGGTATTGCTTGTAATTGTTGCGATGCTGTTCGCTTCATTTATTTATACGGGCATAAAAATAGGCACCTCCGCCATAGCTTTTTGGACAAAGCGAAGCGGCAATATAACTTATATGTTTTATATGGTAAACGACTTTGTAAAATACCCCGTTGATATTTACAACAATGTTGTACGCTCGGTGCTTACATATATAATACCGTTTGCGTTCACTTCATATTTTCCGGCGCTTTATTTTTTGACGGGAGAAAATCCGCTGTTCAATATCGGTATGACTGCGCTTGTTTCTGTTATAGTTATGACAATAGGCATACTGATATGGAATAGGGGCGTAAAGGTCTATGAATCAGCCGGAAGCTGACAGATGCCGTTCACATATTATGGCTATTTTTACTTAATTAAATGGTAAATGCATAATTATTAGATATAATGCACAAAAAACGCTTGAAAACTTTGGCTCTCAAGCGTTTTTATTTTTCTTAATCGGAAAAATACTGACTTGTATTGTTGATAGAATATAATTGATGTACAATAATATTTAGGCAGAAAGGCGGAGCTTTCGGCATATTCGCTTTATTTGCCTGAATAAAAAACAAAATTTCAAATTACTGATTGTTTGGAGTGATTATCTATGAAGAGATTACGCAGAGCGCTGTGTATTTTGCTTTCAGCGGCAATGCTCACGGGTATGGCATCCTTTGCTGCCGAAGCTGCCGTTGCCGACGACAGCGAGGTAAGCGCCGGAAGCTACTATAACGCAAGCTACCTTGAAACATACGCAAGCGCAGCCTATGACGAGGACGATTTGGGTTCAACCTACAGCGCATCCTCTACAACCTGGAAAACCTGGTCGCCGGAGGCAACCTCGGTGCAGGTTAAGCTGTACAATACCGGCTCGGACAGCGAGTCCGGAGCAGGTGTAATAGGAACCTATGATCTTACACAAAACACCACAACGGGCGTTTGGTCGCTGACACTCAGCGGCGACTACAAGAATGTTTACTATACATATCTTGTAACCGTTAACGGCACCACCAACGAAACGCAGGACGTTTATTCAAAGGCTGTCGGCGTAAACGGCAACCGTTCAATGGTTGTTGACCTTGATTCAACCGATCCCGACGGCTGGGACAGCGACAGTCACGTTTTGTTTGACAGCGCTACAGAGGCTGTTGTATGGGAGATACACGTGCGTGACTTCTCAATTTCCGACACCTCCGGAGTAAGCGATGAGAATCAGGGCAGATACCTTGCCTTTACCGAGGGCGGAACAACGCTCAGCTCGGATTCAAGCGCCGAGTCTATTTCAACCGGTATTGACTACCTTGTTGAGCAGGGCATCAACTGTGTACAGATTATGCCTGTATATGATTTTCAGTCGGTAGACGAGTCAACGGCTTCCTCCTCGTCAAACCGCAACTGGGGCTATGACCCTCAGAACTACAACGTGCCCGAGGGCTCATATTCATCCGACCCCTACGACGGCAACACAAGAATTACCGAATTTAAGCAGATGGTTCAGGCACTGCACGACAGAAACATCTCGGTAGTTATGGACGTGGTATATAACCACACCTACACAACCGAGGACTCGTGCTTCTCAAAGACAGTGCCCGGATACTATTACAGAATGACCGCCGCCTAACCTATTCAAACGGTTCCGGCTGCGGAAACGAAACGGCATCGGATAAGCTGATGTACAGAAAATATATGATAGAATCCGTTCTTTATTGGGCGGAGGAATATCATATTGACGGCTTCCGCTTCGACCTTATGGGACTTCATGATATAACCACGATGAACAGCATAAGAAGTGCACTTGACAGCCTTTATGCAGACGGCTCCGGCGAAAAGATACTTATGTACGGCGAGCCCTGGACGGGCGGCACAACCGTAATTTCCGACGGCTGCTCACAGTCAAAGGCTTCCTCTCTTAACTCAAGAGTAGGTATGTTTGCTGACTCCTACCGTGATGCAATTAAGGGCGGTACAAACGACGCCACGACGGGATTTATACAAGGAAATAACGATTATACCAGCACCGTAGTCAGCGGCGTTCAGGGCAAGAGCTTCAGCGCGCAGGCGCCGTCGCAGACGATAGCGTATGCCGATGCCCACGATAACCTGATTTTGTGGGATAAGATGGTAAAGAGCAGCGGCTCCACAAGCTGGGATTCCACCTCGTCAACCTATACGGGAGAGGTTAAGGGAGTAATGGAGCTGCTTCTGAACTCTCAGGGCTTGCCGTTTATTACTGCAGGCTGCTAATTCTGCCGAACAAAGCAGGGTGACTACAACAGCTATGTTTCAAGCGACTCAATCAATGAGATAGACTGGTCAAGAGTTGACACCTACTCCGAGGTTGCCGATTACTACAAGGGACTGTTGGCAATTCGTGAGAACTATTCTCCGATGACAAGCAGCTCGTTCAGCTCCATTACCTTCCAGTCAAGCTACGGCTATGTTGTAGCGTACACCTATTCCAACAGCACCTCGGGCGAGTGGGGCAAGGTATGCGTTCTTGTAAACAGCGGAACCTCCTCCTACAGCATAAGCCTTGACAGCAGCGTAAGCAGCTGGACAATAGTTGCCGACGGCACAAACGCAGGACTTACAAGTCTCGGCACGGTATCGGGCTCAAGCTATACAATCGGAGCGCACAGCTCGGCAGTGCTTGTTGAAAGCTCAACCTTTAATAATCTTACAACAACCGAAGAGGAATACGGCACACTTACCGTAAATCACGTTGATGAGAGCGGAAACGTCCTCAAGACCTCTACCGCAAAATACAGAGAGGGCTCAACCTATCGCGCATTGCCCGACTCAACAATTTTGTTTGACCATACTCTTGTTTCCACAAGCGGCACAACCTCTGGCACCGTTAAGGCAGGCGAAAACTACACGGTTACCTTCACCTACAGCTCAACGGGAGTTGAATCCGGCTACCTCTATGTAGAATATGTTGACCAAAGCGGAAACGAATTAAAGGACGGAGTATCATATCACCTCAGAGACGGCGATACTTACGAAATTCCGTATGCGACAATTCAGGGCTATCAGCTCGACACAGATAATTATCCTGCTGAGAGCTGCGGAACATTTACGGGCAGCGACAAAACGATTACCTTTGTTTATAAGGAGCTTGACGTTTCCTCAACTACCGTGCATTACTACAATTCAAACGGCTGGTCCACTATCAGGTGCTACGCCTATACCGACAGCGGCGACGAGCCCAACGGAGCTTGGGCAAGTGCAACAAAGATGACAAGCGAGGGCAACGATTGGTATGTCTGCACTGTTCCCGCTTCGTGCGCATATGTAATGTTCCACAACGGCGGTTCCTCTCAGGAGCCGGGACAGGGCGAAACAGGCTATCTTGTATCGGGAGAGGCTTGGATTCAAAATAAAGTGGTAACCTTCAGCAGCAAGGTAATTACCAGCCATATTGATTTGGCAACAGGCAGCAAGCTTTCAGCCGATGTAGTTGACGAGCAGGCTCAGGTTACAAGCGATGATACATATACAACCGCCGCAATTTCAAGCGACGGAGTAATTGTTCCGTCCAATGCATCCGGAAACTATGCGGCAGGCGTAGTAAACGTTGTTTACCTTTACGGTTCAGATGTGGAAACCACCACTGCTTCTACTGCTTCTACGGCGTCTACATCGCAAACCGAGCAGACCGAGGCCACAACCGAAGCAACACAGACAACCACAGAGGCCTATACTCAGCCGGTTATTACAGGCAAGGTTCTTGTCGGTGATGTAAACATTGACGGCAAAATAACAATCAGCGATGCAACACAGGTTCAGATGTTCGTTGCCGGAATGATTTCTCTGACGGGCAATTATGCCGGCGCAGCCGATGTTGACCAAAGCGGAATTATTGACGTTAAGGACGCAACCTGCATACAGTACTATCTCGTTGACCTCTTTGACAGCGCCGCTTATTGCGGACAATATATAGGTGAGGATGAAACGGAAGCCACCACAGCTACAACGGTTGCCACTGAGGCCACAACAGCCACTCAGGCTACTACAGCTACACAGGCTACTACAGCCACTCAGGCAACAACTGCAACTTCATCTTCATCATCCGGTACAATCTACTTCACTGATAATCAGGGATGGGGAACAGTATATGCTTACTTCTGGTCTGACAGCTCAACAGATTTGGGCGGAGCATGGCCCGGAACCCTGATGACGTCAGCAGGCGATAACGGCTACGGACAGACTAATTATTATGCTACAATTCCGAGCGGCGCAACATATGTAATCTTTACAAACGGCACGTCGCAGACAGAGGATATTACGCTGAGCAGCTACGACGGATATTATACCGACGGCACAACCGACAGCTCGGGACATCTTGTTGCCTACGGCTGGAACAGTTCGGGCGATTCCTCGGGAGGAAGCTCATCGGGCGGAAGCTCTTCCGGCGGCTCAACCTCAACATCGGGAACACTTTACTTCACCGATAATCAGGGATGGGGCACCGTATACACTTACTTCTGGTCAGACAGCTCAACTGACCTCGGCGGAGCATGGCCCGGCACGGCAATGACAGCTTCGGGCGATAACGGCTTTGGCTCAACAAACTATTCTGTTTCAATTCCGAGCGGAGCAACGTATGTAATCTTT
>JAJQDK010000036.1 GCA_021202245.1 Clostridiales bacterium
GATTAAGCACGTAAAAACGGCGGTTCTGAATTTCAGAACCGCCGTTCGGCATATTGTATAACCTATTCGCTGAGGCGTTAACGCTCCGATGGTGAGGTTGCCTCGTCGCAGCCGATGTTAATCGATCTTGCATCGGGCTTTGCTGCGATTTAAACTCTTTAGGGCGAGCTCTTTACTTGAATTTTATCGCCGTTAAGCAAGCCTTAATCGCCGTCATTAAAGCGTCCTATCGGAGGAGTTAAAATGAATGGCAACCGGCAATATTTCACTGAAAACAAAGCTCTGCGCATAGCCAAGCTAAATTGTATTGTTAAGTATTTCTAACGCAGCTTTATATTTTTCAAGCCTTACATAGTCTTTTTCCGTTGGATTTGGAATTCGAGAAATATCCATATTGTGCTTTAAATCAGCGATTTTAACAGCCTTGGCAATTTTATTAGTACTAACCTTCACAATATATTCCATATAGGGAACATTTTCATCGTGACGAAGTAGCAGCAGCGCTTGTATAATCTCGTCATTAAACACCGCTTTCAATATAGAGAGTGGAAAGTCGGTATCCTCCAAGACGTCATGAAGTAAAGCTGCAATTTTCTCATCCGGTTCTGTAACTTGACTAGCAACATATTCGGGATGTAAATGATATGGCATTCCGGCTTTGTCAGTCTGTCCTACATGCGCATAAACGCAAATGTTGCGAGCAAGGTCAGTTTGATTTTGGGTATCTTGCAGCAATTTTATTCACCTCTTTTCAGTAAAAGTAAATTCGTTATTCGCGACCGTTTTTCTTAACTGCTCACCATTAGATGCTAAGCATCTATCTTTTTCGGCTGTACAAATAACAATTTCTGCGCCCATAGATAAAATTCTGTATATAGTTTGAATCGGATTATTATCATTTGCCCCACTAAAGCTATTTTCATATTACTCATAATTATCAGACTCTTTTCACTGATTATTAAGCCAAAGCTTTCATCGTTTGGGTGTTCGGATCAGCTAACCGCTTTAACTTCTCTGCAACCCCATAAGCCTTTCGGCGTTATGGCGTTTTATCACTATATATCCTACCATATTATTACAATTACTTCAAGCTTTTGAGTAATTGTTTTTTTATTTTTATTTAATTTAAGTCGGAGGAAAGAAAGATTAGGCAAGGCGAGGCTGCTTAAATACGATTTAAATTAACTTGTCGGTTTACGGCTGTTTTTGTTAATTTTAACAAATTTAAATGATATTTTTTACGTATTTTAAACTTTACTTTATTGACTAAAACGTCAAATTATGTTAGAATAATTCTAAAATAATAGAATATCGGCAAACTCGTCGAAAGGCGGGGACGCAAAGCTATGAGTCTAAGGTGCGCAGCACTATGACTGTCTGGTTGCAAAAAATCTTTTTGGATTTTTGCAACCTTTTTTTATTCTGTTTTTTATCTCAATAGTGAAAGGACAGGTTTGCTTGAACAGTGTATTGCGACAGGAAAAAAAGTATTTTATCACAGCACTTGATTATATGCGTATGAGCGGTTTGCTTGGAAGCATTTTAAAAGAGGATCCTCATAACGGAAAAACCGGATTTTACCGCATACGCTCGTTATATTTTGATACTCCATTTGACGACGATTATAATGACAAAATCGACGGACTTGAGCTAAGACGAAAAATCAGACTGCGCATTTATGACGAAAATTCTGATTTTGCAATGCTTGAGATGAAGCAAAAACAGGGGAGTATGCAGCTAAAACGCTCAATCAAGCTCAGCTGGAGCGATGCGCAGTCGCTTATTTCAGGAGATTATTCGCCTTTAAAGTGGTACAGCGATGCTTTTGCAGCGGAGCTGTACGGACTGATGAGAGCTAAAGCTTATTTGCCGAAAGCTGTGGTTGAATACAAGCGCAGGGCGTTTATCGCTCCGGAAAACAAAATCAGAATCACCCTTGACAGCGCTATTCGAGCTACCGAAGCAAACTTTGACATCTTTTTAAATAATCTTCCGATGTATCCGGTTTTTGATGATTTTAATTCTGTGCTTGAAGTAAAATACAACGATTTTTTGCTCAGTTACATTAAAAAGCTGATAAGCGTGTCCGACCGTTCAATATTATCAGTAAGCAAATATTGCCTTGCCCGAAGCTTAAGTAAGCAATAGGTTATCAAAATCAGCGATAAAGCGTTTTCTGCTAAAAATATAAGCCGTTTATATTTTATTTTTAAACGGCAGAATGGAGATTGCTATGAAAAAATATATTTTGGAATTGTTTGACAGCAGCGGAGATTTGTCTGTTCAGCAAATTCTGCTTCATCTGTTGGTTGCGGCGGTTATTGGATTCGTTATCTATCTTTCTTACCGATTGTCACATAACGGGGCGGTATACAGCAAAAAATTCAATGTTTCACTTGTTGTTCTTACCGTGCTTACTGCAACGGTTATGACTGTTATAGGCAACAACATTGCGCTTTCTCTCGGCATGGTCGGTGCCCTTTCCATAATTCGTTTTCGCACGGCAATAAAGGATTCCAGAGATGCGGTTTATATTTTCTGGACGATAATTGTGGGCATTTGTTGCGGTGTGGGCGATTATGAGGTAGCCGGAATAGGCAGTGCGGCGGTATTTTTGATACTTTTGTTTCTCGGCAGAATCCAAAACGACAACCGTATGCTTATTATCATACGCTGTGCCCGTGTGAACGAGGAAAGAGTACAAGCGCTTATTTTTAAATATTTTGCACGCCGCGCCACTCTCAGAGTAAAGAATACTACCGACAGCAGCGTTGAGTTTATTTACGAATTATCCAAGCGTACCCTTAAGCTTCAGGAAAAGCAGGAAACGAGCATTACCGACGCTGTTTATGAAATCGGCAATGTTGAATATATGAACATTGTAATGCAGAATGATGAAATATCAAGCTGATTAGCTTTACAGGCAATCCGAAAAGGAGGATTGATTGTAATGAAATACAAAGTAATAAGCGTCATTGCAACGGTTGTAGTTTTGATTGTATCTCTCACGGCAAATATGCTCCCTATTGAGGGCGGTGAAGCCCGGGTGCATCAGCATTTGACCTCAAAACAATATGAGGAGGACTGCGATTGCGACGGTTCTGAGCTGTGTACTCATCTTCCTATTGTGATGATAGATACCGACGGTGAAGAGATACCCGGAAAAGCAGTTGAGGACGAGGACGGCAACGAGGAAATCACGCTTACTGATGAAGGCGAAAGGATGATTTCATCCGAAATATCAATCATTGACAATTCCGAGGGCAACAATCATCCGAGTGACAGCGCAGAGCTGACTACAAGCAGCCTTATCAGGGTAAGAGGCGCTTCTTCCCGTTATTACGATAAGAGCAGTTATCTGCTTCGCTTTACTGACGAGGATGGCAGCTACAGCGATGAAGAGGTAATGGGTATGGACGCTCATTACGAATGGGTGCTTTACGGTCCCTATCTTGACAAAACGCTGATTCGCAACTATATGTGGTACAACATTTCGGGTGAAATTATGGAATGGGCTCCCAATGTGCGTTTCTGTGAGGTGATTCTCAACGGCGAATATCAGGGACTGTATCTTATGTGTGAAACAGTAACCGCCGGAGATAATTGCCGGCTTTCACTTAGCGACCCAATAGGTACCGAAAGCGGATACCTGCTCAGACTGGACAGAGGGAGCTATGACGGAAGCAAAAATATTGATACCTTCTCCGTTAAAAGCTACCGCACTAAGCATTTAATTGACATAAAGTATCCCCGGTCGGGCAGTTTGACAGATGAACTTAAATTCAGTATTCAATCCGATTTTTCCGATTTTGAAAAGGCATTGTATTCATATGATTATGATACCGACGATTACGGCTATTGGAATTACATAGATGTGGATTCGTGGGTGGATTACTTTATTATCAATGAATTTACCATGAATTATGATGCTGTGGCTTATTCAACCTATGTTTACAAAGATATCGGCGGTGATTTAAAGCTTGCGGTATGGGATTTTAACTCGGTATTTGATAATTTTGCAGAGGATGCCTACAGTCCGGACGAGCTGTGGCTGCAAGGCAGAACGTGGTATTTTATGCTTACAAAGGACGAGTATTTCACCTCTGAAATAATCAGTCGATATAAGCAGCTGCGTGAAGGCGTTTTAAGCGAAGAGTATCTGACTGACTATATTGACAGCACTCTTGAATATCTCGGCGATGCAATCGAGCGTAATTTTGAAGTGTGGGGATATACCTTTGACGATACCGAAATGCTTATACCTGCCAAAAGAAATCTGAGCAGCTATGAAGATGCTTTGGAACAATACACCGATATGATTAAGCAGCGCGGCGACTGGCTGGATGAAAACATAGATGTAATCCGTCAGTACAGTCACGAATCCAAAAAACAAAAAGTATAATCACTGACAAAAAACAGACCTCTATGAAAAATCCGGACATTATTTTCGGATGCTCAATTCTTGAAGCGAGTGCAAATTTGCAGGAAGGAGGAAAGTATGATTTAGCGCTGACTATATCATATAAGGAAACAAATGAAGAAATTTATTATTGCAGTAGTGTGCATTGTGCTTGCAGTTCTCTTGTATGATGCGGCGTACTACAGATTTGGATTTTACATTGATTTTAATCCCGATGAAGAAATTACAACCTTTATGACAACCGATGAGGATACTGTTTATATGACTGCAAACGGTGAAACCGAGCCGTTTGAAATCCGAGGGGTAAATCTCGGCGTCGGTATTCCCGGTGAATGGGCTACAGATTACGCAATCGACGAAGAAACCTATCTGCGTTGGTTTCAGTACATAAAGGACCTCGGCGCTAATACAATCCGTGTTTATACTATTCTGCAGGATGATTTCTACAATGCCTTTTATGAGTTCAATAAGGACAACGACGACCCTCTGTATCTAATCCACGGTGTGTGGATAAACGATTATACGCAAAATTCACATTATGACGCTTATGATGATGAATTTATGCAGACCTTTATTGACGACTGTCGAACGGTAATTGATATAATTCACGGCAACAAAAAGCTTTCTCTCGGCTACGGAACGGGCTCCGGCACATATAACCACGATATATCCCAATGGGTTATCGGGTATATTCTCGGTGTTGAATGGGAGGACGTAACGGTTTTGTATACCGATGAAAAATACCCCGACAGAAATTCCTACGAGGGAGAATATATGTACACCACCGAGGATGCAACGCCTTTTGAAGCAATGCTTGCGGAGGTGGGAAATAAGACAATAGAATATGAAACCGATAAATATAAGCAGCAGCGGCTTATAGCCTTTTCAAACTGGCCCACCACAGATCCGTTTGAATATCCCGAATATCTTGAAGAGTATTTTATGAAGTGTGCGCAGGTTGATGTTGAGCATATAAAAACTACGGACAGCTTTATTTCCGGACAGTTTGCCTCTTATCACGTTTATCCCTATTATCCGGATTACCTTGAATATGTTGATGACTGGACGGATTTGGGAATAACGGATAGCTCCGAGTTTATTAACGAGGACGGAGAACTGAACACCTACAGAGCCTATCTTTCTATGCTTACCGAGCATCATTCAATGCCCGTTGTCATCTCCGAATACGGTGTATCAACAGGCAGGGGTATGGCTCAGGTTGACAAAAATACCGGCCGCAATCAGGGAAATATGTCCGAACAGGAGCAGGGAGAAGCGTTGGTTGAATGTTATGAGGATATTATGTCGGTGGGATGCGCCGGAAGCATTTCATTTACATGGCAGGACGAATGGTTTAAGCGTACATGGAACACTATGCATGCAGTGGATTTAGACAATACGGCGTATTGGAGCGATTATCAAACAAATGAGCAGTATTTCGGGCTGCTTGCCTTTGATCCCGGCGAGGAGGAAAGCGTGTGCTACGTAGACGGCGATATATCCGAATGGTCGGAAAGCGACAAGGTGGTTGATAACGGTGATATGAGTGTTTCTATGAAATACGACGAAAAATATATATACTTTTTGATATACAAAAAGGACTTTGATTCCGACAATGATATTTTGTATATTCCGATAGATACAACTCAGAAAACGGGCTCTACCTATTGCAGTAACTATGACATCAAATTTGACCGCGAGTGCGATTTTGTAATAAGCATTGACGGCAAGAACAACAGCCGTGTGCAGGTTCAGGAAAGATATAACGTTTTGCGTGCTATGTATTTTCACGATACCGATAACAGCGATGCTTATGTCAATGAGGTGGATAAGAATACAAATGTTTTTTCCGATATCAACCTGATACTTCAAACCTCACGTACGCTGGAGCTGGGACTTCAGAATTTGTACGGAAATGACGAGAATGATTATGTAAGCGGCATTACCGATGTAGCCGAAACATATGAAACGGGCATACTTGAATACGGCAACGCAAACCCCGAATCCGATGATTACACTTCGCTTGCGGATTTTATTTTTAACGGCGATTACATAGAGATAAAACTCCCCTGGCAGCTTCTTAATTTTTCCAATCCGTCCGAGATGATGATTCACGATGATTATTACGAGTGCTATGGCGTTGAGAATATTCAGATAGATGAAATGTATATCGGGATAGGCAGCGAAGAAACAAAGACCCCCCGAATTATGCTTGAATCATTTGCGCTTGAAGGCTGGGGCAAGGATGTAACATATCACGAAAGGCTAAAGGAATCATATTATATTTTGCAGGAATATTGGGCGTCGGTTGATGCCGAAAGCGCCGGTTAGCAACTGCTTATCCCGAAAGAAGGTCACGGATTATGGGCGTGGAAGTTTTAATATATTGCTACGGTATAATTTGCCTGTGTATGATTGCATTTAACTGTGTTTGCATTTTTTCCTTTCGCAATCGGGACAGAAGAATTAAAAGGTGCAGCCGCAGTCTGGATTATCATATTCAGCGGCAGACGGATATTTTGTCAAAAGGCGAAGAGCCGGACGATAAGGAATACAGGTATCTGAACCGCAAACTTTCAAAAATCGGTAACCTTATGGCGTTTAATATGTCTGTAGACAAGCTTATGAGCAGGGACAGTAAGCTCGCCGAGAGGTATCTGGAGGCAATACGCCCGGTTATTTTATACCTTGCGACTGTATATATCAACAAGGAAAGCATACAGTCGGTGTATTTTCTGCATATACTTGAAAAATATAAGATTAACAATCATCTTACGGTAGATTCAATTACAGAGCTTGTTATGCAGTATCTTAAAAAGCCGAATCTTTATTGCAGGGTTAAAGCGATGAAATTTTTGTATAAATCAAAAAGTGAGAACGATGTAGTAAAGGGTGTGCTTATACTTGAGGATGAAAAGGTATATTTCAATCAAAAGCTGCTCACCAACGGATTTATGAGCTTTGAGGGCGACCACAGCCGTTTAATTGCGGCGCTGCTGAGTGAGTTTGACTGTTTGCATTCCGAAACGCAAACGGCGGTTCTTGAATATATTCGCTTAAAAAGCGGCTGCTGCTGTCAGCAGATGTTTAATTTTCTTTGCAATGAAGAGTATGACGATGAGGTTCGCTATTCTGCGCTGCGGTATTTCGGCAGATATTATTATGAGCCGGCAAAGAATGTTTTGCTTGCCTTTTTGTCCGATGCCGATGATGAAAAACAGATATACGCTTCAATTTCTGCACAGGCGCTTGCAATTTATCCGGGAAAGGACACAATTCAGGCTCTCAAGGACGCCGTGTCAAGCTCCGATTGGTACGTCCGTTACAATGCTGCGCAAAGTCTTGAAGCGCTCGGCGTAACCTATAACGATCTTGCTGATATTGTATACGGCAGCGACCGCTACGCAAGAGAAATGATTACCTATTGCTCCGAACACAAAAATCTTACATTAGAGGCGATATAAGCGTATGATGGATGCATTTAAGCTGTTTTTTTAACTATGTGGGAATATTTTTTTGTTGCGTATCTGATAGGCTGCTCAACATTTTTGCTCCTGGCTGTTGTGGTGGGTTCATCAGAGCTTTACAGCGGCAGAAGAAAAAGACTGTTAAAGAATGAAATTAAAGAGGATATCGACATTCCCGTTTCTGTTATAGTTCCGGCGTATAACGAAGAAATTACCATAGGCGCAACCCTGCGTTCACTGCTTGACCTTGAATACAGGTCATATGAGATTATCATTGTGGACGACGGTTCAACGGATAAGACCGCAGATATTTTGATTTCTGACTATAAAATGCATAAAACTGCCAAGCCCATACGCAAGCAGCTGAAGTGCCGCAGCGAAGAGGCGGTATATGAAACATTTGAGTATAAGGTCCCCGTGACGTTTATATGCAAGAAAAACGGCGGTAAGGCGGATGCGCTTAATATGGGAATAAATGTTTCCCGCTATCCCTACTATGTGTGCATAGACGCCGATTCGATTTTGCAGTATGATTCGCTTGAGCAAATTGTGCGTCCGGTGATTGAAAACGAAGATGTTGTGGCTGTGGGCGGTGCCGTCAGACCCTCCAACGGCTGTGAAATAGTAAACGGCAGAGTTAAAAAATACAAATTGCCCCGAAAAATTCTTTCCTGTATGCAGGTGCTTGAGTATGACCGCTCGTTCCTTGCGGCTCGCCTGCTTTTTGATAAGTTCAACGGCAGTCTTATTATTTCCGGCGCTTTCGGGCTCTTTAAAAAGGACGTCGTTATAGCTGCCGGAGGATATGATTCGTCAACTATGGGAGAGGATATGGAGCTTGTGGTAAAGCTTCATGTATACTGCCGTGAGCACGGACGCAGATATTTGATTAAGTATGCCTATAACGCTATATGCTGGAGTCAGGTTCCCGAAAGCCTTAAGGACCTGACGGGTCAGCGCAGGCGGTGGCATATCGGACTTTTTCAGTCAATGATGAATCACCGCAGAATTTTGGCAAATCCCAAATACGGCTTGGTCGGCTTTTTGTCCTATATATATTTTTTAATCTACGAACTGTTTTCACCCTACATAGAGGTATTCGGCGTGCTGACAATTGTCTTTGCCTTTTTAGTGGACCTTATCAACGTGCCGTTTATGATATTATTTTTCTTGATTTACGCAATATATTCCTCGGTATTATCGCTGACGGCGTTTTTTGCAAGAGTACAGACGATAGACCTCACAATATCGTTTTTTGATGTAGTTAAGGCGATATTGCTGTGTTTCTTTGAAACAACAATCCTGCGCTTCATACTTGCGTGGGTGCGTATGATTTCTCTTATCGGTTACCGAAGCAAGAAAAAAACCTGGGGTAATATTGAACGTAAGGAAATACAAATAAAATAAAAGGAGTGATAATCGTGCAAATTTCAGATTTAAAACAGGGATTATTCGGTTATAAAAAGGAAAACGTCTATCATTATATTTCGGAGCTGAACGAGGAATGTTCCCAACGCATTGCGAAAACCGAGGAGGAATATTCTAAGCGATTAAAGGAGTTTGAAGCGCGCAACGCTCTGCTTGAAGAAAAATTAGCCTCTGCCGAAAGTCAGATAGAGGCTTCCCGCAAAAATTATTCTGCAATAGCTGACTCCATTGTCGATGCACAGCACTACGCACTTCAAATGAAAAGCGCTACTCTTAATATGGAAGAAAAGAACCGTTCGGCGCTTTGTGACAGCTTTGAAAAGGGCAAGAAAACCGTTGAGGATTATCTTTCACGCATTAACTCGTGCCGTTTGCACCTGAAAGCACAGCTTGAGGGCATAGATTCTTCTTTGGCAGAGATTGAGTCGGAGGCTGCCCGACTTGCCCAAGAACCTAATTCTTTCGCAAATAAAAATGTCAAGGAGCTTAAAGATACCGATGTAAGAGCCGAAGACGGAGCATATGCTGAGCAGGACAAAACCGTTGCGCAGCTTCCGCCTGAGGAGGATATTCCCGCAGCAGCTAACGAATCGGGCTTTTTTGCGAAAAGAAACAAATTGCTGTTTAACATCGGGAAGGAAAGAAATGAAAAATGGGGATAAATATACGGAGAATAATTGCCGGATTTATTGCGGCGCTTGCGGTATCGGTCAGCATCAGCTGTACGGCTTTTGCTTTGGACTCCGATAATTCCGATGCCGAAAAGGAGCTGATTTATGTAAGCGGCTGTCCGGATTCTGCACCGATAGAGTATTATAATTCTGAGGAAAATACATATTCGGGCTACATTCCTCAGCTGCTTGAGCTCTTTACCGAGAAATCGAATTATAGGTTAGAATATCTTTCCGACGGAAGCAGTGACGAAAGAAAGCAAAAGCTGAAAAATCTTCAGGCCGAGATGATTTCCTGCTGTACAAAGGACGATGCTTTTACCGATGAGCAGTGGAGCAGCGGAGTAACTGTCTTTACGGTGGAAGCCGACGGTGAAACGGTTGAATACAGGGTTTTATTTTCGGATATAGCTTCCGACGAGCTTATAGCTGATTTTAAATCGTTTGTCGGCTCTGTCACTCAGGCTCAATCCTCCGGAATACTCCTGAATATTGCGGCAGAGCAAGATTCAGGTGTGCCTGTCGTTTATTTTATAATTATCTGTTCCGCTTCTGCCGTACTGTTGACAGCCTTGGTTATCGTAATTGTTCTTAACAGAAAGCGCAAAAGGCAGATGAAGCTGAACAAAGGCACAGATTCAATTACGGGAATAGGAAATTATCTTTATTTAAAGACATATTTTAAGCAATTTCTTAACGATAAAAACCGTTCGCTTTACAGTGCAGTTTATTTTTATGTAGACACCTCGCTTCTTGCCGAGGAGGACTCCGAAGCCCTGAATATTTATTTGCGGCGCATAGCTCTGATTTTAAACGGCAATATTGCAGACGTTGATATTTTATCCAGAGTTGACGAGTGCGGCTTCTGCGTTATGAAAACCTCTTCTTCGGGTATGCGGGCAGACGAATGGGCAGAAGAAATGCTCAGACAAATTGAAGCAGGTCAGAAAGAAGCGTGCGATGTTAAGGAAGCAAAAGTTTATGCCGGAGTTTATCCTCTGCACACTCACGACAGAGATCCGGATGAAATCATACTTAAAGCGAACCGTTCCGCTCTGTATGCAAAAAAGACCGGCAAGCGATTAGCGGTCGGCACAAAAAGCCGAATTGAATTCGGCGGGGAGGCGGACGTACTGCGAAGTCAGCTTGACGATGCATTTGAAAACGATGAATTTACTGTTTATTTGCAGTTTTTTGTAAAGTCAACAGGCGATAAAATATTCTGCT
>JAJQDK010000062.1 GCA_021202245.1 Clostridiales bacterium
ACACAGCTTGACGACAAGGCTTATTTTGAGCTTATCTACGAGCTTGCAAAGACTCTCGGCGGCGCAAACGGTGAAATTCTTTTGAATCAAAAGGATCTTTCACGGCTTCCCGATGATTTCACGCAAAGGCTCAGCGAGAGCGGCGTGACTGCTGCGGTTAACAAAAGCGCCGTTGACATTTCGGGCGGTTTTATCCTGAAAAGCGGCGATATTGAGGAAAATATGAGCTTTGAATCGGTTATTGCCGACAAGCGTGACTTGCTTGAGGATCTCATCAATCGTGAGCTTTTTGTCGAGTAAGGAGGGATTTGATGGCGTTATCATATGAATTTTCCATCGGATCCGTGCGTGTAAAGGAAAACACCCTTTTCACAAGCTCCGACATTGAGCATATGCTGTCCTGCAAGTCCGACGACGAGCTTTGCAGATATCTCAGCGACAAGGGCTACGGCGAAGGAAGCACGACGGAGGAAATCATAAAAAGTCACACAAAGGCAATGTGGGCTTATCTCAAAAGCGTTGCTCCCGACTTTAAAATATTTTCCCCGTTTTTATATCAAAACGATATACACAATCTTAAAGCAATTCTCAAGGGCACAATGGCAGGCAGAGCTTACAGACAGCTTTTTCTCTTCCCCTGCGCCGTTGATACGGATGTTATGACGGAAGCTGTTGAGAACAGAAAATTTTCGCTTTTGCCCGAATGGCTTTCTCAGCCGTCCGACAAGGCATATGAGGTGCTTACCCACACGGGCGACGCCCGATTGAGCGACGCAATTCTTGACAGGGCGCTTATGGAGGAAATGCTCTCCTGCGCAGAGGAGCTTCACTCGGATTTTTTAATTGATTATTTTAAAAACACGGTATTTTACGGCAATATTAAGGTTGCAATCCGCAGCGCAAGAACAGGCGCGGACAAGGCGTTTTTGGAGCAGGCTCTCTGCGCTTTGGACGGCTTTAACAAATCAGCCGTGACAGCCTCAGCCGTAAAGGGAATTGACTCTCTGCTTGACACACTCGGAAAATGCAGCGACTATGACTGCAACAGAGCGATTGAGGCTTATAAAGCGTCTCCGTCCGCATTTGAAAAGTTTGTTGACGACAGACTTATTGTCAAGGCAAAGGAGGCCTGCAAGCGTGCAAGCGAGGGCGCCGAGCCGCTTATGGGCTACCTCATCGGAAACGAAGCCGAAGTAAAGGTAATTCACATTATTGACTGCGGAATACGCACCGATTCAAGTCAGGAAACAATCAGAGAAAGGCTGCGTGAAATTTCTGGCTAAGGGCAGTGCGGTTATAGGAGACAGCGAAAGCTTAAAGGGCTTCTGCGCAGTCGGACTTGAGATATTCCCCTGCGACAGCTTTGACGATTTGCCGCATTTGTTTCGCAAAATTGCGGACAGCGGTAATTACGGAATAATCTATATGACCGAGGAAACGTATGCACTGACGGAAAAGGAACGCAGGCACTATGAAGAAAGGCTGACCCCCGCCGTCATACCCATTCCGGGTGTAAAGGGCAATACGGGAACAGGCATTAAACGGCTTTCATCGTTTGTTGAACAGGCGGTAGGCTCGGACATAATCTTCAATAATTGAGGTGTAGTAATTTGAAATCAGGTATAATTAGACAGGTTGCAGTCCCTCTGGTAATTGCAGAGGGTATGCGTGACGCCAATATGTTTGACGTTGTTCGCGTAAGCAAACAGCGGCTGATTGGCGAGATAATTGAAATGCACGGTGACAAGGCCTCCATTCAGGTTTATGAGGAAACCTCGGGCCTCGGTCCCGGCGAAGCTGTTGAAGATACGGGAGCGCCTCTTTCGGTTGAGCTCGGTCCCGGTCTTATCGGCTCGATATACGACGGTATTCAGCGTCCGCTTAATGAAATTATGAAGGTTGCAGGCACTAACCTCACCCGCGGAGTTGACGTACCGGCTTTGAATCACAGCAAAAAATGGCGCTTTACCCCCACCGCCAAGGTCGGCGATGAGGTAACGCCCGGCGATGTTTTGGGAACGGTTCGGGAAACCAACGCCGTTCTCCACAAGATTATGGTGCCGAATAAAATAAGCGGTACCGTTGAAAAAATTTCAGAGGGCGAATTTACCATTGACGAAGCTGTCGCCCTTATCAACACAGGCAAGGGCACGGAAGAAATAAGTATGGCTGTTAAGTGGCCTGTTCGTGTGGGCAGACCGTACAAGACAAAGCTCTCTCCCGATATTCTGCTCACCACCGGTCAGCGTGCAATAGATACGCTGTTTCCGCTTGCAAAGGGCGGCGTCGCCGCTGTTCCGGGCCCCTTCGGTTCGGGCAAAACAGTAGTGCAGCATCAGCTTGCAAAATGGGCGGCTGCCGATATTATAGTATATATAGGCTGCGGTGAGCGAGGCAATGAGATGACGGACGTTCTCAATGAATTTCCCGAGCTTAAGGATCCGCGCACGGGCAACTCGCTTATGGAACGCACGGTGCTGATTGCCAACACCTCGGATATGCCTGTTGCTGCCCGTGAGGCTTCTATTTACACGGGAATTACAATAGCGGAATACTTCCGTGATATGGGATATACGGTAGCTCTTATGGCTGACTCAACCTCTCGCTGGGCTGAGGCGCTGCGTGAAATGTCGGGCAGACTTGAGGAAATGCCCGGTGAGGAGGGCTATCCCGCATACCTCGGCAGCCGTCTTGCTCAGTTCTACGAGCGTGCCGGACGTGTAATAGTAAACGGCAAGGAGGATACCGAGGGCGCGCTGTCGGTTATCGGTGCGGTTTCTCCGCCCGGCGGCGATATTTCCGAGCCTGTTTCTCAGGCCACTCTGCGTATTGTCAAGGTTTTCTGGGGACTTGACGCAAGCCTCGCATACAAACGTCATTTTCCCGCAATAAACTGGCTGACAAGCTATTCGCTCTACATCGATCAGCTTGAAAATTGGTACAGCGAAAACGTATCTCCCGATTTTATGGAATTAAGGGGCAGGCTTATGGCTATGCTTCAGGATGAGTCGGAGCTTCAGGAAATTGTAAACCTTGTAGGTATGGATGCTCTTTCGGCTCCCGATAGGCTCAAGCTTGAAACCTCTCGCTCAATTCGTGAGGACTACCTGCATCAGAATGCCTTTGACCCCACTGACACATACACCTCGCTTAAAAAACAGCTTCTTATGATGCGTTCAATCTTCTCCTACTACGATAAATCTCTTGCGGCTCTCAACAACGGCGCAGATATCGAAATGCTTGTAAATATGCCCGTTCGTGAGCGTATAGGCCGCTTTAAATATGAACAGGAAGATAAGACAGAAAACGAGCTTGATTCAATCAACGCTCAGATTGACAGCGAAATAAAAGAAATTCTTGAGAGGAGTGACGACTGATGCCTAAGGAATACCGTACCATAAGAGAGGTAGCCGGACCGCTTATGATGGTAAGCGATGTTGAAAACGTAACCTACGATGAGCTCGGCGAAATTGAGCTTCCCAACGGTGAAATCCGCCGCTGCAAGGTTCTTGAAATCGACGGAAGCAATGCGCTTGTTCAGCTCTTTGAATCTGCGGCAGGCATCAATCTTGCCGACTCAAAGGTTCGCTTTCTCGGACGTTCCATGGAGCTTCCCGTGTCGTCCGATATGCTGTCGAGAGTTTTTGACGGCTTGGGCAATCCCATAGACGGAGGTCCTGCAATTATTCCCGAAAAACGTCTTGACATCAACGGCACGCCTATGAACCCCGCCGCAAGAAACTATCCTCAGGAATTTATCCAGACAGGCATTTCAGCCATTGACGGACTTAACACACTTGTAAGAGGTCAGAAGCTGCCGATTTTCTCAGCGTCGGGACTTCCCCACGCACAGCTTGCGGCTCAGATTGCACGTCAGGCAACCGTAAGGGGCAAGGACGAAAAGTTCGCCGTTGTGTTCGCCGCTATGGGTATCACCTTTGAGGAATCCGACTACTTTATTCAGTCGTTCAAGGAAACAGGCGCAATCGACAGAACGGTAATGTTTGTCAACCTTGCAAACGACCCTGCCATTGAGCGTATATCCACTCCCCGTATGGCGCTGACCGCCGCCGAGTACCTTGCATTTGACCTCGGTATGCACGTTCTTGTAATTATGACGGATATTACAAACTACGCCGACGCTCTGCGTGAGGTTTCAGCCGCGCGCAAAGAGGTTCCCGGCAGAAGAGGCTATCCCGGATATATGTACACCGACCTCGCCTCGCTCTATGAGCGTGCAGGACGTCTGCGCGGAAAGGACGGTTCAATCACGCTGATTCCTATTCTGACAATGCCCGAGGACGACAAAACCCACCCCATCCCCGACCTTACCGGCTACATCACCGAGGGACAGATTATTCTCTCCCGTGAGCTGTACCGAAAGGGAGTCACACCGCCTGTGGACGTTCTTCCCTCTCTTTCACGACTGAAGGACAAGGGCATCGGTCCCGACCGCACACGTGAGGACCACGCCGCAACAATGAACCAGCTCTTTGCCGCCTATGCACGAGGCAAGGACGCAAGAGAGCTTATGGTAATTCTCGGTGAAGCGGCGCTTACCGATATGGATAAAAAATACGCAGAATTTGCCGAAGCATTTGAAAAGGAATATGTTTCTCAGGGCTATGATGCCAACCGTTCAATAGAAGAAACGCTTGACATAGGCTGGAAGCTGTTGCGTATTCTGCCGAGGAGCGAGCTGAAGCGTATTAAGGACGATATGCTCGATAAATATTACGGCAAGGAATAAGCAAATAATCTGCGATGAAGGTGTTTACAGATGGCAATTATGAACGTCAACCCCACACGAATGCAGCTGACTAAGCTGAAAAAACAGCTTACAACCGCCGTGAGAGGTCACAAAATGTTAAAGGATAAACGAGATGAGCTTATGCGCCAATTTCTCGATTTGGTTCGTGTGAACAAGGAATTGAGAGAAAAGGTTGAAGCCGAGCTAAAAAGCTGCAACGCTCACTTTGTAAACGCAAGCGCAGTTATGTCAAAGGAGGCGCTTGACGCTTCTCTTATGTCGCCCAAACAGCAGGTTGAGATTGACGTGACCTCACGCAATGTTATGAGCGTCAACGTGCCGCAGTTTTCTTCCAAAACACGCACGGATAATCAGGGTGATATATATCCCTACGGCTTTGCCTTCACCTCGTTTGAGCTTGACGATGCGGTAATGTCCCTCAATGATGTTTTGCCCGACCTGATTAAGCTGGCAGAGGTTGAAAAGAGCTGCGAGCTTATGTCCGCCGAGATTGAAAAAACCCGGCGCAGGGTTAATTCGCTTGAACACGTAATGATTCCGAGATATGAGGAAACAATCAAGTATATTTCAATGAAGCTTGAGGAAAACGACCGCAGCAGCCGAACAAGGCTGATGAAGGTAAAGGATATGCTGCTTGACAAGGCGCACAACTATTCCGGAAAGGCTGCTGCCGAGTAGACGAAAAATACGGTAAAATTTCAAACAGCGTAGTAAACGATATTACCGGTGTTTCCGGTTTCTCGTCATACTCTGCTTCGGGAACTTCAAGAATTGAAATCGGCGAATATTCTTCATCTGCCGCCACGGAAGCAACAACAGCTGCCACGGAAGCAACAACGGCAACAACTAAGCCGGTAACACAGCTCACTGTCAACGCCACTTCAAACCTCTGCTCGGCAAGTACAAATACGGTTGACGACACCGGCACGGTAACGGTCACATATTACCTCACATCGAGTATGAGTCTTGTAAACGGTCAGTGGACGCTCACCTATGATTCTTCAAAGCTTTCGCCCGTTACTGTAGCAAGTGGCAGTGTAATGCCCAATGTTTCGGCTATTGTTTCATCTCCGAGCGACGGCACAATCAAGGGTAACTTCACAAGCGCTTCAAGTCTGTATGACTTTACAACGGCAACTGAATTTGTTACGGTAACCTTCAATGTTATCGGAGAGGGCACCGCAAACGTAGACCTTGACGTTATAGAGCTTTCCGTAGGCTATGAAACCGACAGCGACCTTGTATACGCAAACGCAGTTGCCGACAGCGCCGTTCAGAATATTACGGGCATCTCGGGCTTCTCCGACTTTACAATGTCATCTTATTCGGAAATCACAACAGACTCTGGCACGACCTTCCTCAAGGGCGACGCTAACGGCGACGAAATGATTACCGTTGTTGACGCAACCTATATTCAGAAATGCGTAGTAGGCACCACAGGCTACTCAATCACCCTTGAAATAGGCGATATGGACAACAATAACACAATCACTGTAGCCGATGCAACCTATATTCAGAAGATGGTTGTAGGCTCGGCAGGTTAATTTAAATGATTATGGTAATTGTGATTTTTGCACATAAATAATGCAATTTTTAATTTTAATTTTACTGCTTATATTTTAGAATAAGGTATTTACCATTGTTTTATTTGTGCAAATAGGTAATAATATTATTTAAAGTAAGATTTTTTAATAACGTAGCCTAAAATCCGCTCATATTCGGTCAAAAGGAGGTTAAAAGCAACCGGTGTTACCGGCAAACCGCTGCGGAGCAGCTGCACAATTTTAAATTTTACATCATAATTTTTTAGGAGTGAGAAATTTTGATAAAAACGAGAAAAAGAGTAACAAGCATAGTCCTTGTGCTCTGTATGCTTGTATCCTGTATTGCGGCAGGGGCGTTTACCTCTAACGCTGCATCGGGTACGGTGTACTTTACGGACAATCAGGGCTGGGGCACGGTTTATGCGTACTTCTGGTCCGACAGTCAGGCTGATATGGGCGGAGCTTGGCCCGGCACAACAATGTCATCGGCAGGCGATAACGGCTACGGTCAGACAAACTATTCGGCAACCATTCCGAGCGGAGCAACATATGTAATATTTTCAAACGGCTCTGCTCAAACTCAGGACATAGCCCTCGGCTCATACGACGGTTATTATACGGACGGCTCAACCGACAGCGACGGCAGGCTTATTGCAACAGGCTGGAACAGCTCCTCTTCAGGCAGCTCAAGCTCAGGCAGCTCAAGCTCTGGCAGTTCAAGCAGCTCGGGAAGCAGCTCAAGCGGTACCACATCCGGCGATTACGGCCTTGCGGACAATATTCAGGACGGCTTAATTCTGCACTGCTTCGACTGGAAATACTCTCAGATTGAAGCGGAGCTTGAAAACATAGCAGCCGCAGGCTTTACCTCTGTTCAGACCTCCCCTGCTCAGGGCGCAGGCACTACAAGCTCGCAGGTTTGGTATATGATGTATCAGCCCACCAACTTTTCTATTACATCCAACTCACTGGGTACAAAGGCAGAGCTTCAAAGCCTTTGTGAGGCTGCCGATGAATACGGCATTAAGATTGTGGTTGACGTAGTTGCAAACCACCTCAGAGGCAACGGATATTCAAGCAGCGGAGTTGACAGCTCAGTTTCAAGAGATAGCCACAGCAGCTATTATCACGGCTACGACACCTCAAGCATTGATTACACCAACCGTTGGCAGATAACGCACTATGACATCGGTATGGCTGACCTCAATTCCGAAAACACGGAGCTTCAGAACATAATCTACAACTACACTCAGGAGCTTAAAAACGTGGGTGTTGACGGCATCAGATGGGACGCCGCAAAGCACATAGCTCTGCCGAGTGAGAGCTGCGGCTTCTGGTCTAAAATGGCAGGCAACGGACTTTACAACTACGGTGAGGTTCTTGTAGGCGCAACAGACAGCGGCGGAGAATCGGAAACTATAGAATACACAAACTACATCAGCATTACCGACAGCTCTTACAGCTCAACCGTTATGAACTCCGTTTTGGAGGGCAATCTTACCTCAAGCATCGGCAACTGGTCGGCAAGGGGTATCTCCGACAGCAAGCTCGTTTACTGGGCAGAAAGTCACGACACCTACTCAAATGACGGTGAATACGGCTCAAACTCATCACAGTGGAGTCAGAACAGCGTAGACAAGGCTTATGCTATTCTTGCCGCAAAAGCTAACGCCACCACGCTTTACTTCTCTCGTCCCTCTTCAACCAGTAAATCAAGCATTTATGCCGGTCAAAAGGGCAGCACACACTTTACAAGCGCAGAGGTTGCCGAGGTCAACAAGTTCCACAACGCTATGATAGGCAAGGCGGACTATTACACCTCAACAGGCAGTGTAGCTTCAATCACCCGTAAGGACGGCGGCGCAGTAATCGTAACCACAAGCAACGGCGGTTCAGTTTCTGTTGCCAACGGCGGAGGATATGTACCGTCGGGCACCTATACCGATCAGGTTTCGGGCAACACATTTACCGTTACCTCCTCTACAATCAGCGGTACGGTTGGCAGCACGGGAATTGCGGTTATTTACAACCCCGAGGATTTTGTTACGGGAGCAAGCGTTTCGGCTTCACCGAGCAGCTCAGCCTTTACTTCGGACACACTCAGCGTTAAACTCTCGGTAAGTAATGTCGCAAACGGCACCTACACCACAAGCGAGGGCGCAAGCGGTACATATACTAACGGTCAAACTATTACTATAGGCGGAAGCACCGATGCAACCGGCACATCAAAGAGCATTACGCTTACTCTTTCGGCTACGGGCGAGGACAACGAAACCGTTACAAAAACCTACACCTATACAAAGAAAGACCCGTCGCTTGCGACAATCATCTATTTTGACAACTCGTCATACAACTGGAGCTCGGTTTACGCTTATATCTATGACGAAAGCGGATCAACGGTAGTTGAAAACGCCGCTTGGCCCGGAGAGAAAATGTCCTATGATTCATCCCTTGGACTTTACTATATCGAGGTGGATGATGAGTTTGAAAACGGCTATGTAATCTTTACCGAAAGCTCCGATGCGACAAACAACCGCTACCCTGCCGATATAGAATCGGGAGTATCTCTCGGCGGAACCTCAAGGATTTTAGAGGCAAATAACAAGTGGTCTGCATACACCTCAACGTCATCAACAACTGCAACAACAGCCACTACCGCAACAACTGCTACAACTGCAACTACCGCAACAACAGCAACAGCCGCAACAACTGCAACAGCCGCAACAACTACAACTGCCGCTCAGGCTACCACGTCAGCCTCAACAGTAACAGGCAGGGTTCTTATCGGCGATGCAAACGGCGACGGAAAAATTACAATCAGCGATGCTACGGAAATTCAAAAGCACGCTGCAGGAATATCATACCTCAGCGGATACAATGCAGCCGCAGCCGATGTTGATCAAAACGGAATTATAGACATTAAGGACGCAACCTGCGTTATGAATTATCTCGTTGATGCTGTAAGCGGTACAGGCTACTGCGGCACCTACATAGGCGAGGATGCAACCGAAGCCACCACGGCTTCAACAGCCGCAACACAGGCTACAACAGCAACTCAGGCAACTGCCGCAACTCAGGCAACAACTGAAGCCGTAGGAAATTACATCTACTACAAAAATACCAACGGCTGGAGTCAGCCCTACGCATATTATTGGAGCGATGACAACACCTATATGACCTCCTGGCCCGGTGTAGCTATGACTAAGGTAAGCTCCGATATTTATCGCATTGAGGTTCCGTCTGACGCAAAGTATATTATATTCAATCAGGGCTCGGACGACGGAAAAACAGCTGACCTCACTATTCCCGGTATGAATTACATCTATGACAACGGCTCGTGGTCATCCTATTCGGGAAGTACCCAAGCTACCACATCTGCCTCTTCCTCAGGCTCTTCCTCATCAACCGACACAATCTACTTTACGGATAATCAGAGCTGGGGCACGGTTTACGCTTATTTCTGGTCCGACAGTCAGGCTGATATCGGCGGAGCTTGGCCCGGCATGGTAATGACATCGGAGGGCGACAACGGACACGGTCAGACAAATTACTCTATATCAATCCCGAGCGGTGCAACGTATGTAATATTTACAAACGGCTCCGATCAAACCGAGGACATAACGCTCAGCGGTTATGACGGATACTACACAGACGGCTCAAGGGACGGCTCAAACCATCTTATTGCAATAGGCTGGAGTAATTGATGATTTTGATATAGCGTTTAAGAAATCCTTCTTAATTGTAAAAATTCTCCCTGCCATAATCCTTGGTCGGGAGAATTTTATAACTTATGCAGCCTATCGCAAGCTCTGTTTCAAGCGAGCTTGACAGAGCTTGCTCCGATTTAAATGCTGAATTTTGATAAAATGATTAAATTTGACTATTGTAAATAAATAATTTATATGATAAAATAATTGTGATTTTGCATTTTTAATTGCATTACTCTGAAAAGAAAGGAACGGTACCATGCAGCAATCTACCCAAATAGATGAATATATTATATTTTTAAAAGCTTCGCCGCTTTTCAAGGGTATGAGCCTTTTTGAAATAGAGGATTATCTCAAAAACACCGATTTTTTAATTGTCACCTTAGAAAAGGGTGAAGCATTTACGGATACAATTACCAAGTCGGCATACGTACTCGACGGCACTCTCGCAACCTATGAGAACGGACTTGACGGCAGAAAAAGATTTGTAAATATCTTTTCCGCCGAAGGCAATGCGCTTCTTCCCGTAGCCGAGGACAAGCCTTATCCGTCGGTAACCATTGAAGCAAAAAGTCATTCGGTAGTTCTTATTATAAGCAGAAATCAAAATTATTCAACTATGGATAATTATCAGCTGAAGCTTTACAACACCGTATTGCAAAACACTATAGATATTTTTTACGAAATGACAAAGAATGTGCTTGAGCGCACAATGGTAAACTCCGAAACTTATGCAAGAAACAAAATTATTAAGTTTTTTAATCAACAGGTTGAGCTTCAGGGCAGTAAAACCGTTGTAATCAATCTGACTCGGGTGGAGCTTGCCGACCACCTGCAAATGGATACCAGCACGCTTATGTGGGAACTGAAAGGACTGAAAAGGGACGGCTTGATTGATTTCAGCGAAAAAACCTTTACAATAAATTTTGAGTGACATTTTCCTTATCAAGGGAAGCCTTGGATAATCGTCAAATGTTTGATTGAGCGAAAGCCTTCCCTTTGAAGCAATGTCGACAACTTAAGGAAAAATAAATATGTAATTTATCCCACTGTGTACCAACGAATTATTTTCCGCCCGTTCGTAGCGGCGGTCAGTGACCGCCACAGTCGCTCCGCACATCACTGTGTGCTG
>JAJQDK010000094.1 GCA_021202245.1 Clostridiales bacterium
GCCGATGCTTGTTACGCTGTCGGGAATAGTTACACTTGTAAGGCTGTCGCAGTCCTCAAATGCAGAATCGCCGATGCTTGTTACGGTGTAGCCGTCAATAGCTGAGGTGATTTCAAGGTCGGTAGCTTCTCCGGTATACCCTGTTATCTCAGCAGTGCCGTCAGTGAGTATCTCATACTCATAATCATCGCTTGCGGTGCCGGCCTCATCGGCGCTCGCAGTTTCCGCAGCAGATACCGTGAACGGCACAACCGAAAATACGCTGAGCAGCATTATGACTGCCAGGAGGACGGATAACGGTTTTTGAATCTTTTTTCATTGATTTTGCCTCCTTAATTTGGATAAAATATTTATATAATTTGCCGATGTTAAGCAAGCTTACATCGGACTTTGTCCCGAGTTAAAAGTGCGGTCACGCTGCGCCGACTGCTATTTTTCTGCATGGTGGCAACGTCGACATACCGTTGCGGTGAGCCGTCTGTTTTTGTATATTTCTTCTTGTAAAAATTTAAATCGGAGCAACGCTCTGTCAAGCTCGCTTGAAACAGAGCTTGCGATAGATTGCAGCTTGCAAAGGGGAGCGTTAGCTTCTCAGTGTTTCAGTGGGAGATTACAGCTCCCTCTGAAATGATGAACGGCACCCGCCGCCTTAGTGGCGGGGGACATCTTTGCATAAGTTATATGATTATTGTATCATATTTACAATTATTTTGCAACATACAGGTGGAAATTTGATTAAATAAATTTTAATCGGACTTTCTATAACAATAAAAGGCAAAAATTTACAACAAGTCCGTAGCGACGGTCAGTGACCGCCACGTTGTAAGTATATTTTTATAATGTTCACGGAGCTAAAGCACCTACACCTCATCCGTCACCATACGGTGACACCTTCCCCTCAAGGGGAAGGCTTGGATAAGCAGGAAAACGTCATCTCTCAGCAAGGCTTCCCCTTGAGGTATTCCCTTGATAAGGGAAATGGCGCGTAGCGACAAAGGGTTTGCCGTTTTCGCAGAAAAAAGCTGGCTGCGGAGCAGACTGATGAGGTGTAGGCGTGCAACGCCGTGTAACCTAATAAAAACTATAATTTTTTATTCATTTTTGATTTAAAGGTAAACGAATATAGCTTTATCAAAGGTTTAATTTTAATAAAACATCCTGCCTTTACTTCGGGCGGATACTATCCGTCCCTACGAGGTTGTGGGTCATCAAGTGACAGCACACAGTGGTAGGCGTTGCGGCAATGGCGGTCACTGACCGCCGCTACGAAATGGCGATAATTAAAAGCTTGTACACGGTAATATACGGTTACATATAACTATACTGCTTGCAACTGTGGCGCACACTGTGCGCCGCTGCGAAAACGGCTGCGCCGTGCGGATATTCCCTTGATAAGGCAAAAATTTACACTCCTTATTTTCCTTAAGTTGACGGCATTGCAAAACAGACGGCTTACCTAAGCGGTGAGCCGTCTGTATACATAAAATGTATTTGATTACTTGGTTTCAAAGGTGAATTTGCCGTCCTTGTAATCGCATACAACCTCTGAATTTTCCCCGACGCTGCCCGAAAGCATTTCCTCGGAGAGCGCGTCCTCAATTTCACTTTGAATTGCACGGCGCAGAGGTCTTGCTCCGTAGGTATCGTCAAAGCCCTTGTCGGCGATTGCCGTTACCGCTTCGTCTGTAAAGGCAATCTTAATGTTCATCTTTTCAAGCCGCTCTGCAAGCGTATCAAGCATTTTTGAAGCAATTTGCTTTATCTCGTTCTGATTGAGCTTGTTGAACACTATTATATCGTCAACACGGTTGAGAAATTCGGGGCGGAAAACATTTTTCAGCTCTGCTGTAACAAGCTGTTTGATGTCCCTTTGCTCCTCCTCACGGTCGCTTGAGCCGGCAAAGCCGAGCGACTGCTGCTTTTCGGTAATCAGACGTGCGCCTACGTTTGAGGTCATAATGATAACGGTGTTCTTAAAATCAACCGTTCTGCCCTGAGAGTCGGTCAGTCTGCCGTCCTCAAGAATTTGCAGAAGCATATTGAAAACATCGGGGTGAGCCTTTTCAATCTCGTCAAAAAGAACAACCGAATACGGCTTTTGCCTTACCTTTTCGGTGAGCTGTCCGCCCTCTTCAAAGCCTACATATCCGGGCGGCGAGCCGATGAGCTTTGACACCGTGTGCTTTTCCATATACTCGCTCATATCAAGGCGAAGCATTGCGTTTTCATCGCCGAACATCGCCTGCGCAAGAGCCTTGCACAGCTCGGTTTTGCCCACGCCCGTGGGGCCGAGGAAAATGAAGGAGCCTACGGGACGTTTGGGGTCCTTAAGACCCACTCTGCCTCTGCGGATTGCCTTGGCAACTGCGCCGACTGCCTCGTCCTGACCCACAACTCTGTCGTGCAGAACGCTTTCCATATTGAGCAGTCTTTCGCTTTCCTCCTGCGTGAGCTGAACCACGGGAATACCCGTCCATTCGGAAACAATCTTGGCTATATCCTCAGCCCTGACCTCGCCGCAGTTTGACTTCTGTTTTTCCTGCCATTCCTTTTTGGCGTTATCAAGCTGAGTCTGAACCTCCTTTTGCTCGTCACGAAGCTTTGCGGCACGTTCAAAATCCTGCTCGTTGATTGCGCTTGCTTTTTCCTTTTCGAAGTCGGCAATCCTGTCCTCAAGCGATTTTACATCCGGCGGAGAGGTAAGGGACGCAAGCCTTACCTTTGAAGCGCCCTCGTCAATTAGGTCAATCGCCTTGTCGGGAAGATACCTGTCGGCAATGTAGCGCGATGAAAGCTCCACTGCGGCATTGATAGCCTCGTCGGTAATTTTTACCTTGTGGTGAGCCTCGTAGCTGTCACGCAGACCCTTAAGAATTTCCACCGCCTGTTCCGGAGTTGGCTCGCCGACCTTTACCGGCTGAAAACGGCGTTCCAACGCAGCGTCCTTTTCAATGTACTTTCTGTACTCGTTGAGCGTGGTTGCGCCGATTACCTGAAAATCTCCTCTTGCAAGCGCCGGCTTCAGAATGTTTGCGGCGTCTGCGCTACCCTCTGCCGAACCGGCGCCCACAATGGTGTGAAGCTCATCTATAAACAAAATCGTATTCTTTGATTTTTTTACCTCGTCAATGGCAGCCTTGATTCTCTCCTCAAAGTCGCCGCGATATTTTGTGCCTGCAACCATACCCGTAAGGTCAAGGCTGACTACCCTTTTATCCTTTAGAATTTCGGGGACGTCGCCCTTTGAAATCTCAAGCGCAAGCCCCTCTGCAACCGCAGTTTTGCCTACGCCCGGCTCGCCGATAAGCACAGGATTGTTTTTTGTGCGGCGTGACAAAATTTGAATCACACGCTGAATTTCCTTTTCACGGCCTATAACCGGGTCAATCTCGCCGTTTTTTGCCGCCTTGGTTAAATCTCTGCCGTACTTTTCAAGCGCGGAGCCGCCCTGTTGTCCCTGAGGCGCGCCGTAGCCGCCCTCGCCTTGGGCATAAGGACTTTCCGCTCCGCCGTTTTGCAGTCCGCTTGAAACCGCATCGGTGATTGCGTTTTCGCTTACTCCCAGCTCACGCAAAATTGACGCTGCGTAGCTGTCCTGCTCGGCAATAACCGCAAGAAGAAGATGCTCGGTACCCACATAGCTGTTGCCCATTCTTGATGAAGCCAGCATGGAAGTTCTCAGCACACGCTTTGTGCGGGGAGTAAAATCGTCGGGGGTGAGCGCAGAAGCTATGCCTGCTCCGTCAACGCTTTTTATTTTTTCCGTCAGCGCCTCCTGCGTAGCTCCGCACTGCTCAAGCGCAGCGGCGGCTACTCCGGTGCCCTCCTTTGCAAGTCCGAGCAAAATATGCTCCGTGCCGACATAGCTGTGACCCATTTCCTGAGCGCTTTCCAACGCAAGATTGAGCGCCTTGTTTGCCTTTTGTGTAAATCCTCTGAATTCATACATAATAAATTACCCTCTTTCCGTGAACGGGCAAAATATCAGGAGAGCGTTTCTCTCAAAAGCTTTGCCCTTTCTATATCTCTGTCGTGTGCCGACAGGTTTTTATTGCTGTTTACCGTCAGTGTTGCAGGCTCAACAGCCTTCATAAGCTTATCGACGGTTTCCGTTGAAACCTCCGTAATCTGTCCCGAAGCAATTCCGAAGCGCACGTTTGACAAAAGACTCAGCGCTTCCTCGTGTGTCATCACAAGCGCAGATTTCAAAATGCCTAAGCTTCGGCTTATGTTGTCCTGAACCTCTATACTTTTTGCAAGTCTGTCCCTTGCCTGATTTTCCTGAGCGACAAGCTGGTTTGTTATGTTTTTAAGATTTTCGATAGCCGCCTTTTCGGATATTCCCAAGGTCACCTGGTTAGAAAGCTGATACATTGCGCCGTTGGGCTCGCTTCCTTCGCCGTATGCTCCCCTGATTGTCAATCCGAGCTTTGAAAGATTTCCGGCAATTCTGCTGATTGCACGGCTCTTTTCAAGCGCAGGCAGATGAAGCATTACCGAGGCTCTCATACCCGTGCCGAGGTTGGTCGGGCATTGGGTGAGATAGCCGAGCTTTTTGTCAAAGGCATAATCAAGATTTTCATCAAGCAGAGTGTCAAGCTTGTCGGCGGTGTCATATGCCTCCTCAAGCGAAAGTCCGTCCCTGATTACCTGAAGCCTGATGTGGTCCTCCTCGTTAATCATAATGCTGAGGCTTTCGTCCTTGCTAAGCAGCAATGCTCTGCCCTCTGTATCGCTGATAAATTCAGGGCTTACAATTCTCTTTTCAACAAGCGAAACTCCCTGCTGAGGTGTAAGCTCGCTCATTTTGATAAACGAAAAATCGGAAGCAATCGGGCTGTTGCTGTCCTTAAGCGCGCTCTTGACCTTTTCTGTTACCTTTTCCCTGCCCTGCTGCGAAAGTCTGCACGGGAACGGAAAGTCCCTGAGGTTGCGCGCAAGTCTTACTCTGGTTGAAATTACAACGTCGCTGCTCATAATTATGCCTCCGATTCTTTTATTTTATCTCTGAGCTCTGCGGCATATTCAAAATTCTGTTCCTTAACCGCTTTGTCAAGCTCTGCTCTCAGCTTTTTGATTTTGTCCTGCTTTACCTCTTCGGGGGATTTTTCCGATTTTGATTTATCGGCAATCCGGCTGTTCTTTCCGCAGTGGGTTGTGTTGCCGTGAATTCTTCTGATGAGCGGCTGAAGCTCATCGCCGAAGGTTTCATAGCAGTGCGCGCAGCCCACATGACCCGACTTTGCAATGTCCGAGTAGGTGCTTCCGCAGAACTCGCATCTTGTTGCCTGAGTCCTTACCGGAAGAGCGTTTCCGAAAAAGCTTCCCAAAAAGTTTGAAAATTCGTCCTGCATATCGCCGAACAGGTTGGTGTAGCCCATTTTCTTTGCGCAGTCGCTGCAAAGGTCATATTCTCTGAACTCGCCGTTTATAACTGTTTTTACGTGTGTGTTGGCGTTGTTTGCGCCGCATTTTTGACATTTCATAATATAGCCTCCCTATCAGCTGCTGAGTGTGAGCAGCATATTTTTGAACAAGTCCGCGCGAACCGAATCATGCTTATCCTGTTCAACCTGTGTGAGTGTTCTGTCCGACAGCGCCGCCGCTATAAGCTTTGCCGACTGCAAATTCATTAGCTGTCTTTGCAGCATATTATTCAGCATAATTTCCGCCGAAGCCTTGTCAAGCGAGCTGCCTACCGAATTTATTATATGCATAACGGCGGTGCCTCTATCCGTTTTTACCCGACTGATGCGTATGTAACCGCCGCCGCCTCTGCGGCTTTCCACGATGTACCCCTGCTCCGGAGTAAAGCGTGAAGTGATTACATAGTTAATCTGGCTGGGCACACAGCCGAGGCTGCCTGCAAGCTCGTTGCGCTGAATTTCGGCGCTGCCGTTTTGCTCATCGAGCATTTCCGTAATGTATTGAGCTACCAAGTCGCTCATTCTCATTTTTATCGCCTCATTTCCTTAGGTTCTTTCAACCTTTAATTACAGTATAAGGTCAAGGTCAAAGAAAGTCAAAGTCAATTAAAGTCAAATTACAAAGGTTAATCTTCCGTTTTCTCTTGAATACTTTTAAATGCTCGTGTTTACTAAAAAATAAAAAATTTTTGACTTTTTCTGACCTTCGCTTTTTTCGGCAAAAACAAAAAAACACGGCAGGCTTTCACCCACCGTGTACAGTGTAAAAATATTATAATATTCTATATTATTCTTCCGCTGCTTTCCTTTTTGCGAAACAATCGCTGCAATAGTAGCTCTTTCCCTCCATGGGCTTGAACGGAATCTTCGCTGTTCCGCCGCATTCTGCGCAGGTAGTTTCAAAAAACTCTCTGCCGGCTTTTGCAGCGTTCTTGCGTGCCTGTCTGCATTCCTTGCAACGCTGCGGCTCATTTACAAAACCTTTTTCAGCGTAAAATTCCTGCTCGCCTGCAGTGAAAACAAATTCGTTTCCGCATTCTTTGCAAATGAGTGTCTTGTCTTCGTACATTGGTTTTTACCTCTCTTTGGTATATTTAATAAATTGTCCTTTGCGGAATTGCACCGCTTATACTTTTAGGACATATCCTCGGAACCGATTTTTTTCCTCGCCCGCTGCAAAGCGTTATCAACCGACTTTTCGGTTATTGAAAGCTCCTGCGCAATCTGCCTGTAGCTCATTGAGCTGCAATAAAGCATAAGAACATCGTACTCGGTCTCGGAAAGCTTGGCTCTGAGGCTTTTGAAAACAGCTTTAAGATGCTCACGCAGCATCAGCGCTTCCTCCGGAGTGAGAGCCGTATCCTCTACAGCTTCGCTCAGGTCGTCCATTGTGACGAGATTTTCCGACGGTATGACGTGCTTGGCGCTTGACTTGCGGATAATTGAAATAAGCCTGCGCTCCACTACCACCGACATATAGGTTTTAAACGAAGCCGAGGCGTCGGGATTATAAGATTTGCACGCATACATCAAACCGAGCAAGCCCTCCTGAACAAAATCCTTTTGCTCATAGCCCTCTGCCGAAAACCTGCGGGAAACGGCATTGATGACGCCGAGATAACGAAAGACAAGGGTGTCAAAAGCAGCTTCATCGCCGTTCTTTGCAAGCAGCGCAAGCTCATCATCCGGAAGTGAGATATAAGAATTGTCCGTGCCGCTCATTTTCTCACCTCAAAACACCGATTCCATATATGTATATCATATAACAACATTTGCTAAATGTCAATAACTGCTTTATAATTTCTGTAAAAATGCTGTAAATCATTAAAATAAATTATGCAAATATGATAATAAAATGACAAATTAAGTTTGATTTTGTCGTTTATAACCTTGTATAAGTAAATAAAAAATGATATAATAATTCGCAGAGAATACTGCAAAACGTTCCGGAGGGGTTTTATGGTTGTAAAATGTATCAGCTTCGGGCTGACGGGAATGGACGGATATAAGGTTGAAATTGAGGCTTCCGCTCAGGGAGGACTGCCTGCGTTTGATATGGTGGGTCTGCCTGACACGGCGGTGCGTGAGAGCCGTGACCGGGTAAAAGCGCGCTCAGGAACTGCGGCTTTCGCTTTCCCAATTCTCACATAACTATGAACCTTGCTCCTGCTGACATAAAAAAGGAGGGTCCTATTTACGACCTGCCGATTATGGTATCGCTGCTGAAGCTGTCGGGTCAGCTCAGAACGGATATATCAAGCTGCGCTTTTATCGGCGAGCTTTCGCTCAGCGGAGAGGTGCGCGGAGTAAACGGCGTGCTGCCTATGGTTATAAAGGCCCGTGAGTGCGGTATACGAAAGATATATGTGCCCTACCCCAACTCAGCCGAAGCCGCCGTAGTCAGCGGAATAGAGATTTATCCCGTGCGCAATATCGTGGAGCTTGTTGACATACTCAACAACCCGATCGGAGTTATGCCCGCCTCTCCTCAGCCCAAATCAACTGCGGACAGCGGAGCGTTTATTCCTGATTTTTCTCAGGTTAAGGGGCAGTTTGAGGCAAAGCGGGCGCTTGAAATCGCAGCCGCCGGCGGTCACAATATTCTGCTGATAGGTCCGCCCGGTTCGGGCAAAAGTATGCTTGCAAAGCGTGTGCCGTCAATTCTTCCCGATATGACCTTTGAAGAAATGATTAAAACGACAAAAATCCACTCCATTGCCGGCACGCTTCACAGCGACGGCTTGGTGTCGGCACGTCCCTTCCGCTCGCCGCATCACACGGTGACGGCTGTGGGACTCGGCGGAGGCGGATCGGGAATGATTCGCCCCGGAGAGGTTTCGCTTGCGCATAACGGCGTGCTGTTTCTCGATGAGCTTCCCGAATTTTCTCGCAGCGTGCTTGAGGTTTTGCGTCAGCCTATAGAGGACGGAAGCATTACGATTTCACGTTCGGGGCAAAACTGCACCTATCCCTGCTCGATTATGGTTGTTGCAGCTATGAATCCCTGTCCGTGCGGATATTTCGGCGACTCAACCCACCGCTGTACCTGCTCCGACGTAAAAATTAAAAGGTATCTGAACAGAATTTCCGGTCCTCTTCTTGACCGTTTTGACATTCACGTTGAGGTGCCGCCCGTAAAATTTGACGAGCTTCGCAGCACCGAGCAAACAGAAACCTCGGCTGAAATTAAAAAGCGCGTCAACGCAGCAAGAGAGATTCAGCACGAACGGTTCAAGGGAACGGGAACACTCTGCAACGCACGGATAAACGCCGAGCAATTCCAAACCGCCTGCAAAATTGACAGCACGGCGGAAAGAACTCTCAAAAATGCCTTTGAAAGCCTCGGCCTCACGGCAAGAGCATACGACAGAGTGCTTAAGGTCGCACGCACTATAGCAGACCTTGAACAGTCGGAGATTATCCGCTCCGAACACGTTTTGGAGGCGGTGCAGTACCGCAGCCTTGACAGAAAATACTGGTCGTCGGGCGGCATACAGGGCAGTTGACAGACGAAATTTAAAATACACGTATATTTTATCGACAAAAACAAAAAATATATGTTATACTTATGATGTTCCTACGGCGGCTTCGCCGCAGGGACAAGGTTGTAAACAACAAAATTTTAAAACTCGGAGGTTTTATTATGACTATTACAAAAAATTCAATCATCGGCGACGTTCTTGACAAGTATCCCGACACAGCCGAGCTTTTCTTCAGCATCGGTATGCACTGCCTGGGCTGTCCCGCTTCAAGGGGCGAAACAATCGCAGAGGCCTGTGAGGTTCACGGCGCAGACGCTGACGCACTCATCGCTTCGCTCAACAATGCCGTTGGCGAATGAACAAGGGTTTGAATTTTACACTTGACAGCCGGCTGCGGCTCTGCGCTGATTTTGTGCGTGAGGGCGCAAAAATTGCCGACATCGGCACAGACCACGCATATCTTCCCGTGTGGCTGTGCCTCAGCGGCAAGGCTCCGAGTGCAATCGCCGCCGATATCAATCCCGAACCGCTTAAACGGGGCGGAGAAACCGTCGCCGCCGCAAACGCCGAGGGGCTTGTTGAGCTTAGACTGAGCGACGGGCTCAGCGAGATAGGCGCAGAGGAAGCCGACGATATTATCATTGCCGGAATGGGCGGAGAGCTGATTGCAAAAATTCTGCTTGAATGTTCATTTGCAAAGGACAAGTCAAAGCGTTTTATACTGCAGCCTATGACAAAGAGCGAATTACTCATAAAAGCGCTGTGTGAAAACGGCTATGAAATTGAGAGGCAGGACTGCTGTATTGCATCAAACAAATGCTACACGGTGCTGCTTGTAAAATATACGGGAGAAATCGGCGCAAAGGACGAGATTTTCTTCTATCTTGCAAAGCTTTCCCCGAAAACCGAACAAACGCATCGGTTGTTTGTGCAGAACCACATAAAGAGGCTGCTGAAGCAGGCTAACGGCGACGCGCGTTTTGCAGAGCTTGCAGACCGATTAAAGGAGTATGTTTAATCAATGACAACGATTAACGATATAATTACATATTTTGAAACCTTTGCTCCCCTGAGCCTTGCAATGGATTTTGACAATCCGGGGCTTCTTGTGGGAAGCAAAAGCAGCGCCGTCACAAGGGTGCTTGCGGCGCTTGACATTACAAAAGAGGTTGTGCTTGAGGCGGAAAAAGCGGGATGTGAACTGATTATCAGCCATCATCCCGTAATTTTTAATCCGATAAAAGCTCTCAGCAGTTCCTCTGTCCCCTATTTGCTTGCAGCCAAGGGAATTTCAGCCCTGTGTATGCACACCAATCTGGATTTAAGCACGCAATTCGGGGTTAATCTCTGCCTTGCGGAGGCAATCGGCGTGAAAAATCCCACGCTCAGCGAGCAGGGCGAGTGCCTTTTTATCGGCACGCTCACTGAAAGCGCCTATATTAACGCCTTTGCCCGAAACGTTAAGACCTCTCTTGAGTGCAAGGGGCTCAGATATACCGACGTTAAAAGCACGGTTAAAACCGTTGCCGTTTCCTCGGGAGTGGGCGGTTCAAATGTCATTCACGCCGCAGAGCTGGGCGCAGACGTGCTTGTCACGGGCGAAATCAGGCACCATGAAATACTTGCCGGAAACGCAGCCGGAATTGATATTATTGACGCAGGGCATTTTAAAAGCGAGGACATTGTGATTTTGCCGCTGATAAAAAAGCTCTCCGACAAATTCCCGGAAATCAAATTTACAAAATCAACCGCCTGTGACGATATGATTAAATATTTGTAAGGCTCCGTGAATTTTGCCAAAATACTTGTTGCATAATTTGCCACAATTTGATATAATGATATAGTAAATAATTTTAAGTAATATGCGGCGGTGTACCTGTTTGCACCGCAAAATGAGGCAGTATGAGAATAAGAAAGAAAAAATGGGCGGAGCCCGAGCTTGCGGTTTGTGATTTTTACGTAAAAAATCCCGAAGAGTATGCCGGACAATGGAAAAACGCCTTTAAAAAGGAGCAGCCGCTTTACCTTGAAATAGGCTGCGGCAAGGGCGGATTTGCAGGTCAGTTTG
>JAJQDK010000089.1 GCA_021202245.1 Clostridiales bacterium
TGACAAGGGAATTTTTATGTAATATAATATTTGAGTAAAATAAAGCAAAACGGAAATGTTTTCACCTGTGGGGTGTCGTCTGCACGGGTCAATACCTAAACTTTTGTTGTGTATTGTAATGCGGACGGAATGTTTCTGTCCGCATTTTTTTATGGTACTTTGGAGGTGCTTAACCATCGGCAAGAAAGAAATTCAAATCAATGAAGAAATTCATGATAAGGAACTGAGAATTATCGGTTCCGACGGTCAACAGCTTGGCATTATGTCTGCAAAGGAAGCTCTTAACCTTGCTGAGCAGAAAAATCTTGATTTAGTCAAGATTGCTCCGCAGAGCAACCCGCCCGTATGCAAAATAATGGATTACGGCAAATATCGTTTCGAGCAAGCCAAAAGAGAAAAGGAAGCAAGAAAAAATCAGCACGTTGTTGATATTAAGGAAGTGCGTCTGTCACTCAATATAGATACGCACGACTTTAATACAAAGCTTAATAACGCTCTTAAATTCATTAAGCACGGCGATAAGGTAAAGGTTTCTATCAGATTCCGAGGTCGTGAAATGGGTCATCCGGAAATCGGTTTGGACACAATGAAGCGTTTTGCAGACGCTTGCAGCGAAACGGCTGTTATTGAAAAGCCGGCCCTGCCTGACTGACGAAATATGGGTCTGTTTCAGGCGCCACCTACCACTAAGTACTCCCAGCTTATGAGGATATTCTTATGCCTAAAATTAAAACACACAGCGGTGCCAAAAAACGTTTTAAGATTTCTAAAAACGGTAAAGTTATCCGTGCTCACGCTAACAAAAGTCACATCCTGAACAAAAAGACAACAAAGCGTAAAAGAGGTTTACGTCAGACTGCGGTTGCAGACAAGACAAATACCGCTCAGCTCAAGCGTTTAATTCCTTACAAATAATCGCTTGACAAAATCATTTTTAAGATAATCGGAGGTAACATATAATGGCACGTGTAAAAGGTGCGATGATGACTCGCAAAAGAAAAAAAAAGACATTAAAGCTTGCCAAAGGCTATTGGGGCGCTAAATCCAAACACTTTAAAATGGCTAAACAGGCTGTAATGAAGTCCGGAAATTACGCTTATATCGGTCGTAAACAGAGAAAGAGAGATTTCCGTCGTCTTTGGATTACTCATATTTCTGCTGCCTGCAAGGCTAACGGAACTAACTACTCAACATTTATGAACGGACTTAAAAAGGCAAATATTACCTTAAACCGTAAGATGCTTTCCGAGATTGCTATTTCTGATCCCAAAGCATTTACCGCACTTGTTGAACAGGTTAAGAACGCTTAATTTAAACTTATGTAATTGCGTTTGGGTTATCCCAAACGCTTTTGCTGTTTTTATGATAATACGGAGTGTAGAATGTTTACTGAAATTACAAGCAAGGATAATCAAAACATCAAAAAAGCCGTAAAGCTTAAAAAAAGCGCAAAATACAGAAGAGAAACCAATATGTTTATCGCCGAGGGACTGCGCATTTGTACGGACGCTATGTTCAGCAGCGCCCGAATTGAGTCCTTGTTTGTCACGGATAAAGCAAAGGAAAAGCATCCTTGTGAATTTCAGCAGCTTGCCGATTATGCCTTAAATACTTACATTGTTTCGCCCGAACTCTTTTCCTTTATAAGCGATACGGAAAATCCCCAGGGCTTCTTGTGTATTATAAAATCACTTGACAAAACGTACCAATTTGATACAATAAAAAATAGCGATAAATTTCTAGCGCTTGATAATGTACAGGATCCTAATAACCTCGGTACAATTTTACGTACTGCTGAGGCATTGGGGCTTGACGGAGTTGTTATGTCAAAGGACTGCTGCGATATATACAATCCTAAGGTTGTAAGGGGAAGTATGGGTGCAGTTTTCAGACTTCCGTTTGTTATCTGCAATTCAATTAAGGAATTTTTATCAAATAATCAAATGCTTAATTCTTATGCTGCGGTTGTTTCTTCCGATCCTCATAAAATAACCGAAACAAGCTTTATTCCGCCGTGTGTTGCCGTTATAGGCAACGAGGGCAACGGTTTAAAGCGTGAAACTATTGATTCCTGCACATTTGAAATAACAATTCCGATGAAAGGCAGAGCCGAATCTTTAAATGCTTCAACTGCGGCGGCAATTATAATGTGGGAAATGATAAAATGATTTCTTATAATGCTGAATATTGGGTATGGCTGACTTTAGCTTTGGGTTATAATAATCCTAAAGTAAAGCAGATTTATGAGCTTTATTCCGACATTTCCGACTTTTACAACGGCGGAATCAAGGAGTGGCGTTTTTGCGGATTTTTTTCAGAAAAAGAGCTGGAAAAGCTTTCCGGCAAAACGCTGAATGATACAGAAGAAATTATAAACAGATGCAAGGAGCTTGATTACACCGTATTAGCTATTGATGATGAAAGCTTTCCTCTGTGCCTGCATAATATAGATTCTCCGCCTGCGGTAATCTATGTAAAGGGAAGCTTGCCGGATGTTGACAATCGCCTTACAATCGGAATTGTTGGCACACGCAGCGCAACGCAGTACGGAATCAGCAATTCCTATAAATTTGCTTATGCGCTTTCAAAATACGGAGTTGCTACAGTAAGCGGCGGCGCATTGGGCGTGGACTGCGCTTCTCACCGTGACGCGCTTGCTTCCGACTGCGTCACAATTTGCGTGCTTGGCTGCGGAATCAACTGCAACTATCTCAGTGAAAATGCAAAAAATGCGTGAAGCTATTACCAAGAGGGGCGCTGTAATATCCGAATATCCGCCTGATGAATCGCCGAGAGGCTATTATTTTCCTGCAAGGAATCGACTCATCTCCGCTCTGTCTGACGGCGTTCTCATAATTGAAGCAAGCGCAAAGAGCGGCTCTCTCATTACCGCAAGTCTTGCTCTTGAGCAGGGCAAGGAGGTCTTTGCTTTGCTCGGCAACAACAGTCCGCAGAACGAAGGCTCAAACAATCGCATAAAGGAGGGTTCGGCAATTCCCGTAACCGACTTTATGGATATATTAAATGCTTTTGACAATCTTTATGTCACCGACGACAGCCTGGATTTCAATGAAATTTCGTTGGAGGATATTAACGCCGTTCCCGTAAAGGGAGGCGGTCATTTCGTAAAGTCACCGGCTTCTGATTTTCGAGCCGAACAAAATGAAATCCATATTAAATCAAACTCAGTTCATAATAATTCTAAAAAAGAAATAAAACATAAACAAAATTTAGATTTGAATAAAACAGCTCAAAAAATATATGATTATATAAATAACGAGCCTGTTCACATAGATAAAATATCAAGTGATTTAAACATCCCTGTCTTTAAAGTGCTTACAGCGGTTACCACCCTTGAAATGCAGGGGCTTATTGAAGCGCTGCAGGGAAGAAGATACATTTTAAAGTAATCAAGCAAATAGGAAAATGTTAATTAAGTAATTAAATAATCGGAGGTCTGATATGTCAGATTTGGTAATTGTGGAGTCACCCGCTAAAGCAAAAACTATTAAAAAGTATCTCGGCAGCGGTTACGAGGTTGTGGCTTCAATGGGACACGTTAGGGATTTGCCTAAGGCAAGGCTCAGCGTCGATATAAAAAATAATTTTGCCCCTAAATATGAAATCATAAAGGACAAAGAAAAGCTTGTTGATGATTTAAAATCGCTTGCCGAAAAAAGCGATAATATATATCTTGCAACCGACCCCGATAGAGAGGGCGAAGCTATTTCTTGGCATCTTGCTTATATTCTCGGCTTGCCCGATGATTACAGCAACAGAGTGGAATTTAACGAAATTACTAAAAACGGCGTTACAAACGGTATGAACAATCCCCGTTCAATAAATATTGATCTTGTCAACGCGCAGCAGGCAAGGCGTATACTCGACAGACTTGTAGGATACAAGCTGAGCCCGTTTATATCGCAAAAAATCAGAAGAGGACTTTCTGCCGGCCGTGTTCAGTCGGTTGCTGTCAGAATTATTGTTGACAGGGAAGAGGAGATTAGAAAATTCAAGCCTGAGGAATATTGGTCAATTGACGCAAAGTTTATTCCGAAGGGAAGCAGAAAATCCTTTGCCGCTACGCTGTATGCCGATGAAAACGGCAAAATTAAGATTACTAACCAAGAGCAGGCAGATAAAATCGAAGCCGATTTGGCTGACGCTGAATATATGATTACAAAGGTTAAGCACGGTACTCGCAAAAAATCGCCTGCGCCGCCGTTTATAACCTCAACATTACAGCAGGAGGCTTCAAGAAAGCTCGGATTTCAGTCACGCCGCACAATGAAGGTTGCTCAGGAGCTGTATGAGGGTATTGATATTCAGGGAATGGGCGCAACGGGTCTTATTACCTATATGAGAACTGATTCGCTCAGAGTTTCCAATGTTGCCGTACAAGAGGTAACGCAATACATCGGTTCCACGTTCGGTTTTGAATATTTGCCGCCGAAGCCGAGATTTTTTAAATCGAGAAGCAATGCTCAGGACGGTCACGAAGCAATCAGACCGTCTATGCCGAGCCTTGCTCCGGATAATATTAAAAACAGTCTTACTTCCGACCAGTATAAGCTCTATAAGCTGATATGGAATCGCTTTACGGCTTCCCGAATGGCAGACTGTATTCAAAAAACTACTCAGGCGGATATTGAAGCTAACGGCTATAAATTCAAAGCATCGGGATACCGAGTGGATTTTGACGGCTTTACAACCTTGTATGTAGAAAGTAAGGATGAAGCAGAGGAAAAATCAACTCAGCTTCCGCCACTTGAGAAAAATATGCCCGTTAAGTGCAGAGAGCTTAAAAAGAATCAGCATTTTACTCAACCGCCGGCTCGCTATACCGAGGCGTCTCTTATCAAAGCTCTCGAGGAATACGGCATAGGTAGACCATCAACCTATGCGGCAACAATTACAACCATCACAAGCCGTGAATATGTAAAACGCGAGGCTAAAACTCTTATACCGACCGAGCTCGGCGAGGTTACAACAAACCTGATGAAAGAGCGTTTTCCTAAGATTGTAAATGTCAAATTTACCGCGCAGATGGAGGAAAACCTTGATAAGGTTGAAAACGGAAACGAAGAATGGGTAGAGCTTCTTGACGATTTTTACGGTGATTTTGATAAAACTCTCAAAAAGGCAAAAGCCGATATGGAGGGGGTAAAGCTTCGCCTGAAAGAGGACGAAACCGATATTGTCTGCGAAAAATGCGGTCGCAAAATGGTAGTTAAGGTCGGCAGATACGGAAAGTTTATTGCCTGTCCCGGATATCCTGACTGCAAAAATATCAAAAAATATGTAGAAAAAACAGGCGTTACCTGTCCTAAATGCGGCGGCGATGTCATTATCAAGCGTACAAAAAACAAAAGGATATTCTACGGCTGTTCAAATTATCCCGTTTGTGATTTTGTTAGTTGGAATGAGCCGCCACACGAAAGATGTCCGCAGTTCGGCGAGGTTCTTTTTAAGAAAAAGGGCAAAAAGCCGGTTCTGTTTTGCACAAAGGACGGCTGCGGATATACTAAAAAATCCGATTTGGAAGATAAGTAATGTATATAAATGTTATCGGCGCAGGACTTGCCGGATGTGAAGCCGCAATGCAGATTGCTTCTTTCGGAGCGGACGTTCATCTTTATGAAATGAAGCCTGCCAAAAGAACTCCTGCGCATCATACAGATTATTTCGGAGAGCTTGTTTGCTCCAACTCGCTAAAGGCTATGAGAACGGAAAGCGCCGCAGGGCTTCTCAAAGAGGAAATGCGCAGACTCGATTCCTTTTTGATGAAATGCGCCGACAAGTGCCGTGTTCCTGCCGGCGGGGCACTTGCGGTAGATCGTGATGAGTTTTCCCGTCTTGTTACCGAGGGCATCAAAAGCAATCAAAAAATTAAGATTATTTCAGAGGAGATTACACAGATCCCCGATGATGCTGTTACGATTATCGCAACAGGGCCGCTCACATCCGAGCCTCTTGCCGAGTCTATAAAGCAGAAATTCGGTAATTCTCTTTCTTTCTTTGATGCTGCGGCGCCTATTGTCACAAGCAACAGTATTGATATGAATTATGCCTTCTGCGCCTCACGCTACGGCAAGGGTGACGGCGACGATTATATAAATTGTCCTATGAATAAAGCGGAATATGAAGTCTTTTATAACGAGCTTCTTTCTGCAGAGCGTGCGCCTTTGCATGATTTTGACGTTAATAATCCTAAGGTCTATGAGGGCTGTATGCCTGTCGAGGTTATGGCTCAGCGCGGAGAGGGTACTCTAAGATTCGGCCCAATGAAGCCGGTAGGCCTTACGGATCCCAAAACCTGCCGCAGGCCGTGGGCTGTGCTGCAGCTGCGAAAAGAAAATTCCACAGGATCTATGTATAATCTCGTCGGATTTCAAACAAATCTTAAATTTCCCGAGCAGAAAAGAGTATTTTCACTTATTCCTGCATTGCACAGTGCGGATTTTGTAAGATACGGCGTTATGCACAGAAATACTTTTCTTGATTCTCCCCGTATTTTAAACAGTGATTATTCTGTAAAAGAAAATAAAAAATTGTTTTTTGCAGGGCAGATTACGGGCGTCGAGGGCTATATGGAATCAGCAGCTTCGGGCATTATTGCAGGAATTAACGCCTGCCGTGTTTCTGAAAATAAAGATACCGTAATCTTGCCTAAGGACACGATGATAGGTGCGCTTTCGGAATATATTTCGGATTATTCTGTTAAGAAATTTCAGCCAATGGGCGCTAATTTCGGAATTTTGCCCGAGCTTGAAAATCGTCCCCGCGACAAAAAAGAGCGCGGCGCCGCTTATTCTCAAAGAGCGCTTAAGAGTTTAGATAAATTTATTACTGAAATTCTAATGCTGTAGAAAGGGGTTTGTTTATGAAAATAATAGTTGACGCTTTCGGAGGAGATAATGCTCCGCTTGAAATTATCAAGGGATGTGTTGATGCTGTCAATGAATTCGGAATACATATTATTTTGACAGGTGATGAAAATAAGATAAAAGAGGTTGCCCAAAGCAATTCTTTGTCAATGAATAACATTGAGGTTTATAATTGCACTCAGGTTATCACTATGGACGATTCTGCTGACAGTGTATTGAAAAGTAAAAAGGACAGTTCTATGGCAGTCGGCATAAAGCTTTTAAACGAGGGTAAAGGCGATGCTTTTATAAGCGCAGGCAGCAGCGGTGCGCTTTGTATGGGCGCAACCCTTGCCGTTAAGCGCATCAAAGGCATTAAACGTCCCGCCTTTGCTCCTATGCTGCCTACTGCAAACGGCTTCTTTATGCTTATGGACGGCGGTGCAAACATTGATTGCCGTCCCGAAATGCTTGTTCAGTTTGCTCTTATGGGCTCAATATATTTGGAAAAGGTTATGGACATAAAAAATCCTAAAGTAGGTCTTGCAAACGTCGGTACGGAGGAGCACAAAGGAACCGAGCTTTATCAGACGGCGCACGAGCTTCTTGCGGCAAATGACAAAATCAATTTCATAGGTAATGTCGAGGGACGTGATATTTCCGAAGGCATCTGTGACTTGCTTGTGTGCGACGGATTTACCGGAAATCTTATTTTAAAAACATACGAGGGCGTTGCCATTACGCTGATGAACGAAATGAAAAAAATGTTTTCAGGCAGCACAAAGGGCAAGCTTTCGGCGTGTCTTGTTATGAAGGATTTAAAAGCTATGAAGGCGCATTTTGATTATAACAAATACGGCGGCGCACCTATTTTGGGCGCTTCAAGGCCTGTTTTCAAAGCCCACGGCAACGCAAAAGCAAACACAATCAAAAACGCAATAAGATTGTCGATTAACTATGTAAAAGCCGATGCCATCAACGAGATTACCTCATCGCTTTAAAAGCTTTAAAATATCTTTTGAGCCCGCTTTCAGTCAAAAGTACTCGGCTTAATTGAAATTACTTAATTTTTTCGGAGTAAGTATAATGGAAGATTTGCAAAAAAAGATTGGTTATGAATTTAAAAATAAAAATTTACTCACCGAAGCCTTAACTCACTCATCGTACGCAAACGAACACAAAAACAAGCATATAAAATATAACGCAAGACTTGAGTTTTTGGGAGATGCCGTTCTTTCAATAGTAGTTTCGGATTATATCTTTAAGCATTGTCCCGAATTGCCTGAGGGAGAACTGACCAAGCTGAGAGCGTCGCTTGTTTGTGAAAAAACTCTCTTTGAATTTGCCAAGGAAATCAATCTCGGCAGCTATCTTATACTCAGCAAGGGTGAAAGACATAACGGAGGAGCGGAGCGCCCGTCAATTTTATCAGATGCTTTTGAAGCACTGATCGCCGCCATTTACATTGACGGCGGAATGAATCCTGCATCAAAACACATTCTTAATTTCGTAATACCTGCAATTAAAAACTCTAAGAAAAGAAGAGTAAATGATTACAAAACTACCCTACAGGAGATTATTCAAAAAAATCCCGGAGAGCGTCTTGAGTATGTACTTGTCAACGAATCGGGACCCGACCACGATAAGCATTTTGTTGTTGAGGTTCACCTTAACAGCAATGTTATCGGAAAAGGCGGCGGACGCAGCAAAAAAGAGGCTGAACAGCAAGCGGCGAGAGAAGCCTTGGAGCTGATGGGATATTAACCATTCCAATATTTCAATTTTTATTCCTCATAACGGATGCCCTCATAAGTGCAGCTTTTGCAATCAAAAGAGCATTACCGGACAGGCATATCAGCCCGATGCAGATGATGTTGCCGACACATTGAATAAGGCACTTAACGATTTAAAGGAAAATTCAAAGCAGGCTGAAATAGCCTTTTTCGGCGGCAGCTTTACTGCCATTGACAGAAATTATATGCTAAGCCTGCTTGAAGCCACAAAGCCTTTCCTTGACAAATTTTACGGAATCAGAATTTCAACACGTCCGGATTGCATTGATGAGGAAGTGCTTGGAGTTTTAAAGCGTTACGGCGTTACTTCCGTTGAGCTCGGAGCGCAGTCTATGGATGATAAGGTGCTTTCCGCTAATAACAGAGGACACGCTTCCAACGATGTAAAAAAAGCTTCAAAGCTTATTAAAGACTTCGGATTTTCACTCGGTCTGCAAATGATGACTGGCTTATATCTGTCTAATGCGCAAAAAGATATTTTTACCGCCCGGGAATTTATAAGGCTGAAGCCCGATACCGTCAGAATTTATCCCACGGTAATTATGAAAGGAACCGATTTGGCAGAGCTGTATTTAAGCAAAAAATTTATTCCTTATTCGCTTGAGCAATCTGTAGATTTATGCTCTGAGCTAATTACTATGTTTGAAAGCGCCGGCATAAAAATTATTCGCCTCGGACTCCATTACTCAGAAAGCCTTGTCAATAACAGCTTGGGGAATAATTATCATCCCGCTTTTAAGGAATTGTGTGAAAATAAAATTTTTCTTAATAATTTTTTGAAAAAAGCTGAAGAATTAAATACTAAAACAAGCTTAACGGTTTATATAAACGAAAAATCTTTGTCTAAATTTATAGGGCAAAAAAAGAAAAATCTTAATCTGTTATCATCAATGGGATATGAGTTTAAGATTGATTTTGATAATACATTATCAAAGTATGATTTATACATAAAACAGGGGTATTAAAATGCGTCTAAAATCATTGGAAGTTCAGGGATTTAAAACATTTCCCGATAAAACTAAATTATCCTTTGAACAGGGAATAACCTCTGTTGTAGGTCCCAACGGTTCCGGCAAAAGCAATATAAGTGATGCGATTCGTTGGGTTCTCGGTGAGCAGTCTCCGAAAAGTTTGCGCTGCTCCAAGATGGAAGACGTTGTATTTAACGGTACCGATACCCGAAAACGTCAGGGCTATGCCGAAGTTACGCTTAACATTGACAACTCCGACAGATTCCTCAATTTTGACGGTAACAGCTTAGCTGTTACAAGGCGCTATTACCGCAGCGGAGAAAGTGAGTATCTTATTAACAAGGCTGCGGTTAGGCTCAAGGACATCAACGAGCTTTTTATGGATACAGGTCTCGGTCGTGACGGATACTCAATGATAGGTCAGGGCAAAATTGACAGTATTGTTTCGTCAAAAGGCGAGGACAGACGTGAAATTTTTGAAGAAGCAGCTGGAATTTCTCGCTACAGATACAGAAAAACCGATGCGGAGCGCAAGCTGAAAAACACGGAAGATAATCTTCTCAGACTTCGTGATATTGTCACGGAGCTTGAGGAGCGTGTCGGTCCTTTGCAAAAGCAATCTGAAAAAGCCGAGGAATTTTTGAAATATTCCGAAGAAAAAAGAGGACTTGAAATAGCTTTGTGGCTGTTGACGCTTGATAAATCGCAGGATGATATTAAGAGTCAGGATGAAAAAATTTCAATAGCTAAAGCGCAGTATGATGATACAGAGCAGGCTCTTTTCGATATTCAGAAAGAAGCTGACGAAATCTACCGAAAAAACGGTGAATTGGTGTCTGAAACCGATAATATAAGACGAGAAATCTCCGAAATCGAGAGCAGTATTTCGGAAAAGCGTTCGGCCGTTTCAGTTGCCGAGAATGACATTTTGCACTCTAACGAAAATATAGAAAGAATTAAAAACGAAATTCTTCAAACTGACCGTAATGCCGATGAATTTGAAAAAAATATTGCCGAAAAGCAATCTGAAATTGCCGAGCTTGATGCTAAGGTTATTGATAAACAGAAAAAATACACAAAGCTTTCGGACGAGCTGAATGAAATTAACCTTACTTCAAGCAAGAGCAGCGACGTGCTGCAAAAGCTGACTGCCGAGCTTTCGGTTCTTACTTCAAAATCCGCCGATGCAAGGGTTCTTGATATCACCTCCGGCAGCACTATTACTGAATTTACCGCTCGCATTGAAGCTCTCAGCTCATCAAATAAAGAGAAAAACGAACAGCTTAAAGA
>JAJQDK010000024.1 GCA_021202245.1 Clostridiales bacterium
CCAGACGCCCTAAGAACCTACGCGGTTATGCCGATCTTTACGGAGAGGACGGCACGCAGCAGTTCGAGCGGATTTTTGAGCTGTTTAAGCGGGGCGGAGCCGGAGTGCTTGCCATTCCGGGGCTAACTCCGGTTTATGCGGTTTTTGAAACGCTTAAGATAGTCGGCGAGCCAAAGCCGGACGTGCTTACCTACAGCTTTGTGTTCAGAGAGAAGATGGAGAGCAGGGCGTTTGATATTCCCACGGCTCACACCGTGACGGAGGGCGAGAGCCTTTGGGATATTTCGTATTATTACGATATACCGATTGACCTGCTTGTCAGGCTCAACCCGTGGATTAAGCGGCCCGATGAGCTTGAACAGGGAAGCACGGTGATATTGTGCTGAGCTTTGCAGTCCGTGATTATGACGGAAGGTCAAGAGAGCTTTCGTCGGTGCTGACAGCTGTTATGAACAACGACCTGTACGTTCCGGCGGACGATTTGACGGTTGCGTTTCCGTATGACAAGGAGATAATCAAAAATGCCGATTATCTTACGGCATATAAGGACGGCGAGCTTGTGTTCACGGGACAGATAGACGAGATTATCAACATAAAAAGCAGCGCCTCGGTCATTACATCGGTTACAGCCAGAAGCCTTGCGGCAATGCTGCTTGACAACGAGGCGGAGCCGCTTACATACATAAATCCTGCGCCGGAATTTATTTACAACAAGCATTTAAAGCCGTTCAATATAAAAGCCGGAGCCCTTGACAGCATACCGTTTTACGGAAATTTTAAAATAGACAAGGGTATGACCCATTGGCAGGTGCTGAAAAGCTTTTGCAAAAACCGCTTTGACAGCCTGCCCCGCATAACGGGCGGCGGAGAGGTGCTTTTTGAGGGCTGCAGCGATGAGGAAGCTGTAAAATTCGGCACGGACGGCATCGGGTATTATTCTCTCAGAGAAAATAACAAACGCTGTGAGCTTATTTCCGAGGTGCGGATTAAGCTTGACGAATACGGCGGATACACGGGAACGGTCACAAACGAAAACGAGGACTGCCGGCATATAGAGAGGGTAAGATATGTAAACACGGCTGCCGACACAAGCACGATTGAAACGGCAGACGCCGTAATTGAACAGAGCAACATTGACAGCTATATGCTCACGCTTGAATGTAAGGGCTGTATGACGGACAAAATCGGAAAGCGCGCCGAGGTAAACGACGAGGCGCTCGGAGAGCTTGACGGCCTTAGGGTGAGCGGAACAAAGTATGTAATTGACAGCAGCGGAGAGCATACTGCGGTTTATTTGAGAAGGGAGTGATTGCAGTGTGGCTTATGAGCTACATTACAAAAAATTCAATGGCGCCGCCCAATGCGGTAAAGGGCAGCGTGACCAATACACAAAACGACAGCCTTGCGGTTGTGGCGTCGGGCGAGCATAAGAGCCTAAAGCCCTGCCTACCCTACGGAATAGTGAGCATACCGCCGATAGGAGAGCGTGCGGTAGTGCTTCCGCTCGACGACGGCGAGGTCAGCCTCGGCGTTATAGCAGACGGCGCAGGACTTGAGCCCGGAGAGGTTATGCTGCGTTCGAGCGGGGGAGCGGCAATCGTACTCAAAAACAGCGGCAAGGTGCTGATTAACGGAGAGGAGTACGGCGCTTGATTGAGGATATAAAGCTTGAAAACGGAGATACGGTAAAGGACAGCTCGGGCAGATTGGTGAAAATCAGCGGGGCGGATGCGCTGTTTCAAAGGGCACTGATTTGCATTAAGGTGGGCTTGGACAGCTGCATTTATGACAGAAGCCTCGGCTGCAGGGGCGGAGATGTGAGCCTTGACGATGAAAAGGCGAGGGGCAGGGCTGAACTGATAATCAACGAGGCTCTTGTGAACTGTGCCGATACCTCGGCTGAAGTGCTGGATGTATCCGACACAATCAGGGTCAAAATAAACATAGGAAACGAAAGCAGAGAAGAGGAGGTAACACTCGGTGGAAACGTATAACGAAATCTATGAAAGAATGAAGGAGGAGTACACGGCAGAAAGCGGTTCGCAGTTTGACAATGCAAGCGACATTGCAATAAGGCTCAGGGTGCTTGCAGGTGAGATTTACAATGCGCAGGTAAATGCCGAATGGCTTAAAAATCAGATGTTTGTCAGCACGGCAGGCGGAGAATATCTGGATTATTTTGCTTCGCAGAGAGGACTTGAGCGCAAGGCGGCGGCAAAGGCGCAGGGCGAAATCACCTTTTATATTGATGAGGTAAAGGACCACGATATTATCATACCGCAGGGCAGTGTTGTTGCCACAACAGACGGAGAGCCGGTCAGATTCTGCACGACCGAGCAGGAGGAAATCAGCGCCGGCAACACGCTTGTGAGCGTATACGCAGAGGCGGAAAAGGCAGGCAAGAGCGGAAACATTGAGATAGGCAAGGCTGTAACTGCGGTGAGCGTGCCGTCTGAAATCGACAGCGTGACTAACCGAACGGCGTTCAGCGGCGGCGTGGACGAGGAAACGGACGACGAGCTGAGAGAGCGCATTGCTTCCACCTTTAAGTCGCCCTCAAACGGCACCAACGCTGCATATTATGAACAGCTTGTGCTTTCGGTGGAGGGCATAAGCAAGGCAGGAGTGGTTTCAAGGGCAAGGGGAACAGGCACTGTAGACATCTACGTATACGGTGACGGCAGCGCAGTGAGTGCGGCGGCTGTTTCACAAGCGCAGGATATTGTGGATGAAAACAGAGAGCTTAACGTGGATGCGCAGGTTATTGCGGCAAGTCCGAGAGAATATGATATGAACGTGCTTGTGTACGCAAAGAGCGGTTATTCAAACCTTGCGGTAAGACAGGCGTGTACTCAGGCGTTTGAAAGCTATCTTGAGAGCCTGCCCATAGGCGGTACGCTGTATTTGTCGGGACTGGGAAGGTACCTTATGGATACGGAATGTATTGAAAATTATCGCTTCAGCGACGCAATGAGCGACACCTCTGCCTCAAGCTCGCAGTGCTTCGTTTCGGGCGACGTTGAAATTGAGGTGGGATAATGGACAGCTTTACTTCAATGAAATCAAAGCTTTTGCCCCTCGGACTCTATACGATTGAGGACGGCTCAAATTTATATGCGGAGCTGAAGGCGTATGCGGCAGGGCTTGATTCGGTGTTTGAAAATTTGGACACGATGCTCAGGGAGTATTTTATTGACACGGCGCAAACCTACGGGATTACCGAGCGTGAAAAGCTGATAGGCGCATAAAGAGATGAATATACTCTTGAAAAACGCAGAGAAATGCTAAAAAACACCGAGCAGACGGTCGGGCTTGCCTGCACCTGCGGCGCATTTGTAAAAATCCTTGAGAGCTACGGGCTTTCGGATTTTACAATGACGGAAAATTTTTCGGAGCAGACCGTATCAATTACCGTAGCCGACAGTCTGAGCGATGAAGGAAAGGCATGGATTGAAGAGAGAGCGGAAGCGGATTTTCCCTCGCACCTTAAAGTCGAATTTACCTATGTATGACAAAGAACCCACGGCACAACCGTTTTTGCCGTGGGTTTTGCGCTTTTGCCTGCCGTATGATAAGCCTGAATTATCGGCGGGCTACAAAAATGCTTTCATTTCCTTAATGCTTTCTTCCTCGGTATCGAGCATTTTTTCGGCAAGCTTTTTGACGTGGGCATCGCTGCCGTCGTATTCTCTGATGCGCCTCGACATTTTGTTTACGCCCATTGTGCTGCCCTTGATAAGCATTTCCGCTATGTGCGAGGAGGAGGGGTCACGCTGTAAATCCCGCTGAGTGGCATAATACGTCATTGCCTTTGTCATCCCGTTCACACGGCGGATTTCCGCACCTCTGTTTTTGAGCATATTGTTTGCGCAGTGGTATAATTTTCCGTATTTGATAAGCTGTTCGCAGAGAACTCCGTCAACCCTACTGTCCCGGAGCTTTTTTCTTACGCTTGTAATTCCCCGGCAGCCCATTTCTGCATTTTGAAGAACACAGGTCAGCATTTCAACGTCGTCTATCATAAAAGTCACCTCGTTTGATATTATTAACGGAAAAATCAGCTTTATACCTGTTGCAACAAATGTAATTTTGTGATTTAATATGATTAGGTGATTTTTATGATAAACGCAGAGCTTAAAACGGTGTTTTTGCCGTATCCCGATAAGGATGACAGAAAGGTGCAGGTTTATATCCCAAAGCACGGCGAGGGAGAGAGCCTGCCTGTAATTTATATGACCGACGGTCAAAATCTTTTTGACGAAAAGAGCGCATATTTCGGCTGCTGGGACGTTATATGGGCGGTGGAGCAGGAACAGAAAAACGGCTCCGCCGGAGCGGTGATTGTAGGAATTGACAATGGAAATATTTACCGTGACTGCGAGCTTACTCCGGGCAGCGTCGGCAGGGTGTTTGAGGAGGAGCTGGATACCGAGAATTTTTCTCCGGAGGGAGAGATATTTGACGGCTTTTTGGTGAATACCGTAATGCCGTATGTTGAAAAGAGCTTTCCCGTAAAAAGGGGCAGAGAGTTTACCTCTGTCTGCGGAAGCTCATCGGGAGGACTGCAGGCGCTTTTTGAGGCTGTGGAGCACAGCGACAAATTTGCCTTTGCCGGTGTGTTTTCCCCTGCGTTTTTGCTCTACAGCGAGGAGGATTGGAGAAAATATCTTCTCTCAAAAATCAAGGACAATATGCCCTATCTCTATATATACAGCGGAAACGGCGACGAGCTTGAGCAAAAGATTTTTAAAAGCACGGAAATGATGTACGATTTGCTCCCCGAGGTCGGCTATCCCTACGATATGATGAACGAGGTTATTGTTTTTGAAAATCCTCACAACGAAAGCGCATGGAAGGAGATTTTTAAGGATTTTCTCCACACCGTACTCAATCTGAAAAAATAAAAGGGAGCGGACAACCGCTCCCGAAAATGTTTTGCGTATTTTGCTTATTATGCGATGATTTCGCCGTCTACGGTTCCGCCGAGTCCTGCGGCATTTGATTCGTCGGTGTCAATATGCATAGCGGGCGCATAGCTTTCGCTCACTCTGATTACAACGTCGCCGAAGGTTGTTTCTCTGCCTGTGCCCTCGCCGACCTTAACGGAAACAATTTGCTTATCCTTTAATCCGTATTCCTCGGCAGTTTTGGAGTCAAAGTGGATGTGTCTTTTTGCTGCGATAACACCGCACTCAATTTCACATTCGCCGGCAGGACCTATCAGCTTGCAGCCGGGGGTTCCGGCAATATCTCCCGATTCACGCACGGGAGCGGCAATGCCGAGCTTGCGGGCGTCCGTGAGTGAAATTTCAACCTGATCGGCGCTTCTTTCGGGACCTAAGATTGACATTTTCATCTCGCTTTTGGGACCGACAACCGTAACCTTTTCAACGCAGGCAAACTGTCCGGGCTGAGAGAGATTCTTTTTGTTGGTGAGCTTTGCGCCCTCACCGAAGAGAGTTTTAAGAGTTTCCTCGGTAACGTGAACGTGATGAGCAGAGGTTTCAACCATAATTTTCATTTTATTAACCACCATTTCAAATTATTTTGCCATTAGGCTTGATATATACATTTTACTACTATTTGTCAGAAATTTCAACCTGTTTTTCGGACTTAAATAAAGGAAAGGGAGTTTGGATATGTACAATAATTGGGAAGAGCTTAAGTCGGCGTGCGAGCAGTGCCGAAAATGCGAGCTGTGCAAAACACGTCATAATGTGGTTGTGGGAGTGGGCAGTGAGAGCGCCGAGGTGATGTTTATCGGCGAAGGACCCGGCGAAAACGAGGACCTGCAGGGCGAGCCGTTTGTGGGCAGAGCCGGAAAGCTCCTTGACAAAATGCTGACGGCGGTTGACCTTGACAGAAACAAAAACATCTACATTGCAAATATAGTCAAGTGCCGTCCTCCGCAGAACCGTGACCCCAAGCCTGAGGAGCAGGAAATGTGTATGGAGTGGCTGCGCTCTCAGGTTAAGATGATTGAGCCTAAAATAATCGTATGTTTAGGCAGAATAGCCGCAGGAAAAATTATCAAGCCCGACATCAAGATAACAAAGGAACACGGCTTGTGGTTTGAAAAGGGCGGCTATCAGATGATGGCAATGCTCCACCCGGCAGCCCTGCTGCGTGACCCGCGCAAAAGCCAGAGGCGTTTGATGATTTTCTCAGGCTCCGTGACAAAATCCACGAAATATGCACCCGAACATACAGCTGACGTATTTCCGGTCAAGAGGTAATTTTATGAGTCTTGTTGAATTTAAAAATGTATACAAAAAATATAAAATGGGAGAGGTGACCATCAACGCCGTTGACGGAATATCATTTTCCATCAACGAGGGCGAGTTCGTCATTGTTGTCGGCGCTTCGGGCGCAGGAAAAACAACCGTGCTGAACATCCTCGGCGGTATGGACAGCTGCAGCGAGGGCGAGGTCTTTGTTGGCGGTGAAAACATCAGCAAATTCGGCGAAAAACAGCTTATTGAATACAGACGGCACGACATAGGCTTTGTTTTTCAGTTTTATAATTTGGTCGCCAACCTTACGGCAAAGGAAAACGTGGAGCTTGCCGCGCAGATTTGCAGAAATCCCCTTGACAGCGAAGCGGCGCTTGACAGTGTGGGACTTTCAGACAGAAGGGATAATTTTCCGGCGCAGCTTTCGGGCGGCGAACAGCAGCGTGTGTCAATAGCGCGGGCTCTTGCAAAACGTCCCAAGCTTTTGCTTTGCGATGAGCCGACGGGTGCGCTCGATTACAATACCGGCAGACAGATTTTAAAGCTTTTGCAAAAAACCTGCCGAACCGAAAAAATGACGGTGGTGTTGATTACCCACAACAGCGCAATTACACCTATGGGTGACCATATCATAAGAATGAAAAGCGGAAATGTTATTGAGGACAGCTATAACCTTAATCCCCAAAACGTGGAAGAAATCGAGTGGTAACACAGCATACTGATTAACGCCGAAAGAAGGTAATCTTATCACAAGGGCACTGCTTAAAAACACTTTTCGTGAAATCAAAAATTCAAAGGCACACTTTATCTCGATTATGGCGATAATTGCCCTCGGTGTCGGCTTTTTTGCCGGCATAAAGGCCACAGCTCCGTCAATGTATAATCTTGCCGAAACCTATTATCGGGACTCAAATCTTATGGATTACCGCCTTGTTTCAACCGTCGGCTTTGATGAGGATGATGTTGAAGCCGTAAGCGCCGTGAACGGAGTTACAAGCGTTATGCCCTCCTATTACTGCGACGCTCAGCTTTCATCCGGCACGGGCGGCGATGTGGTGCGCCTTATTGCAGTTTCTCAGGCATACTCAGACAGCGAGGCGCTGAACACACTTACGCTCAAGGAGGGCAGACTGCCCCAAAGCAAGGGCGAAATAGTTATCGAGGAAGAGGGACTTTCGGGAAGCAATCTTCAAATCGGCGATACTGTTGCATTTGCCGAAACGGCAGGCGATAACGACCTCACCGAACAGCTTGATGAATTTGAATATACAATAGTCGGAATGGTTGAGTCGCCGCTGTATATCTCATATCAGCGGGGTTCAACGACTGTCGGCGATGGAAGCATAACTCAGTTTATGTATATTTTGCCCGACAATTTTTGCTCACAGCGTTATACCGAGCTTTATGTAAAGACGGATATTTCCGAGAGGTATTCTGCATTTTCCGATGAATACGACGAGGAGATTGAGAGTATGGCAAGCACTCTCGAATCAACGGCTGACGCAAGATGCGAGGTGTTCAACAGCGATGTTATCGGCGCAGCCGAGCAGGAGCTGAAGGATTCTTGGGACGAATATTACAGCGAAAAAGAAAAGGCGGACAGCGAGCTTGCCGATGCAGAAGAGGAGCTTGAAAGGGCGGAGAGCGAATTTAACGATGAAATTTCTGCGGCGCAGCAGGAGCTTGATGATGCCGAAGGTCAGATAGAGAGCGCCGATGAGCAGCTGCAAAAGAGCCGTGATGAATATTATTCTCAAATTTCCTCGGCGGAAAGCGCCTTGGCGGCAAAGGAGTCCGAGCTTAGCACTGCACGGGAGGAATATGAAGCTTCAAAGGCTGAATTTGATGAAATGATAAGCAGGGCACAGGCGGAAATTGACAGGGGTTGGGACGAATACAACACGGCATACTCTGAATTTACGGGCAAGCTTGAGTCGGCGCTTTCCGCAGGAGCTGCACAGACCGAAAGCACGGCTGACGAGCTGAGCAATGCAAATTCCGCAGCCTACGCTTCGGGAACTCTTGCGGTGCCGAACGCTCAGCTTGAACAGGCAAAATCCTCTCTTGAGCAGAGCAAAAAAGGAGCTTGAAGCCTTGCAGGAAAGTCTTGACGCCGAAAAGCAGAGGGGTCAGGTGCAGCTTTATTCTGCGCTTGAAGAGCTTGAGCAGGGAGAGCTGCAGCTGAACGCCGCAAAATCGGAGCTTGAAGCGCAAAAGGCGGAGGGTTTGACTCAGCTTGAAGCCGCCGAAGAAGAGATTAACTCGGCGCAGCAGGCATATGAGGATGGAAAAACAGAGCTTGAGGAGCAAAAAACAAGCGGACGGCAAAAGCTTGATGACGCTCAGGCGGAATATGACGAGAACAGGACGGAGGCAGAAGAAAAATTTGCCGATGCAAAAGCGGAGCTTGACCAAGCGCAGGAGGAGGTTGACGGATTGACCTCGCCGGAATGGTATGTGTTTACCCGTGATGACAACCCCGGCTACTCCACGTTTTCTCAGAACGCAGACAGGCTTGATGCGGTAGCCTCGGTGTTCCCGCTGTTTTTCCTGCTTGTTGCGGTGCTTGTGTGCGTTACCACCATGACTCGCCTTATTGAGGAAAAACGCACCGAAATTGCCACGATGAAGGCTCTCGGCTACGGCAACGCAGCCATTGTAATGAAGTTTGTGATTTATTCGCTGACGGCAGGAATTATCGGAAGCGTAATCGGCATCGCAATCGGGGGTGTCAACCCTGCCGTTTATAATATACAACGCTTATAAAATAATGTATTATATAGGCGACATTACGCTTGTGGTTAATGTTCCGAGCATAGTAATCGGAATTGCGGCGGCAGTTGTATGCACAACCGCAGTGTCGGTAATAGTGTGTATGCGCTCTCTGCACACCAAGCCTGCCACGGCTATGCGCCCCAAGGCGCCGAAGCCCGGAAAGCGCATTGTGCTTGAAAAAATTACTCCCTTCTGGAAGCGCTTGAGCTTTAATTCAAAGCTCACCGCGCGCAACCTTCTCAGGTACAAGTCACGGCTGTTTATGACGGTAATCGGAGTTGCAGGCTGTACGGCGCTGATTGTAGCGGCGTTCGGCTTGCTCAACAGCTTTGACCCGCTGACAATTGACCAATTTGAAACGATTTACAAATACAACACCGTAATTGTCCCCGAGGACAGCGGCACGGAGAGCGAGCTTGAATATCTTACCGATACGGCGGAAAACGATGCCGATATTTCGGCTTATATGCTTATGATGCAGGAGGAGGCTTCCGTTGTCTGCGGCAGTAATGTTAAGGACGGCGACACAACCCTTGTTGCGGTGCAGTCGCCAGAGAATTTGCCGGAGATTATTTCTCTGCATACCCGCAGGGATGGCACCGAGCTTTCGCTGACCGATGAGGGCGTGCTGCTCAACGAAAAGCTTGCAGACGAGCTTGACGCGGAGGTGGGAGATATGATTGAACTCAGCTCCGACAGCGGAACAGCAGAAGTAAAGGTGACCGGAATTTATGAGCAATATCTGTATAACTATGTTTATATGACGGCGGATTTGTACAGTGAATTGTACGGCAGCGAGGCTTGCTATAATACGATGGACGTAAAGCTCAGCGATACCTCCGAGGAAGCCAAAAGCGCCTTCAGCTCCGAATATCTTGATGACAGCAGAATAACAGCCGTAACTTTTATTGACTCAAGCCTGGAGGACTTTGAAAATATGCTCAGCTCGCTTGATTTGGTTGTAATTGTTATGATAATCTGCGCAGCGGCGCTTGCGTTTGTGGTGCTTTATAATCTTACAAACATAAATATCGCCGAGCGTGTCCGTGAAATTGCCACCTTTAAGGTGCTGGGATTCCATAACGGAGAAACCTCATCGTTTATCTATCGTGAGAATATCGTGCTGACTATTCTCGGAATTGCCGCAGGCTTGATACTGGGCAATTTCCTCACGGGCTTTATCGTTCAGACTGTGGAGGTTGACAACGTGATGTTCGGCAGAGATATATATTTCACCTCATATCTCTGCGCCGCAGGTCTGACAGCTTTGTTTGCCCTGATAGTAAATGCGGTAATGAGCATTAAAATCAAATCGGTAAATATGGTGGAAAGCCTGAAAAGCGTAGAGTAACACAACGCAATTTTTTCATCACGTCCGCAGCGGCGGTCGGTGGGGAGTGGTTAGTGAGTAGTGATTAGTGGTTAGTGAGGAGTTTGGAGTGTGAAGTTAAAAATATTATGTCGCAGCTTCCTTTGCGATGAATCACTAAACTTATCACACGTTCGTAGCGGTGGTCAGCTCACCACTGTGTACCGACGTATAATTCCTCACTCGTTCGTAGCGGCGGTCAGTGACCGCCACAGATACAAACGCTATAGTTATATGCAACATATACCCCTGTGTGCAAGCGTATATTTACTATCGACTTTGTAGGGGCTGATATTATCTGCCCATGATAAAGGCAGGATATTTCAATCCAAATTATACATTTGATAAAGCTATATACGTTAAAATGTAAATTTAAAAATTCATAAAATTAAATTATAGTTTTTATTAGGTTACACGGCGTTTCACGCCTACACCTC
>JAJQDK010000044.1:0-8809 GCA_021202245.1 Clostridiales bacterium
TCTGTTTTGTAAAATCCCCCTCTTTGTACGTTCAAATTATTGACAATATCCCTTGATAAGGGAAATGTCACGGAGTGACAAAGGGTTTGCTGTTTCCTCAAAAAAGTCACGCAGTATCGCACACAAAATACAATCTATAAAGAATACACCGATTTCAGTGTTGACAAATTTATGAAAGAGGTGTAATATGTAGTTAGCGGTCACTAACCCTGCTTTTGACCGCTTCGTTTTCATCATAGAGTTAGCGTAAACTAACTTATCCCTGTTCGCTGATGTTAAGCGAGCTTACTCGGGTTTTGCTCCGAGTTAAATATTGAGGAGGTTATCAAAAATGGCTATTGTTGAATTTAAGGATGTAAGTCGTATTTACTCAAGCGGAGAGCATGAGCAAAGAGCGCTTGACCACGTTGATTTGACTCTTGATGAGGGCAAATTTATCGTAATACTCGGACCGAGCGGAGCGGAAAAAAGCACCCTACTCAACCTTTTGGGCGGACTTGACACTCCTACAAGCGGCAAAATTTATGTTCACGGCAAGGATATTTCTGCGCTCTCAAGTGATGAGCTTGCAGAATACAGGGCAAAAACCGTCGGATTCATATTTCAGTTTTATAATCTTGTGCCTACTCTGACCGTACACGAAAATGTTAAGCTTGTAGATGAAATTGCTCCCGATTCGCTTTCATCTACAAAAATGCTTGAGGAGGTTGGACTTTCCGATCATCTCAATAACTTTCCCTGCGAGCTTTCCGGCGGTGAACAGCAGAGGGTGTCAATCGCAAGAGCACTTGCCAAAAACCCTGAAATCATCCTCTGCGACGAGCCCACCGGCGCTCTTGATTCCGCAACAGGCGCCGTAATTCTGAAATTACTTTTAAAAATGGCAAAGGAATACGGCAAAACTATCGTAATCGTTACTCATAATCAGAACATAGCAAAAATGGCTGATACCGTTATTCGCGTCAAAAGCGGAAGAATAAAATCGTGCGTAACTCAGCAAAATCCGGCTTCCACCGACGAAATAGAATGGTAAGGGGGCGCTCGTATGCTATTCAGAAAATTACGGAGGACAATGCGGCTGTATAAGGTTCAGTTTCTCTCCATGATTCTTATGATTGCTCTCGGCGTCGGCGTGTTTGTCGGCGCAAATACCGAATGGGTAAGTATAGAAAAAATATAAATTATTTATTTGACAACACAGGCTTTGCCGATTACCGCATAATTTCCGAAAACGGCTTCACACAAGAGGAGCTTGACAAAATTGCCGACATTGACGGCGTGACCGAAGCCGGGCGTTATTTGTCCGTTAACACAGATGTCAGGGAATACAGCGGCGACAGCCTTGCCCTGACGGTTACGGAAAATTCCTCCGTTTCGGACTTTATGCTTATCAGCGGCAGCGAGTATGATGAGAACAGCTCCGACGGTATCTGGCTTTCCGATAAATACGCCGAGGCTAACGGAACAGAGCTTGGAGATACGCTCACCCTTCAATATAAAAATCTTGAAATCAAAGGCATAGTCAAGGGCTTTGTAAAATCGGGAGAATATTTAATTTGCGTTCGTGACGAGTCACAGCTTATGCCCGATTACACCGGCTTCGGCTTTGCCTACATATCGCCTGCAATGTATGAAAAAGCGACGGGCGGCGACTTTTATACTCAAATCAACGTAATTTCCGACGCTGAAAAAAAGGAATTTACAGAGTCGGCGGATGACGCTCTTGACAAAACTCTGCTCATACTCTCCAAGGACGAAACAATTTCCTATTCCGGCGCAATGGGCGAGGTTGAAGAGGGCAAAACTATGGGTTCAATTTTGCCCGTACTGTTCATCCTCATTGCGGTTCTCACCATGGTAACTACAATGCACCGCATTTGCGCAAAGGAAAAAACGCAGATCGGCACCCTCAAAGCCCTTGGCTTTAAGGACGGGCGCATTGTCCGCCACTATACCTCATATGCACTTATGACAGCCGCAGCAGGTTCGATTTTCGGCATTATATTAGGGTGCTTAATTGCGTGGTACATCATAAATCCCGACGGAATGATGGCAACCTATCTTGATATGCCTCAATGGAATCTATATATTCCTTGGTTCTGTTTTGCGCTTTTAATCGGTCTTGTTGTATTGCTTACCTTTATCGGTTTTTTGTCAGTCACAAAAATGCTGAAAGGCACTGCCGCCGATGCGCTCCGACCGTACACTCCCAAAGCAGTAAAAAATTTGCGTATTGAAAAATCCGCCGTATTTCATAAGCTTTCCTTCGGTACTCGATGGAATCTCAGGGACGTTATGCGCCACAAGTCAAGAAGCGTAATGAGCCTTGTCGGTATCACGGGATGTATGATTATATTGGTTGCTTCAATGGGTATGAGAGATACTATGGAGTCCTTTCTGGATGTTTACTACGACGGCGCAACTAACTATTCATCACGGATTTATATTTCCGAGGAGGCGGACAGTCAACAGATTGATGAGCTTACAGATAAATATGACGGCGACTGGAGCGCCTCCGTCAGCGTGCAGATAGAGGATAAATCCGTTTCGCTTGACGTTTACAGCGTTGAAAACGACCTGGTGCGCTTTCCGGGCAAAGACGGCGGATATACCGAAATAGGGGACGGCGGAGCGTATATTTGCGTAAGAATTTCAGATGAATACAAGCTTGACGTCGGAGATGAATTCACCGTAAGTCCCTACGGCACTGATGAAAAATACACCCTTACGGTTGCCGGAGTAATAAGGTCCGTTTCGGAAAATATTGTTATAACCCCCGCATATGCCGACAGCCTTGGGCTTGCTTACACTGCGGATTCTGTCTATACCGATACTGTAAAGTCTGATATTGCCTCAGACAGCGCCGTCAAAAGCGTGCAGTCAAAGCAGATGATTATTGATTCATTTGATACCTTTACGGATATGATGAATATTATGATTTTCGTTTTTGTTGCGGCGGGAATAATTTTGGGCATTATAGTGCTTTACAATTTGGGCATGATGAGCTATACCGAGAGGTACCGTGAAATGGCAACCCTGAAGGTTGTCGGATTCAAGGACAGAAAAATCGGAAGGCTTTTAATCGGTCAAAACCTATGGCTTTCTGCGGTGGGAATCATTGCGGGCTTGCCGTTGGGTGCCGCCGTGCTTGATTATCTTTTAAAAGCGCTTGCGTCCGAATATGAAATGTCCCTTGTAATAAGCCCCGCAACATATATCATAAGCTTATTGCTTACGCTGGGTATGTCACTTGCGGTAAGTCTTGCGGTGTCACGGAAGAACAAAAAATTGATATGGCAGAAGCGCTTAAAAGCGCAGAATAAAAATTCAAAGGTATCTGACCGCTGTGACAGATACCTTTGTTTTATTATTTATGCAGATGTGCTTCTTCAAGCGGAATCATCGCTTTTCGCGCCCTGCTCTTCCCTCAGGGCCTTTTCGCTTTTCTTCCCGCTTGTAAAGTACGAAAACGGTGCGGAAATTATGATTGCGCCGTAATACGTTACAAACCTCCACAGCAGTATAGCAGACTTAATTGTGTTGTGACCGCCTATATTGAAGAACGGTCTGAAATACATACCGAACGCAAGCTCCGCTCCGCCCGAAGCGCCGGGAAGCGGAATAAGGTTAGATGTGAACATGACAAATGATTGAATACAAATAATCTCAAAAATATTAAGAGTCTCTGCGCCGTTTTCCGCAGAAATTTCAGGCATACCGAATGAAAGATAGATAAAATAGGGGACTGACAAAATTGCAATAATCTGCAAAAACACAAGACAATATACGGCAAGTATTTTCTTTTTGTATTTCGGCAAAGCGTTGTTGCCGCTGCGGAATATGCGCAGCTCGTCATAAATACGCTGCATTATTAGGTCGGGATTTTTAATAATTTTAATTTTTATTATAAGCTTATGCACAATTTTCAGCAAAAAGTCCGTAAGCTTTTTTGAAAAGTCTAAATTCACAAACAAAGCCGGAACCAATAGCTGAGAAGCAAATCCAAGAGCAATAAACAGCGTTGACCATATGCCCGTAAATGCGCTTTTAAAATATTTAAAATCAATTAGTACGGCGACTATGCTTATTACGGTGTTAAGAATTTGATATACTATGAATTTTTGTGTCAGACAAGAGGTGCCGAATCCCGGGCTGACATTTTGCTTTGACAAAAGATAAAGCTGCATAGGCTGTCCGCCCGTGCTTGACGGAGTGACAGCGCCGAAAAAAAACTCCGACAAATGAAACCTTCAGCGCATCAATAAATCTGAATGTTTTGTATTGAATTCTAATCAGAATAAGCGTTGCCAGGGTATCTGCAAGAATATTTAAGTCATATACAATCAGGGCGATAATCAGCCACCCTATGCTGAAGCTGCCGTGTCGGGACAGCAAATCAATAAGCCCGTCCTCGGACGCAAAGAAGTAGATTATCAGATAAATCGTAATTGCCGTTACCGCCATGTTTAAAATCAGTTTTCCGCTGATTTTAAATTTTTTATTATTATTTTTCAATTTTATCTGCTCTTTCCGAAAATGCTGAAACAAAATTTTCTATATATCTATATTACTTGCATTTCCGTAAAAAAGCAATATTGAATAATATTTATTTGATTCGCAATAAACGGATTACGCAATAAGGATTGGATACTTGTAAATCTCTGTCCGATGTGTTAAAATTATTGACGATAGAAACAGTAAAGCATCAAGCAATGATTCGAGGTTTTTATATGGGATTTTTTGATGTCGTTAATATTTACGGACTGCTGTGCATAATAATTTTGGCAGCGCCCAATATTGTTTACGCAAGAACTCACAATTACGACTTAAGCGTAATCGGCAACAGGTCAATGCTGTATATCGAAAGAGTCGGTAAGTATTGCAGTATGTTTTTGATGGCAATCAATCTTGGAATACTCGAAGAGGGCTTTACCGCCCCGATAATGAAAACATTCTGGATTTTTGCCACCCTCGCTTTGACTGCGCTGTATACAGCGCTGTGGATTTTTTTCTTCAAAAGAGAAAGCAAGGCTGTTGCTTATTCGCTTACGGTAATTGCCGCCGTTATATTTATGCTGAGCGGTCTTTTGCAGGTGAAAACTCTGCTGCTTACCTTCGGCATTGTCTATTTAATCGGCGGTCTTTATGTCACGTCAAAATTTATGAGCAACAGATAACTTAGGGCAAGCCCTATATTTGAATAAAAGATATTAAGGAGGTGAAATATGAATGTTTTAATGCTTTTAAAGCATAAAGATACGGTCGAATACATATATGAAAACAATACCCTCAGGCAGGGACTTGAAAAAATGCGTGTTCACAGCTACACCGCAATTCCCGTTATTTCCGAGGAAGGCATATATGTCGGCACGGTCAGCGAGGGCGATTTTCTCTGGTACATTGTCGATAAAAAAACCGAGGGAATTAAGGCGCAGGAAAAGTATTATGTGCGTGATATTATCTGCAAAGGCTTTAACCCCGCTGTCAAAATTGACGTCACAATGGATGAGCTGCTTGACAGAGCTATGAAGCAAAACTTTATTCCCGTCACCGACGATCGCGGAACCTTTATAGGTATTGTCACCCGACAGGATATAATAAAATATTTTACCGATAAAAATTAAAGCAGAATTTTTGCGGTGCAGATTAAAGACCTCCCGGGCATATCGCTTGGGAGGTCTTGTTGTTTGCTGTATTCGGTTAAAGAGCTGTCAGCGCTATTTTACGCTGTCAAGCAGCTTTTGAAGCTCATCCTTCGGTTTGCAGCCGATAGAGTTTTCGACAAATTCGCCGTTTTTAAAAATCAAAACATTCGGAACGGAGCTTACGCTGTATTCGTTTGCAAGCTCCTCGTTTTGGTCTATATCAACCTTAAAAAATTCAATCCCGCTGTTTTCCTCGGAAAGCTTTTCCAGAACGGGGGAGAGCATTTTGCACGGTCCGCACCACGTTGCAAAAAAATCAACCACCGCAATTTTGTCGGAATTAAGCACCTTTTCGCTGAACTCCTCCGAATATAACTCATTTACCATATCATCCTGTCCTTTCTCTTTCCTTGCTTTTGCATCTTTGTATGGTTATTATATCATATTTAACCGGAAATATGAAGAGCTTATGATTTTGATTTTATGAAATTCATCGGTTTGATTCAGCGCTGATTATGCAGTCTGCAATTTCCGCTGCGCTTTTTTGCGGCAAGGGGCAAAGCTCCCGACTTAATCTCATCCTTAAAGCCAAAGCCGTAGCTCACCGCCAAAAAGTCAATTCCCATTGCTTCGGCGCCCTTTTTGTCATACACGGAGTCGCCCGCAAGCAAAGCTTCGCTTGCCGCCGTGTCAAGCTCTGAAAGCACCCTTTTAAGTATAAAAGCCTTGGTGCATCGGTCGGTTCCGTCCCATCCGCAAATCAAATCAAAATACCCTGAAATTTCAGCTTCACCGAGCATTTTCTTTGCGTATTCCTCAAGCTTCAGAGTGGCGACAGCAAGCATATATCCTCTTTCACGGAGCGTTTGCAGTGCTCTGTCAATGCCCTCATACGCAACAAATTTTTTAACGCCCTCTCGGCTGTAAAGTCTGCGGTATGTGTCAACGGCGTTGTTCAGCTTTTCCTCGCTGTTTATGTTATACAGCTTTAAAAATCCGTCCCTTAAGGGTCCGCCTATTACAAAGGTTTCGTTTTTAACCTGCTTTTTTTCAAGCCCCAGCAGCTCGCTCGTTTTGCGGTAGCAGTGCATTATTCCCCGAGAGGTGTCAAGCAGTGTGCCGTCCAGGTCAAATATTATCAGCTTTTTCATCGTTTTCTCTCTTTCAATTCGGCAATTTCTTCGTCAAGCAGCTTTTTGTTTTCAATATATTCGTTAAGCCTTTTTTCGGTTGCTTCAAGCACGCTCTCCAGCATTCTGATTTTTTCCCTGTCACTTTTTGAAACAGAGTGAATGTCAAGAGTGACGCCGGTGTATTTCAGCTCCTTTTCAAGAGCGATATTTTCGGCTTTTTTAAGTATATTGCTGTCTGTTGAATACAAATAAATCACTTCCTTTGTGATACAGCCGCCCTTATCCCTCAAATCAATAAATACGGGGCGAATAAATTTAAAAATTTCTTTGTGTATTCCGTCAAAGTACATATGCTTATTATTCTCATTCGGAAATATAACATATCCTGAATTTATTCCGGACAACAGATAACCGCAAATATCCTCAACGCTGTTTTGCTCCTCTGCTTCATCGGAAATTACAGCCGCATTTTCAATATCCGAAAGCTCACACGATGTCTGTATATTCAATTTAATATCATCGTTTATTCCAAGCTCTTCAAGCAAAAGCTCGTCTGCGTTTGTAACTATTTTTTCATTTGCAAGCCCCAAATGCTCAATCAATGCAAGTGTGGCAAAGTATTTGTGAATATGCTTAAAATCACTCATAATCCGGTTGTCAAAGCAAATCATTCTGTCGCAAAAATCGCCGAGGTTTTTTACTGCGGTCGAGTTAGCGGCAACAGCCGTCTTAACCCTGCCCTCAAATATATACGGCAAAAGCTCCGACGGCATAGCAAAGGGGAGGACGGTTGCCTCGTTTAAGAATATCTCGTCATATCTGCCTGCAATATCATCCGGATGCGGTTTAACCGTAATGTGTGTGCCGCTCAAAAAATAATCTGCAAACAGCTTGTACAGCAGATGCTGATTTTCAAGCGACATAATGCCCAAATTAGCCATATGCTGTGTGAGAATCAGGCTCAGTGTTCCTCTGTCATCAACCTTTTCACTTACTCCGAAAAATTCAAGCACCTTGTCAAGCTGCTTTTTATTCAGAGATGATAGGATTCTTTTAACCGAGAAGTCGGTCATTTTTTCGTTTACATAGCCATCCTTCTGACTTTGAGTATCAGCCAAAATCTCAACTGCGCTGCTGTTGCTGCCGAAGTAGCCGAGGGTATTCATCAAAGCGTACTGCGTTTTGTTTCGCTTCATATTTGAAAGCATAAATTCATTGTCGGACAGCCCTCCGCAGCCCTCCTCAAAGCAGTGGTATTTAATTTTATTTTTAATTACATACCAGCCCGTGGGAAAATGGTCGGGGCAGAGGTATATTTCATCCGCCTTTTTAATATCAAAGGGCAGAGCCTTCTTAATATCCCTGCAGGCACGGCTAAGTATGCTCCTTTTTGAACGCAGCTTTCTTTCGTTTTGCTTAATTCTGTTGTTTACAGCCGTTTCCTCCAGTATAATTACATCGTCAAAAATGCCCGATTCTTTATATCCCGGCAAAAATGCAACGGAGTTTCGGTGAATATCCGAGAGCAGCAATACAGCCTTTTCATCAGCCTTGCGGGTAATTTTGTGGAGAACACAGCATTGAATATGATATGTGGTAAGCGCATAATATACAATCATAATTTATCTCACTTTACAAATTCGTTTTCGATTAAATCTCCGAGTGTGCCTGTTTCAAACGAGGCAGAGCCGACTGCACGGTTTACGGGATAATCGGTGAAGAGGTTTTTAAAATATTGCGGGCAGGAGATTACCTGACGGCACACGGCGTAAGCGTCGCTGCCGCAAATGTTTGTCATAAACGGATAATCCTTAAACCTTTCGGTGTAATCGCTTACAAAGTCCTTGATGCCTTGCTGAATTTCCCTTATCATTTCGTATCCCTCGGTTTCCGGGTAGTCAAACTCATACTTAACCTCGCCGTTTTCATCAAAATCAAATCCGATAAACGATGGGGCAGGGGCGCTCAGCATAATTTCCGTAAAGGCTCCTTACATTTGCTATACATTTTGGTCGCTGCGTATTTCACGGT
>JAJQDK010000044.1:8819-10707 GCA_021202245.1 Clostridiales bacterium
AATATCCATATCGTGCAGATATGTCGAGCCTGCCACAAGTCCGCTCACCCGGCACCCGAGCTGCCACTCGTCCTCAATAAGATACCGCAGCGCGGAAAAACCGCTTGCCGCCCAGCCGATATCTACAATCACAGCGTTTTTGCAGCCGTCCAGAGCCTCGCTGTAATATTGCTTTGCCGCAAGACTGCTCCGCTCATATTGCTTAACCGCAACGTCCCAGTTGTCAATGAATACCTTTACTATGTCCTCATAGTTTTCGTTGGTCAGCACGGTGTCCTCAGTGATGCCGCTTTCGTCAAGAAAGCTCTGCATTTGCGTCAAATCCATAGCCTTCAGTATCTGAGAAATTGTCATCTGACGAGGAATTTTGTATTTTATATATCTCAGCAGAAGCTCGTTGCGAAATCTCTTAATCGTCAGCTTTGTTGCCGCCGAGCGTGACCAGTAAACGTATTCCGTGCTTTCGTCGGGATACAGCTTGTCATACACATCCTTTAAAATGTAACCGTCACGGGAGAGAAACAGGATTTTCTCAATTCCGTTGTTTTTACTGTATTCGTGAATATAGCTGCAATAGCCAAGCACCAAAAACCCGGCGTAGGTGTAGCCGAATTCGTAAAACTGAGAATACTCCCTGCTTCCGTTTTGAAGCTTTGCATTTACAATTCCCCTGTAAGCCGAACCCACAAGAGAGGTCATATCGAACGCACGGTGAGAGTTGCCTCTTGCGTTGACGTTTTTATACCACACAGCGGTTATTCCGCACCTTTTAGCCGACCTGTTGTCCGACACAAAATTGTCGCCTATATGAATATAGCTTTTTTCCTCGCCGTATTTTTCCTTGACAATTTCATACAGCTCGCCGCTTCGCTTTCCCTTGCCGTATTCGTTTGACACAATAATTTCGTCAATGCCCTCATATCCGCATTTTAAAAGCATTTTTTCAATTACTTCCTTAGGAAGATACATATCCGATACCGCTATAATTGTTTTACCCAAATTTTTTGCCTCAAGGAATACCTGCTTCATATAGGGGTTTGCAAAGCAAAGATTTATTTCTGTTTCAATCTCATACTGCATTGCCTTTTCAATGTCGAGTACGACAAATCTATTCATTTTTTCGTATATATCACGCAGCGTAACCTCGTAGCTTCCCGTATTTTCAAACGCCTCCCTGCGGGCAAGCTTTTCGGAAAGCTCTCTGTAGCGTTTAAACCCGGGGCATTTGTTAAGCTCGCCCAAAATAAAAAATACCGATTTCGGGTTGTCAAAGGGGCGAAGAATAAGAGTGTCAAAAATATCAAATGAAACAACGTCGTTTACAAGAAACTTTTTAGCCATAAGCGTGTACGACTGTCGCTTTGCAAATGCAAATGATGACTCCGGAGCGGTTGTACAGGGTCTGATTGCGTATTTTTTTCTTTCATACACATACGGCCTTGTCTTGTCCCTGCAGTTTATAAGGCTTGTGCCGTACAGAGAAAGCAGATATACGCTCTTTCTCAAAAAGCTCTTGTCCGCATCTTCGTACTTATAATAACCCTCAAGCATAAATCGGTTTTTCATCAAAAATTTAATTTTCAATCTTTTAATTTTTCGTTTGATTTTGTAAACAGACTTCATCTATTTCTTTTTGCTCCTTTTGTAAACCGAGGGCGTTATAAATTTAAGCTTCATATCATCGGAAAGCTTATCAATTTCCTCAATAATAGCAAGGTTCTTTTCCTGCAAAAGCACAGGGTCATAAATTCCGCATAAATCGTTTTTAAAATAGTTGCCGAGAGGATTTTTTTGAGAATCCGTCATATCCCGCAAGCGCTGCGCTTTTAACGGAGGCTTTTTTCAGCAGCTTTAAAATCATCATACCCGAGCTGTCTGAAGCGTCGCT
>JAJQDK010000120.1 GCA_021202245.1 Clostridiales bacterium
TAGTTAGAAAATATTCGGTGGCAGAGGTTTATGAGGTCGAATTGTGTGATGCTGAAAATTATCCTGTAGACGTTGTGACTTTCAAAGCAGAAGAACTGCAAAAAGTTAAGGTGCTGTAATGTTGTCGTCAGCAAATACGTTGCGGCAGATGCTTATGAGGTCGAATTGCGGGATGTTGAAAAATTATCCTGTAGACGTTGTGACTTTTAAAGCAGATTAGATGCAAAAAGGGCTGTTCCTCAATCGGGAACAGCCCTTGATTTATCTTAGATTATTTTCAAAAGTATGCTGACTGTTGAATTTCTTCAGGCAGCTGAAGGGCAGCTTAAGCGAACAAAGTGACGAATTATTGTGTTTGATGACATAAAATCGAGAAAATAAAATCTCCTTAAGCGACTGCAATATGATTTTGCAGCAGGTCGCTTATCACCCTGCCGATATCTGCGTTTAAGCATATTGACCTGTCGGAAATTTCATTGGTGCAAAATGCCTCGCCCGAGTTTATGCAGGCATACACGGCGTTGGGGTTTTCAGTCGTCATTTTCAAAAAGGGATATTTAATAATTACCGGCGTATTTCCGCCGACTCCCAGCTCCAAAAACAGCAGCTTAAGATTTTTGTGCCTGCGTATAAAATCATCGTAGTGGTTTGCCGCAGAGTACCAGCCCTCATCCTGCACAAAGGTATCGTCGCACCTTAAATTCATCGTCATAGGCTTTCCGCACACGGGACATCTCGGTATCAGCTCCGAGGGGATTTTCATATCCTTTTGCTCCTGCACCATTTTCCGCACGGCAGTTTCGTTATCATAGGTTTTGTTGTGACAGGGCTTTGAGCATTGCCACAAGCCGTAATCGCCCTGCGTGTAGAATAGACGGTGCTTATCAAAGCCGACAAGCTGAAATTGATGATCCACATTGGTTGTAATCACAAAATAATCCTTGTCCTGCACAAGCTTCAGCAAATCACGGTAGGGGCTACCTGCCCGGGTATCGTAGCGGTTAATAAAAATATGCCGTGACCACCATGCCCAAAATTCCTCCAAGGTGCCAAAGGGATAAAAGCCGCCGGAATACATATCGGTAATGCCGTATTTTTGCTGAAAGTCCGAAAAATACTTTTTAAACCGTTCTCCGCTGTAGGTCAGTCCTGCCGAAGCCGACATTCCTGCGCCGGCGCCTATGATAATTGTATCGGCAGACTCCGTTTCTTTTTTCAGTCTTTCAATTTGCTCCGAGTAATTCTCGGTAGATTTCATAATCTGATTCCTTAAAAACATTGAATATCACCTCTGCTTGGCTGTTTGTCTGCATTTTGTATTCCTTTACCGTCCTGATTGCGATTTCCGCAGCCTTGTCATTTGGAAAATGAAACTCACCCGTTGAAATGCAGCAAAAGGCAATGCTTTTCAAGCCGTTTTGTTCGGCAAACTCCAAGCAAGAGCGGTAACAGGAGGCAAGCAGTTTTTTGTCATTTTCTCTTAACCGCCCCGAAACGATAGGACCGACAGTGTGCAGTACATAACGGCTCGGAAGATTAAAGGCCGGGGTGATTTTTGCTTTTCCGGTTTCTTCATCGTGTTTTTGCTCGTTCATCAGCTCTGCGCAGGCTGTGCGAAGCTGAACCCCTGCAAAGGTGTGAACGGCATTATCTATACATCCGTGGTTAGGGCAGAAGCAGCCGAGCATCCGACTGTTGGCTGCATTTACTACAGCGTCGCATTTAAGCGTAGTAATATCGCCCTGCCACAAATAAATGCCCTTTTGCACAGGCTTTAAATCTCTAAAATCCGTAATGCCTTTGCTGCGGATTTTCTCTTGCAGATAGGCATCCTGAATTTTCAGAAAATCTTCGCCGGCAGGCATCGGCATACGAATATTGAAAAGAGAGTGCAAAAGGTATTTTTGCTCCTGCTCATTCTCCGAAATTTTCATATTTGAATACTGCGGCTGCTCATTCAGCAGAGCCGCAATTAAATACCTTCTTCTTTCTTTTTGATTCATACTTTACCCTTTCCGTATTACTGCTTTCTGCGGACAAATTGTTATGCAATTACCGCAGCTCAAACAGTTTCCCTGCTTTATTACGGCAGGAACAGAGCCAAAATCAATGCAGCCTTGAGGACATGCAGCTTCACAGGAACGGCAGCCTGTGCAGGCGTTTGTAATCAGGTAGCTTATATCCTTCGATTTTCCGCTGCCAAAGGTGAAGGAAGCCCGCTCTATCGGCTTCTTTGACAGGTCAAACCATTCTCCGCTGCCCTCATAAAGCAGAAAGGCTGTGAGGGCCTTTTTTGATTCGGCGGTAGGGTAAATCTTATTCATATACGGATTTTTACGGATTAAAACCTCAACCCGTTCGTTTCCGAGCTCGCAGACCTTACCGCGGACGGAAAGTGCCGTGCAGGACAGAGTATCGCTGCCTTTTATTCCCGTTAACGAGATATATCCGTCTTTCTTCAAGCGTGCATAAAAGCTCTTGCCCTTTGCCGTCAGAAAATAAAGTCCGTTTTCGTCATGATCCATAATGTCTATCGCACAGGTGACAGGCAGTCCGTTATTGTCTGTTGTTGCCGCAACAGTCGTATGAATTTCCTTTTGTAAATAATTCAAATATTTATTTTCCGCCATATTATCCAACGTCCCCTTTGCATAAAATCGGGGCTGCCGTCACGACAACCCCGTATGATTTTGATTAAGCGAAGAAGAAGCCTGCCGTCATCTCGAGGTAATTCTGACCGCTGTACTGCGGATATTGTTTGCCGACCTCTGCCTTAAACTCATCGGCGTTCTGAACGTCGGAAGCAATCTTTTTAAGATTTTCCAGATATTCAATCTTTGTCTGAGCGTCCTTCAAATCCTCCGGCGTATAGTGGGAGGTGAGAATCAGGTCGTATCCCTTTTCAATGTAGCTGCGAAGCTCTGCAATCATTGCGTCAGCGTGACCTGCGCCGGCAACAATGGAGTGGCAGTCGTGTCCCAGCATATGAGTGTAAACTGCGTTGATTTCGGGAATTTCCACATCAAAAGCATCGTTTGTCTGCTTGATTACAAAATCAATGCCGCCGATTGTTACCTTGCCGGGCTCGATTACATTGGTGATTTTGTGAACCGAGGGGTCAAAGATTTCTCCGAAGGAGCCGGTGAAGCTGTCAATCAAATCCTTGCCGCCTCCGTTTTTGGAAAATTCAACTGCGTTCTGCGCTGCATACTTCGGAACATCGGGAAGAAAGGTTGCGCCTGCGCCGTGATAAGCAACGAGCATACCCTCTACCTGCATATCTTTTAAATATTCGGCAAGCTCCCTGTTGTTTTCAAAGAAGCAAGGGGATTCAATAACGACAGCCTTGCCGTTCTTCTCAACAATGAATACTTCATCGTCGATAAAATCGTTGGTTTTGTAAGCGTGCAGCTTCACGCTTCCGAAGTCATAAACATTCATTTCGCCTTTTGCGAGCTTTATGCTTGTAAATGTATTCTTGTTCATAGTAAAAACCTCCTGAGCATTTTATGATATTTTGTACTTTTGAGCTTTGCAACGGCCGTCCTGTTCAGCTCTTGAGTATATTATATTCATAACAGTTTCAATTGTAAAGTAAGCACTTTATTGTGGTGTAGTTACCAAAAGGTAACTATCGGACGGTTACCTCGGGGAAACCTTTGCGTAAACACGGGGAAATTCACGGCAGATTGCGGAATAAAAATTTTTAAAATTTTTTTATTTCTCCTGATTTAGTGCTATTAGTTTCAAAAAGAAACCTTGATATTTTTATATACTTAGTATATACTAAGCTCATACGGCGTCCGTCTTTCGGCGGAAGTTCAAAATAAAGGAGGAGCATAAAATGCCTGAACAAAAAGTCAGCGGTGAATTGCCTGCCTGTCCGGTGGAAACAACCTTAACGCTTATCGGCGATAAATGGAAGGTGTTGATTTTGCGCGACCTAATGACAGGAACAAAGCGATTCGGAGAATTAAAAAAATCGGTGGGAAATGTTTCTCAAAAGGTGTTGACCGCCCAGCTTCGTGCAATGGAAAGCAGCGGATTGCTCACACGCAAGGTGTATGCGGAGGTTCCGCCCAGGGTGGAGTACACTCTGACGGATTTGGGCAAAAGTCTAAAGCCCATTCTTGATGCAATGTGGGAATGGGGAGAGGGCTACAAGGCATCATTGAAATAATCTATTTGCCAATTTTAAGCGGAGCCTACATCAGACTTTGCTCCGAGCTAAATTGGGCGGTAAAAAACCTACAATTAAACAATCATCCGTGCTTTTCAGCCGGACGGCAAAAAGGGCTGTTCCTCAATCGGGAACAGCCCTTGGCTTTGTCAAGCCTTGTATATCGGAAAATCCGATAAGGTCCGAAAAGAAAATGTCAAAAATCAAATCGGATGCAATCAGCTGATTAGCTTATTTTGCTTTGTCGTTTACGGCAGCCTGCGCAGCGGCAAGACGAGCAATCGGCACACGGAAGGGTGAGCAGGATACATAGTCAAGGCCGATCTTGTGGCAGAACTCAACAGAGGACGGATCGCCGCCGTGCTCACCACAGATACCTACGTGAAGCTTGTTGTTTACGGGCTTGCCGAGCTTGATAGCTGTTTCCATAAGCTTGCCAACGCCTGTCTGATCGAGCTTAGCAAACGGATCGTTCTCAAAGATTTTTGCATCATAGTAAGCATCGAGGAACTTGCCTGCATCATCTCTTGAGAAGCCGAAGGTCATCTGAGTAAGGTCGTTTGTGCCGAAGCAGAAGAAGTCAGCCTCGGTAGCAATCTCGTCGGCTGTGAGAGCAGCTCTCGGAATTTCAATCATTGTGCCAACCTCGTACTCAAGCTCAATGCCTGCGGCAGCGATTTCAGCGTCTGCTGTTTCAACAACAATCTTCTTAACGTATTTAAGCTCCTTAACCTCGCATACGAGAGGAATCATAATTTCGGGCTTAACAGTCCAGTCGGGATGAGCCTTCTGAACATTGATAGCGGCACGGATAACTGCCTTTGTCTGCATTCTTGCAATTTCGGGATATGTTACTGCAAGACGGCAGCCGCGATGTCCCATCATCGGGTTGAATTCGTGGAGTGAAGAGATGAGAGCCTTGATGTCCTCAACGGATTTGCCCTGAGCATCTGCAAGCTTCTGAATGTCTGCTTCCTCTGTGGGAACAAACTCGTGGAGAGGCGGATCGAGGAATCTGATTGTAACGGGGTTGCCTTCAAGAGCTTCGTAGAGAGCCTCAAAGTCGCCCTGCTGATAGGGAAGAATCTTCTCAAGAGCAGCTTCTCTTTCTTCAACGGTATCCGAGCAGATCATCTCTCTGAATGCAGCGATTCTGTCCTCTTCAAAGAACATATGCTCTGTACGGCAAAGACCGATGCCCTCGGCGCCGAGCTCACGAGCCTTTTTAGCATCGGCAGGTGTATCTGCGTTTGTTCTTACCTTAAGTGTTCTGTATTTGTCGGCCCAGGACATAATTCTGCCGAACTCGCCTGCGATTGTAGCGTCAACCGTAGGAATTACGCCGTCATAGATGTTGCCTGTTGAGCCGTCGATTGAAATGTAATCTCCCTCGTGGAATTCCTTGCCTGCCAAAGTGAATTTCTTGTTTTCCTCGTCCATAGTGATATCACCGCAGCCGGATACACAGCAGGTACCCATTCCGCGCGCAACAACTGCTGCGTGAGATGTCATACCGCCTCTGACTGTGAGGATACCCTGAGAAGCCTTCATACCTGTGATGTCCTCGGGAGAGGTTTCAAGACGAACAAGAACAACCTTTTCGCCCTTAGCATTCCACTCTTCAGCGTCCTCTGCAGTGAATACTACCTTACCGCAGGCAGCGCCCGGAGAAGCGCCGAGACCCTTGCCCATGGGAGTTGCAGCCTTAAGAGCGGCAGCGTCAAACTGGGGATGGAGAAGTGTGTCAAGGTTACGGGGATCGATCATAGCAACTGCTTCTTCTTCGGTTCTCATACCCTCGTCAACGAGGTTGCAGGCAATCTTCAAAGCAGCCTGAGCTGTTCTCTTGCCGTTTCTTGTCTGGAGCATATAGAGCTTTTTGTTTTCAACTGTGAACTCCATATCCTGCATATCTCTGTAGTGGTTTTCAAGCGTCTGACAAACCTGCTGGAACTGCTCGAAAGCCTCAGGAAACTCTTCTGCCATCTTTGCGATAGGCATAGGAGTACGAACGCCTGCAACAACATCCTCGCCCTGTGCGTTGATAAGGAACTCGCCCATAAGCTTCTTTTCGCCTGTAGCGGGATCTCTTGTAAATGCAACGCCGGTTCCGCAGTCGTCGCCCATATTACCGAATGCCATAGACTGTACGTTTACGGCTGTACCCCAAGAATAGGGAATATCGTTGTCACGGCGATATACGTTTGCACGGGGGTTGTCCCAGGAACGGAATACTGCCTTAACGGCGCCCATTAACTGCTCCTTGGGATCGTCGGGGAAGTCCTGACCGATTTTTGCTTTATATTCAGCCTTGAACTGTGAAGAAAGCTCTTTGAGGTCCTCAGCGGTAAGCTCAACGTCGTAAGTAACGCCTCTCTCAGCCTTCATCTTGTCAATAAGCTCTTCAAAGTACTTTTTGCCGACCTCCATAACAACGTCGGAGTACATCTGAATAAATCTTCTGTAGCAGTCCCAAGCCCAACGGGGGTTGCCGGACTTCTCTGCAATTACGTTTACAACTGTTTCGTTAAGACCGAGGTTGAGGATAGTATCCATCATACCGGGCATTGAAGCTCTTGCACCCGAACGAACCGAAACGAGGAGCGGATTTTCCTTATCGCCGAACTTCTTGCCGGTGATTTCTTCCATCTTTTCGATGTACTCGTTAATCTGACCCTGAATTTCGTCATTGATTTCTCTGCCGTCCTCATAATACTGAGTACAAGCTTCCGTTGTAATAGTGAAGCCCTGGGGAACAGGAAGTCCTAAGCCTGTCATTTCTGCAAGGTTAGCACCCTTACCGCCGAGAAGCTCACGCATGTTAGCATTACCTTCAGTAAAAAGGTATACCCATTTGTTTGCCATTTTGGTAATCCTCCTAAAATAATAAAATATATACGGCTGTGGCGGCGATTCAGCCTGTTTAATTCGGAACAAAGCCCGATAAAGCTCGCTTAACACTGCCTGCTTGTATAAGCCTGATAGTTATTATATCAAAGTTTAGCAAAAATAGCTATATTTTTTTGAAAATTTTTCATATAAAAAAACAAGTTTAATTTTTGCGATTATTGTATAAATCGTTTAAAATGCTTACAAATATCGCTTTTTTGTAAATTTTACTTGAAATTTGCGGAATTTATGCGATAATAATATTGTCTGTAAGTGTGCGGTGAGTTGAAAGCTCACACGTTTTTACGGAGTTAATCTAAGGCGCAGTGAGCTTATCCTGCACTGCTTGGATTAAAAACAAATTAAAGAAAAGCTCAGAGGAAAAAATATGAGTAACTGTGCAATTATACTTGCCGGAGGAGAGGGCAAGCGTATGAAATCCGATAAGCCCAAGACTCTTTCCGAGGTGCTCGGTCAGCCGATGCTTATGTGGGTTATTTCTGCGCTGAAAAATGCGGGAATTGATGATATATGCGTTGTAAAGGGATACAAAAAGGAATGTGTAGAGGAATTTTTAAATTCCCTCGATTTCAACGTGGAAAGCGTATTTCAGGCTGAACGCCTGGGCACCGGACACGCCGTTATGACGGCTGAGGAATTTTTGAAAAAGCACGACGGCAACACGGTAATCCTCAACGGCGACGCCCCATTTATGGACAGCAAAACAATTAAAAGCTCGCTTGCGCAGCATACAAACGACGGCTGCGCCGCAACGGTAATTTCTGCAAATGTAAGCGACCCGACGGGCTATGGCAGAATTGTGCGTGACGAGAGCGGAAGCGTAAGGGCAATCGTTGAACAAAAGGATGCGGACGAGCAAACGCTGAAGATAACCGAGGTAAATTCGGGCGGCTTTTGGTTTGACGTGCAAAAGCTGCTTTCGGTGTTGCACAGAATAAAATCGGACAATAACGCCGGGGAATATTATCTTCCCGACGCGCTCAAGCTTTTGATTGAGGACGGTCAGAGGGTAGGAGCATTCACTGTGGAAAACAGCGACACGGTGCTCGGCGCCAACGACCCGGCTCAGCTTGAGGAGCTTAATCAAATTGCCGAAGATAAGGGATATACCTGTTTATTATAACTTGTGCAAAGATGTCCCCCCGCCTCTAAAGCGGCGGGTGCCATTCATCATTTCAGTGGGAGTTGTAATCTCCCGCTGAAACACTGAGGAGCTAACGCTCCCCTTTGCAAGTTGCAATCTATCGCAAGCTCTGTTTCAAGCGAGCTTGACAGAGCGTTGCTCCGATTTAAATCATTTATAATCATAAAAAAGGAGTTATTACAATGAATTTTCACGGTAAGGACATCAAAATTTTCACCGGCAGTTCAAATGTGGACGTCGCTCAGGGAATTGCGGGCTGTTTGGGACTTCCGCTCGGAAAAAGCGACTGCGCTCATTTTTCCGACGGCGAGATTGCGGTATCGCTTCACGAGTCCGTAAGAGGCAGCGACTGCTTTATTGTTCAGTCTACCTGTACGCCCGTTAATGACAATTTGATGGAAATGCTTATTATGATTGATGCAATGAAACGTGCTTCCGCCGCAAGAATTACTGCTGTTATGCCATATTTCGGCTATGCAAGACAGGACAGAAAGGCCAAGGCGAGAGATCCGATTTCGGCAAAGCTCTGCGCAGATATTATTACAACGGCAGGTGCCGACCGTGTGCTTACGATGGATCTCCACGCTAATCAGATTCAGGGCTTTTTCAATATTCCCGTTGACCACCTTCACGGCGCGTCCCTGCTTGCCAACCATATGAAGGAGAAAATCGGCGGTAATTTTGACGACTATATTGTAGTTTCTCCCGACCTCGGCTCGGTAACACGTTCGAGGAATTTCGCTTCAAAAATCGGCACGGGACTGGCAATTATCGACAAGCGCAGACCCAAGGCAAACGTATGCGAGGTTATGAACATCATAGGCGACGCAAGGGGCAAAAAGGTTATTTTGGTTGACGATATGATTGACACCGCCGGCACGCTCTGCAACGCCACAAACGCAATAGTTGAAAAGGGCGGTGCAACCGAGGTTTATGCCTGCGCAACCCATGCGGTTCTTTCCGGCCCCGCCGTTGAGAGAATCAAAAACAGCGCAATCAAAGAGGTTGTCCTCCTTGACACCATTCCGGTTCCCGAGGAAAAGATGATTGACAAGTTCACAATTCTCCCTGTAGCTCCCACATTTGCCGAGGCTATTGCGAGAATTTATAACGATAAGCCGTTTACGGCAGCTTTCGGCTGATAAAGCTGAAAAAACCGTCGGGATTTTCGACACCGAGGTGCCGTTTTCTCGGATTAAACGGAGTAAAATGAAACAGCAAGCTCAGGCGGGTTTTGACAAACCCGCCGTATTTGCGTTGTATCGGTAAAGCTGAAAAGCGGAGAGGAATAAAAATGTTCGGTAAAAATAAAATTACGGGGCCCGTGGAATATATTGTAGCAGGGCTCGGAAATCCCGATAAAAAATATCAGCGCACCCGTCACAATACGGGCTGGATGGCGCTTGATTACATAGCCGAAAAATACGGCTGCAGGGTCAACAAAATCAAATTTAAGAGCTTTGTAGGGGAATGTAAAATCGGCTCGGCAAGGGTGATGCTGATGAAGCCGACAACCTATATGAACAACAGCGGTCAGGCTGTGGTTGAGGCGATGCGCTTTTATAAGCTTCCGCCCGAAAACGTGATTGTTATTTTTGACGATGTTTCGCTTGACGTGGGTAAAATGCGTATCCGCAAAAAGGGCAGCGACGGCGGTCAAAAGGGTATGAGGAGCATAATTCACCTCAGCGGCAGCGACAGCTTTCCCCGCATAAAAATAGGAATAGGCGCAAAGCCGAATCCCGATTGGGAGCTTGCCGATTGGGTGCTTTCCAAATTTACCGACGGCGAGCTGAAAACGCTTGAAAATATGTTTGAAAACGCTGCTCAGGCAGTAGAGCTTATGACCGACGGCAAAACAGACCGTGCAATGAATATGTTTAACTGAGCCGCCGGATAATTTAAACGGCAGCTTCTATAGTGCCGAAACGCAAAATTTACCACTGTGTACCGATGTGTAATTTTTTACTCGCCCATCCGTAGCGGCGGTCAGTGGGGAGTGTGGAGTTTGGAGTTTGGAGTGTTGAGTTAAAAATATTATGCCGCAGCTTTCTTTGCGATGATACGCTAAAATTATAACCCGTTCGTAGCGGCGGTCAGTGACCGCCATTGCCGCAATGTATACCACTGTGTGCTGTCACTTGATGACCCACAACCTCGTAGGGGCGGATATTATCTGCCCGAGGTAAAGGCAGATTATTTTAATTAAAAATAAAAATTTGATAAAATTTTATTCGTTTACCGTTAAATCAAAAATGGATAAAAATAAATTATAGTTTTTATTAGGTTACACGGCGTT
>JAJQDK010000139.1 GCA_021202245.1 Clostridiales bacterium
TGAGGAGAAAATTAAAATGAAAAAGATGAAAAAATTTATTTCACTTGCTTTGGCAGCATTACTCTGCACGCTTTTGTGTGCCTGCGGAGGTGTGCAGGCTTCGCCCGTTGAAGATTTTGAATACGAATTTGAGGACGGCGAAGTAACAATTACAGGATATATCGGTTCCGATTTGGAGATTGTCATTCCCGAAACAATTGACGACAGACCGGTTACGGTAATCGGAGAAGAAGCGTTTGAAGATTATGATATGACGTCAATATCCATTCCGAACAGCATCATATCAATTCAATATGATGCTTTCAATGGCTGCAGTCGCCTTGAAAAAGTAACTACATACGGAACAGAAAAAACAATATTATATGAAGTTGACGAAGAATTAGACGACGAGGCTCTCGATGAACAGCGTAATGAATATTCTGAAACATATTTTATTGCCGACGCCTTTAGTTATTGTGAATCGCTTACAAGTCTTGAAATTCCGGCGAGTGTAATACGTATTAACTCCAATTTTGTTGACGGTCTCACAAATCTCACAGAAATTGAAGTTAACGGCAACAATTCTTATTATTTAAGTGAAGACGGCGTTTTATTTGATAAAGATAAGCAAGTGCTTTATAGATATCCTGAAGGAAAAACCGATACTTCATATTCTATACCGGATAGTGTAATAAACATTGGAAGTGGAGCATTTGATGATTGTTATAATCTTACAAGTATAAAAATCTCTGCAAGCGTAAATTACTGTTCCAATTTTTACGGACTCACAAATCTCACGCAAATCGAAGTTGACAGCAATAATCCCTCTTATTCAAGCGAAGACGGTATTTTATTTAATAAAGATAAGACCGTGCTTATTAGATATCCCGAAGGAAAAACCGATGCTTCATATTCAGTACCTGACAGTGTGACATCAATCGGAGATTATGCTTTCTATAACAGCAGCCTTACGAGCATAACAATCCCGGACAGCGTGACATCAATCGAAACTGATGCTTTCTTTAACAGCGTTTCAACCATTTACGGCAAATCAGGCTCATGCGCAGAAGAATATGCAGCATTTCTACACATAACCTTTGTTGCGGAATAATCAGACAACAGCATAAAACACAAGGAGCGGATTTTTGTAGTTCCGCTCCTTGTGCTTTTATTTTAACTTTTAAGCGTCAAGGCTGTTTTGGTTCAAAAGAAAGTCGTAAATATTTATAACCAAAATGCCGTCCTCTGTATATCTCGGCTTCATAACATCCTTTACAACGATGATTTTTTTGAATGAATCGTCTATTCTTTGTAAAGAATTTGATTCCTGCTGCATTTTTTTATCGTCGGGAATTGTGAAAGCGGATTGTATATAGTAGCGCTTAGAACCCTTGTTACAGACAAAATCCACCTCAAGCTGTTTGCGCACAAGCTTGCCCGACTTATCTTTTTGACTGAAGGGAACCAAACCCACATCCACATTGAAGCCACGGGCAGTAAGCTCATTAAAAATCACGTTTTCCATTGTGTGGTTTTCTTCAATTTGACGAAAGTTAATGCGAGCGTTGCGAAGTCCCAAATCCGTAAAATAAAATTTATACGGCGTATTTATATACCGTTTTCCCTTAATATCATATCGAACGGCACGGTTTACGATAAAAGCGTCACAAAGAAAATCGAGGTACTTTTTAACTGTGTTTACGTTAATTATTTTCTGCTTTTTCGATTTAAAAGTGTCGGATAATTTTTTCGGATTTGTAAGTGAACCGATTCCCGAAGCCAGAATATCAATAAGCTCCTCAAATTCTTCAACATTTTTTATTCTGTGACGTCCGACAATATCATTTATATATGTTTCTTGAAACAAATGCTTTAAAAAATCTATTTTTTCCTCATCTTTTTTCAAAAGCACTACGGGAGGTAATCCGCCGTACAGCACATATTCGCTCCAACCCTCGTACCGATCACCGCTGTAAACCGACATAAATTCGGAAAAAGACAACGGCTGCATTTTGAGTTCGTCGCCGCGCCCGCGAAATTCGGTGATAATATCTTTTGAAAGGAATTTTGCATTACTGCCGGTTACATAAACATCAACATTAGGGATACGCATAAGTCCGTTTAAGACGGACTCAAATTCCCCTAAAAGCTGCACTTCGTCAAGCAAAATATAATAGTTTTTGTCGTCCTTAATCTGTTCCTTGATATACGGATAAAGCAAATTCGGGTCACGGTATGCCTTATTTTCAAAGGAATCAAAGGCAATTTCAATAATATGATTTTGTTCAACGCCGCTTTCGAGAAGATGCTTTTTAAATATATTAAAAATAAGATACGATTTTCCGCATCGACGAATTCCGGTAACGACCTTAATAAGTCCGTTATTTTGTTTTAATAAAAGCTTATTCAAATAGCGATCTCTGCGAATTTCCATTTTGCTCAGTCCTTTCAATGAAAATATTTGCATATGTTTACAGTTTTATTTACTGAATTTATTATAACCGACTTCATTTACGTTTGTCAATCGTTCCGCTGAAAATTTTATGAAAAATATGCAAAAAAATTCACTGAGCGAAATTCAAATTACACTACAAAAGGGGAATGGCAGTCATCTCTCCGTTACCCTGTTTTTTAATCAGGACTAAGTTGATTTGCCTTGCTTAATCTCGTCCTGCAACGATTTTAAGTCAAGAAATCATCGTTATTATTTTAAGCTTTGTATGTAACAATTTACAGAGTACATCATCAGTAATCAAACGCAAAAACTATTGTTCGGAAGATTTCAATACTACTTCTTCCTTATCAAAATATCGTGCCAAATGTTGATTAATCCAGTAATCGGATGATTCGCTGATTCCGAGTGAACTGAAAAAATCAGGAACTGTTTCTATATCATCTATTTCACAAACTTCGTCATCAGATTCTAATACATTTAACACTTCATTATACTCATAATCATACTGATTAACCGTACCGGTAATTGCCGCAATGAATGTATCAACAGATGTTAATTCCTTTATCCCGTGATTGAAGGAACCGGATACAAACAGCAAAACAAATGCTAATGTTAAAGAAACCAAGTGTTTTGAAGAAAACTTCGTAAGCTTCTTTATATTTGTAATTTCTGAATATCTTTTGTTAATCCAACCGCAAATATAGAAAATCATAAATGCCAAAAGTATATAATATGAGTAGTAATATATGTCTATTTGTCTGCCGCTGCCTACAGAGGACATAGCGTAAAGCGGAGGAGTAAATTGCGATGCATAACAGCCAAAGGCTAAACAAATAACTAAAATCGGATATTTAAAATTCCATTTACATTTTCCGGAGAGTATATATAAAATCGGAGTAATAAATAAAAAAAGAGATTATTTGCGGTAATCCGCTCCATTCACCGATATAAACAAATGCATAAAACAATGATGATATAACCGCCTTTACAGGGGACATTGAAGTAACCATTTCCTGTCTTATTTGATTGCCCGGAGCTAAAACATTAACTGCAAAAGCAATAAGTAAAAATAACAGAATTATGCCGCAATATATTTTTGCCGGTGATTTTTTATAAATCAAGGCGATTAAAGCAACGGCAGTCAAAACTGCTGTTGCAAGTGCCGTTGTATAGTTACCTCCACCTATAACGATTGCCAAAAAAGAACCGATTATGCATAAAATAACCTTAGTCCTTTTTTTACAGAAAGGATTATCCGTATGGTTACTGAAAACAACACCAATGCAAATGAATAGAACAAAGTATAATAAGCGCTACCGTTAAACCAATAAAAAGCTTGGTTTTTATCCGGAATAAATTGAATTGATAAAGTAAGTAACAGTATTGAAATTATAATCATGTAAGACTTCTTAGATTTCAACCATTTTACTATGACTGTGTCAAAAAAGAAAATAGTTGAACAAGTTAATGCGATTATCATTATAAAGGTAGTAGCAAAATACAGATCTTGAGAAAAAACTCCCGGTTGTAAGGAAAATATAAAAATAGCTGAAAATGTGCCCTGCCAACTAAAATAGAAATTAATAATTTGCTGTATAGACGAACCTATTATTTCTAAAATATTCCCACCGTTTATATATGTGTTATGCACCAGAGATGAAAATCCATAATCATCAGCCGTAGGATGGTTAAAAAACGATACATATAAAATAGGTATAAGACTTATTATATATACAGCCAGTATTATTCCTGCCAAAATATTGGTTTTGCTTTTTAATATTTTTTTCATATTTTTGCGCCCTTTTTACGTAAATTAAAAAAAGCTCACTGCAAGACATTTGGAAAAATCCAAACATCTGACAGTGAGCTTATTGTTATACTCTGTATTTGATTTAAATGAGTAAAAAGGCGCAGTTATACTCTTGCTTGCTTGCTTGCTTGCTTGCTTGCTTGCTTGCTAACGAATTATACCATACTACCACACCTTGTCAACCCCTTATTTATAAAATTTTTTTATATTTTTAACTATAAAAAGCTGAAGAAACCCGAAAAATCAGATAGCTCTCACTCTCACAACGCCGTCAACGGCTGAAATTTTCTCTGCATCGGCAGCGTTACCGCCGGCTACGTCAAAAATAGTGTAAGCGTAGTCGCCCCTGCTCTTGCTGAGCATATTTTCAACATTTCCGCTGATTTCCGAAAGAACCTTTTTCAAAAGTTCGGGCACATTCTTGTGCATTACGCAGAAACGGGTGTCGTCGCCCGATCTTGCAAGTGAAATAGCGGGATAATTAACAGAATTGATAATATTGCCGTTTTCAAGGTATTCCATAACCTGATCACACGCCATAACAGCGCAGTTCTCCTCGCTTTCGGGAGTTGAAGCGCCGAGGTGCGGCATACAGATAATGTTTTCCTCTCCGAGAATATCGTCCGTTGCAAAGTCGGTAACATATTTTGAAACCTTGCCACTCTTAACACCCTCAAGCACTGCCGTTGAATTAACAAGACCGTCACGGCTGAAGTTGAGAATACGAACGCCGTCCCTCATCTTTGCAATCATATCTGCATCCACAAGGTCCTTTGTTTCGGGAGTAAGCGGAACGTGAATTGTGAGATAGTCACAATTAGTCATTACCTCCTCATTGCTCTTCATCAGCTTAACGGCGGAATCAAGCTTGAGCGCATTGCCGACAGACATAAAGGGATCGTAGCCGATTACCTTCATACCGAGCGCCTCTGCGCAGTTGGCAACCAAAATACCGATTGCGCCGAGTCCGATTACACCGAGAGTTTTGCCCTTGATTTCGGGGCCTACAAATTGGCTCTTGCCCTTTTCAACCATCTTGCCCACAGCGTCGCCGTTGCCCTTTAAGGCAGCCTTTTCCCACTCGATGCCCTCGGTAATCTTACGTGAAGAAATCAGCAAACCGGCAATAACAAGCTCTTTAACAGCGTTTGCGTTTGCTCCGGGAGTGTTGAAAACAACAATGCCCTGCTCGGTGCATTTGTCCTTGGGAATATTGTTGGTGCCTGCGCCTGCTCTTGCAATAGCAAGGAGGTTATCTGAAAATTCCATATCGTGCATTGCGGCGCTTCTCACCAAGACAGCGTCGGGATTCTGCACATCGTCGCCGTAGTTATAGTTATCTCCGAGATGGCTTGTGCCGACGTTTGAGATTTTATTTAATGTGAGTATATTAAACATTTTAATCCAATCCTTTTGATTATTTTTGCCGATTACTTATTATCAGCTTCAAATTTTTTCATAAACTCAACGAGCTTTTCAACGCCCTCATAAGGCATAGCGTTGTAAATAGAAGCTCTCATACCGCCCACCGTGCGATGACCCTTGAGGTTTACAAAGCCTGCTTCGGTGGCTTCTTTAACAAACTTGGCATCCATATCCGCATCGCCCGTAACAAACGGAACATTCATCAGCGAACGGTCCTCGGGAACCACAGTGCCCTTGAAGAGCTTTGAGCTGTCGAGGAAATCATAGAGAAGCTTAGCCTTTTTCTCGTTGAGCTCCTTCATCTTGTCAAGACCGCCGACCTCGTTTTTAATCCACTCGTAAACAAGCTTTGCAATATAGATTGAATAGCAGGGCGGAGTGTTGTAAAGCGAATCGGCATCAGCCTGAGTTTTGTAGTCAAGCATTGTAGGCGTAATGTCCATAGCGTTGCCGATAAGATCCTCGCGAACAATAGCAACGGTAAGACCTGCGCCTGCCATATTCTTTTGTGCGCCCGCAAAGAGCAGGCCGAACTTTGAAACGTCAATCGGCTCGGAAAGAATGTTTGAAGAAATATCGGCAACAAGCGGAATATCGCCTGTGTCGGGAAGCTCGTGGTAAACAGTGCCGTAAATCGTATTGTTCAGGCAGATGTAAACATAGTCTGCATCCTCACGGAAGGTGGATTTATCCGTCTTGGGGATATATGTAAAGGTTTTATCCTCTGAAGAAGCGACAGCCTTGACATCGCCGTAGCGTGAAGCCTCTTTAAATGCTTTTTTTGCCCACTGGCCGGTAATGATGTAGTCGGCCTTGTTGTTCTTGTTCATAAGGTTTAATGCAACCATAGCAAACTGAGTTGAACCGCCGCCCTGAAGGAAAAGAACCTTGTAATTGTCGGAGATGTACATAATCTCACTAAGGAGCGACTCTGCGACCTTGATCATTTTGTCAAACGTCTTGCTGCGGTGCGACATTTCCATTACGCTCTGACCGCTGCCCTCATAATCAAGCATTTCATCTGCTGCTTTCTTAAGTACGGATTCGGGAAGCATTGAAGGACCTGCCGAAAAATTATATACTCTTGCCATATCAATATCTCCTTATTAAAAAATAAAATAAAAATTATCAAATAAATTATACGCCAACACAGTGGTAAAGTCAACAACTTAAACTAATTGTACGGTAAATTTTTCATACAATCTTAATTTTGCCGATTGATGAAATTATCTCATCTCTCATTCTGACCGCTTCGCTGCGAGCGGCTTGAGTAAAGTCCTCCTCGGTGAGTCCCTGCTTTTTCCAAGCGCACATAATTCCGCGGCTTGAATTTATGACTGCGCCGAGACCGTTTTTGTCGAAAGCAAGCTTAACATCCTCTGCGCCGCCGCCCTGTGCACCGTATCCGGGCACAAGGAAGAAGGTATGAGGGCATTTTTCTCTCATTTCCTTTAGCTGTTCGGGATAGGTTGCGCCCACAACTGCGCCCACTCCCGAGTAGCCGTATTTTCCGCCGAGGGACTGTCCCCAGCTTTCGCACATTCTGCCCATATGCTCATATACTCTTTCGTCAGTGTCAAGCTTCATATCCTGAAGCTCGCCGGAGCTTGGGTTTGAGGTTTTTACAAGAACAAAAATCCCCTTGTCTTTTTCGCTGCAAATTGCAGCAAGCGGCTTTATACCGTCCGTGCCGAGATATCCGTTCACGGTTAGAGCATCTGCGCCGAAGGCGTCAAAACTTTCACCGCCGACGTCGGTTGTGCCGAGGTGAGCGGCTGCGTAAGCCTCCATAGTTGTGCCTATGTCGTTGCGCTTTCCGTCGGTGATTACAAACATTCCCTTTGACCTTGCGTAGGCAACGGTATCGCTCAGTGCCTTAACTCCCTGCCAGCCGTACATTTCATAATATGCCGCCTGCGGCTTTACGGCAGGAACAATATCATACAAAGCGTCAATGAGAGCCTTATTAAATTCAAGCAGAGCCGCCGCCGCGCCTTCAAGAGTTTTGCCGTACTCGGCAAAGCATCTTTTCTTAATTGACTCAGGAACATAGTCGAGCTTCGGATCCAGCCCGGCAACCGTGGGATTTTGCATTTTTACAATGTTTTCAATAAGCCTGTCAAAAGCCATCTCATAATCTCCTCATCTTTGAATTATTTTAATTTTATTTCAATTCCCAAAACGCCGTATTCTTTTTGCCGTTCTGCCGAATAATAGGCGTTCATATCCTCTGCCTTTGCATACGGCAAATTTTCGTAGGTATATCCGCATTTTGTCAACGGAAGCCTTTTGTAAAGCTCCTCAAATGAAGAAAATTTATGAATTTGCAAGACCTCCGCCGACAACGTAATGGTTTCATCGTCCGTACGGACAAATTCAATCTCATCGCCTGTTTTTATCTTTTGCCGCTTTTCGTCGTTAAGTCTAAGCTCAATAGTCTTTTCGCCGGAGTTTATCATTTCAAACGGCTGCGGCTGTAAATTCATACGGTGCTTCATAATCAGCTGTTGATTATATCATAAAGCTCGTTTGCAAATTTTGAGCAGTCCTCACGGTTTTCCTTAACAAATGAAATAGCCGGACGGGGATGCGTATTGTACTGTCCCGTGAGCATATAGGGAATGTCATAACCCCATTTTACGCCCTGCTTTTTAAGCTTATTGGTATGCTCCTCAATAATTTTGAGAATAGGCGCAACCTTGTATTTCGGGTTTTTGAGGAAGCCGAGCAAAAGCTCAAGCGCACAGTTGCCGGCGCCTCTGCCCATTCCGTCAACCGTTCCGTCAAGGAAACTTACTCCCTGCGTCATAGCTTCAATCGTGTTGGCGAAAGCAAGCTGTTGGTTGTTGTGAGCGTGAATTCCCACGGTCTTGCCGTATTGCTCAGCCTTTTCGCAGTAAAGCTCGGCAAGCTGACGGGCCTGCTCGGGATAGAGGGCGCCGTAGCTGTCAACAATATAAAATGCCTTTACGGGGCTTTGACCGAGAATATCCAGCGCAGCCTTGATGTCCTCTGTTTTAGCCTTTGAAACCGCCATAATATTGATGGTAGTTTCATAGCCCTTTTTTGCGCAGTCCTCAATCATCTCAACCGCTGCGGGAATTGTATTTATATATGTGGCAATCCTCACGAGGTCAATCTGGCTGTCTTTTTTTGGGAATATGTCGTTGCGGAAATCTGTTCTTCCCACGTCTGCCATAACTGCAATTTTAAGGCTTGTTTTGTTGTCGCCGACAATCTTCCTTATGTCTGAATCCTTGCAGAACTTCCACTTGCCGAAATTGTCCTCGTTAAAAATTTCCTTTGAAGCCTTGTAGCCGAACTCCATATAATCAACGCCGGCTTTTACGTTGGCTTCATACAAATCTTTTATAAATTTATCTTCAAATCTGAAATCGTTGCAAAGTCCTCCGTCTCGGATTGTTGCGTCTACTACTCTGATGTCCTGTCTTACAGTCATCAAATCACCTTTTTGTGCCATAGTTATTACTCCTTTTTATTCATCTTTATCTTCAAAAACGGCTTTTCCGTTTAAAAATGTCATCTTTACCTTTCCGTAGAGCGTTCTGCCCTTAAACGGAGTGTTTTTGCTCTTGCCGTGAAGCTTGTTTTCATCAACCGTCCACACCTCGTCGGGGTCAACAAGAGCAATATCGGCAGGCGCGCCCACACATAGCCTGCCTGAGTTGATTCCGAGAATTTTTGCCGGATTAATGCTCATTTTTTCAATCAGCTCCGCAAAAGTAAGATATCCCGGCTTTACAAGATTTGTTATACCGACGGCAAGTGAGGTTTCCATACCTATCGAGCCGTTCGGCGCCTTTACAAAATCCGCCTTTTCTTCGGGTGTGTGCGGTGCGTGGTCGGTAGCTATTGCATCAAGAGTGCCGTCACGCAAGCCCTCAATTATCGCTTCAACATCCTCCCGTGTCCTCAGCGGAGGATTCATTCTGTAGTCTGCATCGCCTCTGAGAAGCTCTTTTTCGGTCAGTGAAAAATAATGCGGCGCAGTTTCGGCAGTTACCTTCACTCCCCGTCTTTTTGCGTCCCTGATAAGCTCAACGCTCGTTTTGGTGCTTACATGACAGATATGAATCGGAACATCAAGCGCCGCCGCAAGAGCAATTTCCCTTGCCGTTCCGCAATCCTCCGCAGAGGCGGGAATACCCTTAACTCCGATTTTTCGGGATATTTCTCCCTCGTTAATTTTTCCGCCGTCCGCAAGGTATAAATCCTCGCAGTGAGCGACTACTTTCATATTAAGGCTCGGCGCCCGCTTCATTGCATCGCTCAAAAGCTTTGTATTTACAACCGGTCTGCCGTCGTCCGACAAAGCTACGGCACCGGCGTTTTTCAGCTCCTCAATGTCGGTAGGCTCCTCGCTTTTCAGCCCCTTGGTTATGCTCGCCGCCGCATAAACATGCGCATCGGCATCCTTTGCCTTATCAAGAATATACCTTACCACCTCGGCATTGTCAACCGTCGGGCGCGTATTAGGCATAGTAAGCAGACTTGTAACACCGCCTGCGGCAGCCGCCTTGCAACCGGAATATATGTCCTCTTTATCGGTCTGTCCGGGATCACGCAGATGTACGTGCATATCCGTCAAACCGGGAATTGCACAAAGTCCGTGCGCATCAACAAGCTCGCAGCCGGCGTCAATATTTTTATCAATTCGGACGATTTTTCCGTCCTCAATGAGTATATCGGCAGTCGTATTTATATTGTCCGCAAGCGATATAACTGCGGCGTTTTTTATAACTGATTTTTCCATTGGGTTCCTCCGTTGCAAGTTGCAATCTATCGCAAGCTCTGTTTCAAGCGAGCTTGACAGAGCGTTG
>JAJQDK010000075.1:0-279 GCA_021202245.1 Clostridiales bacterium
GAGCGTGGCAAAATTGGCTGAATACGGCATTGACTTTGTAGATTTGCGTCAGACCTTTAAGGACGAGTACGCAAGCGGTAATCAGCTTTACTACAAAACCGACCATCACTGGACCTCTTACGGAGCCTATATCGCTTACTCCGAGCTGTGCGTTCGGCTCGGTGTTGAAGCAACCGACATTGATAAATTTGAAATAGAAACATATGAGGATTTTTACGGCACCACCTATTCAACAAGCGGTTTTTGGCTCACGGGCGCTGAGGAATTTGAGCTTTGTTA
>JAJQDK010000075.1:289-10444 GCA_021202245.1 Clostridiales bacterium
ATCCCGCCGACTCCGAAAGCAACATCAAGGTGACAATCAACGACGGCGATGAATCCGTAAGCAGCGGTTCAATGTTTTTTGAGGAGCATCTCAGCGAGGACGACAAATATCCCGTGTTCCTTGACGGCAATCACGCAGTTACCGAGATTACAAACTCGGACGCCGAGGGCGGAACTGTTTTGCTGATTAAGGACAGCTTTTCTCACTGCCTTGCGCCGTTTCTCGCCGACAATTACAGCAAGGTTATTTTGGTGGATATGCGTTATTACAAGCTCAGTGTTTCGGAGCTTGCCCAAAAGGAAAACGCCGAACAGATTGTTGTCCTCTACGGAATTGACAACCTTGCCACCGACACCGATATAGTATGGCTGAAATGATAAGCTGAACGGCTTAGGGCAAGCCTTTATTATCAGAGGTATGAATACACGCAAAAACGGCAGGAAATCAATCCTGCCGTTTCGTTTTATCTGCGCTTGAAAAGCTGTATTATTCTGTTCTGTTCGGTCAAATTGTCCGCCGGGGCAGTCAACAGGTCACGTCGTTCCGACTACCATTTTTTGCAGGGCGGTTGCATCGGTAATTGAAATAATTCCGTCGCCGTTTACTTCGGCAACAAGCGCCTGCTCGCTTGTAAAGGAGTATGAGCCCACTATGTATTTCTGAATCAGTGTGGCATCGGCAACGCTGATAAATCCGTCGCCGTTCACATCGCCCATCAGCAAATTATCGCTGTTAATTACTATAGCGTAAAGTCCGAGGGAATCGTCCGTAAAGACAAGATATCCGTCCGTATATACTGCGTTCATATCGGTAACTGTGCCGTCGGCTTCAATTTTATACACCACTGCATTTTCGTTTGTAACGGGAATCTGCACCGTCACATTGCCCGAAAGCTCAAATTCGGCTCCGTCATCGGTCAATTCAATGCTGTATAATTCAAGCAGATTTTCGCCCTCATCGAGATAGGACTTTACTTCATCTGCGCTCTCGCTGTGAGTGAGGTCCTCAACGCTCAGCTCTCCGCCTTCATCGGCTGTTACGCTTATGTCCGTTGCTTCATCGGTATAGGTGCTTCCCTCCGTCGGGTCTGTAGCTACGGGGTCTGTCTGCTCCGAGGTGCTTTCCTCCGTCGGGTCTGTAGCTACGGGGTCTGTCTGCTCCGAGGTGCTTTCCTCTGTGGATTCTGCGGTTGAGGATTCGCTCTGCTCGGTCGTGTTTACCTCTGTGGATTCTGCGGTTGAGGATTCGCTCTGCTCGGTCGTGTTTACCTCTGTGGATTCTGCGGTTGAGGATTCGCTTTGTTCGGTTGTGCTTTCCTCCGTAGTGTTGTTTGCAGTGGTTTCAACCGATTCCGTTGCCTCGGTGGTTGTGGGGGCAACATAATTTGATTCGGGCGAAAGCTCCGTATCAAGAGAAACCTCCACTGTATCTGCGTTGCCGTCATAATCGGGCACTGCGTGATTAACAAGGTAGACGTTCTCGTCGCTGTCTGCCACGCCTTCACTGTCAAGCGCCGAAACACAAAGCACGTCCACTCTCAGAGTAAGCGTTGTTTCAACGCAGGCATCTGAATCGAACACGTTGAATTTTACTTGGCACACGGCAGCCGACTCGGATGAGGTGTCAAACAGAGAGGTGCTTGTTGCGCAGGCTTTAAGTCTGTCGGTGTTTTCGTCGGGCATTTCCTCGGTGGAAACGGCTGAATAATGATAGGACACAGCAGTAGAAGAATAGCACACGGGGATTACCGTGTTCCTTGTGTTTTTGGAAGAAATTGAAAATACCGTTGAGTCATAGAACAGCGTCCACTGAATGTTGAGCAAATCCTTGCTCGACTGCATATAGCAGGTGACGGTTACTTCGCTTGTATCGGCATCGTATTCCGCAGAGGTTGACGGGAAATAATTTGAGATGACGTTTACCTTCAGCGGGGCTGTTGAAGCTTCATCGGCAGCCGCAGCAAGTGTTGACGATAGGAATGTTGATGAGAATATCACCAAAAAGGCTGACAAAAGACTGATTGCTTTTTTCATTTTGACCTCCTGAGCCGGGCGCTCTGTATTTTGATAGCTTAGGGCAAGCTCCTTATCGAATTATTTATGCGTGATTCAGCTTGCACCGGCGCGCTAAAAGCCGATTGCAGCATAGTCCGACGGGGCTTTGCCGAGATTGTAAGCCTGTTTACTGATATTTTAGCATATAAAAATACATATTTCAATATTTTTTGCATAGGTCCGAGGATAAGATTGAATTTTTATTTTTAAATTTTGACGGAACGCCTGATAGAAAATCAAACTTTATGCTCACGCTCGGAATATTCGGGAATTTATTTTGCGCACATTTTGCCCTGAACGTCGGTGTAGTATTCGCCGTCGAGCAAAATCTCGGATACGGGGACAATTTCGTAGCCCTTTGCTTTTATGCCCTCAATCACCATAGGAAGAGCTTCGGGGGTGTTTGTTGCGCCGTTGTGCATAAGAATAATGCTGCCGTTTGTTATTTTGTCAACCACGTTTGCGGTAATTTGTTCGGGCGTGGGGTCCTGCCAGTCAAGGGAATCAACATCCCACTGAATACAGTACATAGAACAGCTCTTCACCGTGTTGACCACATCGTTGTTGTAGTCGCCGTAGGGTGCGCGGAACAGTGTGGGAGCTTTGCCGGTGAGCTTCTTGATTTTTTCATTGCACGACTGAATCTGAGAAGTCATATCGCCTGTTGAAAGCTGCGTCATATACGGGTGAGTGTTGCTGTGGTTGCCTATATCGTGGCCTCTTTCGGCTATATCCTTAACGCTTTCGGGGTATTTGTCTACCCAGTCGCCTACAAGGAAAAACGTGGATTTAACCTCGTATTTGTCTAAAATTTCAAGCAGTGTGTCCGTCTGCTCGTTGCCCCAGGCGGCGTCAAAGGACAGCGCAACCTGTTTTTTGTCGGTGTCTACACAGTAAACGGGAATTTCACGCTCCGTACTTGCCGTTTGAACCGCCTTGACGGTTGAGGTTATCGCTGTCGCAGCCGCCAACACTCCTATTAAAAGGCAGAAGCCTGCCGAAATTAAGCTTCGTTTGGTTAAAATCAATAAACGCATAAAATCCCCTCCGCATAATCATATGAGGAGGGGATAGCTTAATATTACTTATTTTTCGTAATGCCATTTGATTCCGTCCTTGGTGTCCTCAAGAACGACGTTCATTTCCCTGAGCCTGTCACGAATTGCATCGGCTGTTGCCCAGTCCTTATCGGCACGGGCTTGGGTGCGCTGTGCAATGAGCGCTTCGATTTCAGCGGAAGCCTCGTTGTCGGAAACGCTTTGAGTCTTTGCGGGCTTGCCTTCGGTGAGGTCAAGCGAAAGCACTTTGTCAAACTCGCCGATTACAAAAAGCTTTGTTGCGTCGTCAAGGTCTGATTTCAGCACATCGTAAACGCAGGTGAGTCCGAGAGAGGTGTTCAAATCGTTGTCGAGAGCCTCCTTAAAGGCACAGATAAATGGCTGAGCCTTTTCCTTAACGGCAACGCCGTCCTTTGAAAGAGCGGAAATCCTGCCGATAAGCTTGTCATATGCCTTTGCGGTGTTGTCAAGGCTTTCGTATGAGAAGGTGAGCGGCTTGCGGTAGTGGCTTTGCAGACAGAACATTCTGTAAACAAGGGGATTATATCCCTTACTTTCAAGGAGCGATACCGTGAGGAAGTCGCCCTTTGACTTGCTCATCTTTCCTCTTGCGTCGTTGAGGTGCAGAACGTGGAACCAATAGCCGCACCACTTGTGGCCGAGAAACGCCTCGCTCTGCGCAATTTCATTGGTGTGGTGGGGAAAGGCGTTGTCGATTCCGCCGCAGTGAATATCAAGATATTCTCCGTTGTGCTTGCAGCTTATGCTTGAACACTCAATGTGCCAGCCGGGGTAGCCCACACCCCAGGGACTGTCCCATTTAAGCTCCTGAGAGTCAAATTTGGACTTGGTGAACCAAAGGACAAAATCGGTTTTATTGCGCTTGTTTTTGTCCTCTTCAACGCTGTCACGCACGCCTACCGCCAAATCCTCCTCGTTCATATTGCCGAACACATAGTAGGTGTCGAGCTTTGAGGTGTCAAAGTAGACGTTGCCGCCCGAAACATAGGCGTAGCCCTTGTCAAGCAGGACGGAAATCATATTTATAAAATCATCAATGCAGTTTGTGGCAGGCTCAACAACGTCGGGACGTTTAATATTGAGCTTTGCGCAGTCCTCAAAAAAAGCATCGGTGTAAAACTTCGCAATTTCAAGCACCGATTTGTGTTCACGCTTTGCTCCGGCAAGCATTTTGTCCTCGCCCGTGTCCGCATCGCTTGTGAGATGCCCCACGTCGGTAATATTCATTACCCGATTGACGTTGTAGCCCGAAAAACGCAGATATTTTTCAAGGACATCCTCCATAATATAGGTTCTCAAATTTCCGATATGGGCGTAATGGTAAACGGTCGGACCGCAGGTGTACATATTGACCTTTTCGGGTGAGTGGGGCACAAATTCCTGCTTTGTCTGTCCGAGAGAATTATATAAAATCATTTTTGCTCCTTACCTCCGTTTGCGTTATCGTTTATATCTTTTGCATCTGCGCCTTCAAGCTTTTGCAGCTGCTTTTCAAGCACGTTTATTTTATGCTCAAGGTTGCACAGCGCAAGGGCAACAGGGTCTGAAACGTGAATCTGATCAAGTGTTTCACTGCGTATGCCGTTAATCTTTACAATCCTTGCAGGAACGCCCACGGCGGTGGCGTTTGCCGGAACCTCGCTCAGAACCACTGCACCGGCGGCGATTCTGGAATTGTCGCCCACGGTGAACGGACCGAGCACCTTTGCCCCGGAGCCTACAAGCACATTGTTGCCGAGGGTGGGGTGGCGCTTTCCGGTATCCTTGCCGGTTCCTCCGAGCGTTACGTTCTGATATATGGTGCAGTTGTCGCCGATTACGGTGGTTTCACCGATTACAACTCCCATACCATGGTCTATGAACAGCCCTTTGCCGATTTGAGCGCCGGGATGAATTTCTATGCCTGTTTTGTGACGGCTGCGCTGTGAAATCCAGCGTGCCAAAAATTTCAGATTATGTCGGTAACACCAATTTGCTTTGCGGTGCGACCTGACAGCCTTAAAGCCGGAATACAGAAAAAACACCTCGGCTTTGTTTCTTGCGGCAGGGTCACGTTCAAGCACGGCGTTAATATCAGATTTTAGAGTTTTAAACAAATCATCACATCCGAACTGCGACAGCAGAGAGCTACATATCCTTGATGAAGCTTCTGTTGCGATATATATAGATTACCCCCGAAATAACAGCAAATACGGCGGAAATCCACACGAGTATTTCGCTGATAACCGGAACGGCTGAGTTAAAGGCAAGAATGAAGTCTTCGCTGATTTCAACTCCGAGAGAGGGCAAATCAAGAATAATCTGCATAAGCAAAATTGCGATTACGGCAATCATCTGTGAAACGGTTTTTACTTTGCCCCAGATGTTTGCCGCCACCACCTTGCCCTTTGAGTCGGCGATAAGTCTTATTGAGGTCACGGAAAATTCTCTGAAAAGTACAATTATTACTACTACGCAGTCGCAAAGTCCGTTTTGCACAAAGCACAAAAGCGCGGCAAGCACCAGGATTTTGTCGGCAAGCGGGTCTGTAAATTTTCCGAAATCCGTTACAAGGTTCCTTTTTCGTGCAATCTTTCCGTCCAGCAGGTCGGTTATCGAAGCGGCAGCAAATATAACAAGGGCGGCAATGTCGTCTGCGGGAAAGTCAAGGAGCAAAGCCGCAACGAAAAACGGAACGAGCAAAATGCGCCCTGTTGTCAGTTTGTTTGGAAGATTCATATAATTACCTTCTGATTTTAAAATATGTTGCAGTGAGGCGAGGCGTGCCTATACTGCCGTTCCTATAGGGTCGCAGCCCGTGTAGTAGCTGATTTTTACCTTTACAAATTCACCGGGCTGCGGCTTTTTGCCGCTGCAGGTGAAGAACACACAGCCGTCAACCTCAGGGGAATCGGCGTAGCTTCTGCCGAAGCAGCACTCGGCAAGCCTGTCGTAGCCCTCAACCAGCACCTCAATTTCCTTGCCGATTAAGGATTTGCAGTATTGCTCCATTACATTCTGCTGATGCTCCGCAATAATATCCGCACGCTTTTGCTTGGTTTCCTCGTCAAGCTGATTGGGCATAGAAAACGCCTTTGTGTTCTCCTCTTGAGAGTAGGCAAAACAGCCGAGACGTTCAAACTTCATATCGGCGGCAAACTGAGCAAGCTCCTCAAACTGCTCCTCGGTTTCGCCGGGAAAGCCCGTTATCAGCGTTGTGCGCAGAATTATATTCGGAATTTTATTTCTGATTTTATTGATTAGGGCAGTCAGCGTTTCCCTGTTGCCGTGACGGTTCATATTCTTCAGAATTTCACCGTTGCAGTGCTGAAGCGGAATATCGAGATATTTAACAATTTTATCCTCTTCGGCAACCGTGTCAATCAGCTCGTCGGTTATTCTTTCGGGATAGCAGTACAGAACTCTTATCCACTTTAAGCCGTCAATCCGGCACAGTCTGCGCAAAAGCTTTGCAAGGTAGGGCTCGCCGAACAGATCCTCTCCATATCTTGTGGTGTCCTGGGCGATTACGTTAAGCTCTTTAACGCCGTTTGCCGCAAGCCGTTCGGCTTCCCTTACAACGTCATCGGGCTGACGGCTGCGGAATTTGCCCCTGATAAGAGGAATTGCGCAGTATGTACAGCAGTTGCTGCAGCCCTCGGCAATTTTGAGATAGGCGGTGTAGGGAGGGGTGGATTGTATTCTGCCGCCCTCAAGAGGCAGACAGAGCTTGTCGGGAAAAATTTCGTCCTTTTTGCCGTTGAGCACGTCAGTCACAACATCGGCAATCTGCTCGTTGGCGCCTATTCCGATTACGGCGTCAACCTCATAAAGCTGTTTTGTGATTTCGTTTTGGTATCTCTGAGCAAGACAGCCGGTAACGATAATGGCTTTGATTGTGCCCTCCTGCTTCAGCTTGCCCAGCTCGATAATCTCATCAATGCTTTCCTGCTTTGCCGATTCGATAAAACCGCAGGTGTTTACTATTACGGCATCTGCATTTGCAGGGTCGTTCACAATTTCAAATCCCCGTTTTTTGAGGGTAAACAAAAGCATTTCGGCATCAACCTGATTTTTGGCGCAGCCGAGAGATACAATGCCTACTTTATAATTCATAGTCAGTATTCCTCTTTGTATTCTTCAAGAACGGTTTTAATTTCGTCCCAGCGGTAACCGAGCCTTTGCAGAGCTGATACCGCCCGTCTTTTTATCTTTTCATCGTTAATGTTTTTGTATTTTCGGTCAATAACGGTTCTTATGCTGTCGTATATGTCAACGGGAATTTCATCGACAGTTTGCTGGGCAAGCTCCTCGTCAATTCCCTTTTGAACAAGCGCATAAACGGCGCCGTTAGGCGACATATGCTTTGAAAACAAAAGCTGTTCGGCATAGCGGCGGGCATAGCTCTCGTCGTTGAGCAGTCCCAGCTCCTCAAGGCGTTCTACCGCCTTTTCGGCTGATTCCTCGTCGCTTGTGCGTTTAACCTTGTCCTTAAGCTCTTTTTTTGAATGGTCACGATAAGAGATAAGCCACAGCGCCTTTTCCTTTGCACGGCGTTCATTGCTCAGCCTGATGATTTCGTGCAAATCATCATCGTCAATTTCACGTCCCACGTCAAATCTGTTTTCAATCAGCGTTTGAGTGTCAAGGTTCATAACATATTCGCCGTCAATATAGAGGGCGCTCATCATCTTTCTCCTCGGCTCAACTGCGGTGATAAGCATCAGTCGTCAACAAGCACGTCAATTTTTGCGCTTTTCTTGTCAGCCTTGCTTTCGGGCGGAGTTGCCGCCTTTGGTTCCGCAATGGGCATCTCGGTAATTTTAACCTTGGGCATGGGCTTTTTGCGTTCGTAAAGCTTATCTATATTTTCCATAAGCTTATCTTCAATTTCCTTTGCGAGAGCCTCGTCGGTTTTGAAAAGCTCCTTAACCTTGTCACGGCCCTGTCCCAGACGAGTGCCGTTATAGCTGAACCACGCGCCCGATTTCTGCACGACGTCAGCCTTTACCGCAAGGTCCAAAAGCTCTCCCTCACGGGAAATTCCCTCGCCGTACATAATGTCAAATTCAGCCTCGCGGAAGGGCGGAGCAAGCTTGTTCTTTACAACCTTAGCCCTTGTGTGAGAGCCTATCATTTCGCCGTTGACCTTTATGGTTTCAATACGTCTTATATCAATACGAACCGAGCTGTAGAACTTAAGCGCGCGGCCGCCCGTTGTAACCTCGGGATTGCCGTATATAACGCCCACCTTTTCACGCAGCTGGTTGATGAAAATTGCAACGCAGTTTGATTTTGAGATTGCGCCCGCAAGCTTACGCAGAGCCTGCGACATCAGTCTTGCGTGCAGACCGACGTGGCTGTCGCCCATTTCACCCTCAATTTCAGCCTTGGGGACAAGTGCGGCAACAGAGTCGATAACTATTACGTCAATGGCGCCGCTTCGGATAAGAGCCTCTGCAATTTCGAGCGCGTCCTCGCCGGTATCGGGCTGAGATACAAGCAGAGAGTCAACGTCAACGCCGAGCACGGCAGCGTAGGTGGGGTCGAGCGCATGCTCAACGTCAATAAACGCCACGTTTCCGCCGTTTTTCTGTCCTTCTGCAATGCAGTGGAGCGAAAGCGTGGTTTTACCGGAGGATTCCGGTCCGTATATTTCAACAATTCTTCCCCTCGGAAGTCCGCCTATACCGAGCGCTATATCGAGCGAAAGAGAGCCGGTGGGAATATGCTCCACGTTCATATGCTTGTTTTCGCCGAGGCGCATTACTGCGCCCTTGCCGAATTGCTTTTCAATTTGAGTCAGCGCCGTTTCAAGCGCCTTAGCCTTGTCAACTGCCATAATAAAATACCTCCGTGTTCGATTTACTGCAACGCCGCAAAGCGACGGAAATTTGCCTTTTATGACGGAAAAGCCGTCACCGTAATTATAAAGTATCTCTGTGGAAAATGCAACTGAAAATCGAACAAATTTTCTATTTTTTTACCAAAGTCCCGATAATCGCCCTTTGAATTCCTCCCAAATCGGGAGCAATTTTTATATTGTCATAGCCCCTTGATTTCATAAGCTCACATACGCAGCGTGCCTGCTCCTCGCCCAGCTCAAAGGCAAGCGCGCCGCCGGGCTTCAGCTTGACGCTCCAGTGATTTACAATCTCTCTGTAAAAGTCAAAGCCGTCCGCACCGCCGTCAAGCGCTGCTTTGGGCTCCGATTGAACCTCTGCCTGTAGGGTGGGGATATCCTCGGTTTTTATATAGGGCGGATTGGAAACTATCAGGTCGAATTTTTCATCCTCAAAGCTATTACGACATTCAAATATATCGCCCTTAACCGCTTTAACGCCTGAGTGATTGAGAGCGATATTTTTTTTAAAATATTCAAAAGCCTCATCGCTTTTTTCAATTCCCGTGACGTTTGCGCCGGCGGCTTTTTGAAGCGCAACCGAAATTGCTCCGCTGCCTGCGCAGAGGTCAAGCGTTTTTTTGCTTTCTCTGCTTTTCAGAAAGTCAAGACAGAGATTGACAACTACCTCGGTATCGTCCCGCGGGATAAGCACGCCCTCGCCCACAATAAAATCATAGCCGAAAAAGCTGCAGCTTCCGAGAATATACTGCAGCGGCTCACGGTTAATCCGCCTTTGCACAAGCCCGTCAAGCTCCGTGAGCTTTTCGCCGGGAACCTCTCGGTCGCCGTCGGCGATAAAAGCCGTTCTGTTTATTTTGAGAACCTTTTGCGCAAGACAGCGGGCTTCAAACGATGAAAATTCAATGCCGGCGTTATCCAGCAGCTTTTCGGCGTGCTTTAACAGCTGAAAGGCATTCATTGCTTAATTGCCCACAATGTCCGAGCCGTCGTCGGGGATAACAGCCTTGATTGCGGTGATTGCAACCTCCATCATTCCGTCGTCGGGCTCCTTGGTGGTGATTCTCTGCGCCCAAAGTCCGGGAGCGGCGATAATTCTTGTCAGAAGGTTATCGTGCCTGCCGCAGATTTTTATAAGCTCATAGCCGATTCCGCAGGAAACGGGAAGGAGCAGAATTTT
>JAJQDK010000063.1 GCA_021202245.1 Clostridiales bacterium
TACCTCTTCCCCGCCGTCAATTTCATAGCTTGTTCCTGTTTCTTCATCCCTGTTTCTTGTTATCAGCTGTAATCTTGACACAGCGCAAATTGAGGCAAGAGCTTCTCCTCTGAAGCCGAGAGTAGAAATGCTGTCAAGGTCAGCCTCAAGCTTGACCTTGCTTGTTGCGTGCCGCAAAAAAGCAACTCTTACATCGTCGCGACAGATTCCGCAGCCGTCGTCAGTGACACGCATAAATGTTGTGCCGCCGTGTTTAATCTCAACGGTAATATTCTCGGCACCTGCATCTATTGAATTTTCAACAAGCTCTTTTATTACAGATGCAGGACGTTCAACTACCTCACCTGCAGCTATAAGCTCGGAAACGTGCTTGTCCAAGACATTTATAACACCCATTTATGTCACCGCCTTATCGGAATTTATTTAATCGACCATACCCTTAAGCTCATAAAGCAAATTTATTGCTTCAATGGGCGTTAAGGTATTAACATCTGTGTTTTTTAGCTTTTCAGTTATCGCACTGTCGGATGAATTCATCAGGGACAGCTGTATATTTTCATCATAATCCGAACGTGAAATTTGATTATTGTCGGCAACACCGCTGTCGCTTCCGTTTTCAAGCTCAGAAAGAATTTCCTTTGCTCTGGTGATAATCGACTGCGGAACTCCAGCAAGCTTTGCAACCTCAACACCGTAGCTGTCATCAGCGCCGCCCGGAATAATACGGCGCAAAAATGTAATATCATCGCCGCGCTTTTTAACGGCAATACTGTAATTTTTTACTCCGTCAAGCTGTGATTCCATTACAGTCAACTCGTGATAATGAGTTGCAAACAGAGTTTTTGCACCGAGCTTTTTCCTGTCTGCGCAATATTCAAGCACAGCCCTTGCAATGCTCATTCCGTCAAAGGTGGAGGTACCTCTGCCGATTTCATCAAGAATCAATAGGCTTTTTGAGGTAGCGTTTTTAACAATATTGGCTACCTCGTGCATTTCAATCATAAATGTAGACTGCCCGGATGCCAAGTCGTCTGATGCGCCGACCCGTGTGAAAATGTTGTCAACAATGCCTATCTCGGCTGAAGAAGCAGGCACAAAGCTGCCCATTTGCGCCATAAGAACAATCAGAGCAATTTGACGCATATATGTGGATTTACCTGCCATATTAGGTCCGGTTATAATTACGGCTCTGTCTGAATTATTTTCAAGATACACATCATTCGGAACAAAGGGTGCATCATTAAGCAAAACCTCAACAACCGGATGACGAGAATCCTTAATTTTAATTGCGGACGACAGGTTGACATCAGACCTTACGTATTTATTGTTTGACGCAACATTTGCAAGAGAGGTGATAACGTCAAGAATGGCAATAGCCTTAGCTGTTTTTTGTATCCGTTCAAGGTTATCGGAAATTTTCGTTCTAATCTCATCGAAAATAGAAAACTCCATAGCAACAGACCTGTCTTTTGCACCGAGTATCCTGCCCTCAGCCTCTTTTAAATCCTGAGTTATATATCTTTCGCAATTTGTAAGTGTTTGTTTGCGTATATATGTATCGGGAACAAGATTTTTATAAGAATTGGAAACCTCAATATAATAATCGAACACTCTGTTATAGCCGACCCTAAGCTTAGGAATGCCGGTCGCACTCCTTTGTTCTGACTCAATTTGAGCAAGAATACTTTTTGAGTTATTCATATCATTTAAAACCGAATCCAGCTCATCGTTGTAGCCCTGCCGAATCATACCGCCCTCTCGAACGGTAAACGGAGGTTCATCAACTATGGAAGAATCTATAAGAGTATAAATATCATCAAGCTTGTCAATATTCTTATAAATTTCTTTTAAATATGAAGCCCTGCAATCTTTAATAAGCTCGGAAATCTGCGGCAAATTCTGAATTGCAGAACAAAGCGAACGCAAATCTCTTGCGTTTGCAGAGCCGTAAACAATCTTTGTCATCAATCTCTCTATATCAAAGATACCGGAAATTGTTTCTGTGATTTCCATACGGAGCATATTATCATTAACAAGTTCCTCAACAGCGCTTTGTCTGTTATTGATTGATGTGATACTCATTAACGGATGTTCAAGCCAAGAACGCATAAGTCTTTTGCCCATTGCAGTTTTTGTTTGATCTATAACCCAAAGCAGAGAGCCTTTCTTTTCTTTAGTAAGCATAGTTTGAGTCAGCTCAAGGTTGCGCTGTGTATTATAATCAAGCCTCATATATTGGCTCTCCTGATAAACCTCGATATGGTTAATTCGTTCAAGTCCTGTCTTTTGAGTTTCTTTAAGATAGGAAATAAGAGAACCCACAGATGAAATAACTACATCATTTTCACTGATAAGGCTTAATTCATCACCGAATTGATCATTTACAATTTGTGTGCAGGTTTTTACATCAAACATACTGTCTTCAAGCATTTCAACGCCGGCGGAAAGCTTAGATTTGATAAATTTTGGAAGCTGGTTGATTTTAACAACATCGCCGCCGATAAGAATCTCACGGGGATTATAGCTTGAAAGCTGACCCGTAAGTATGTTGTAGTAGTCCTTGCCGGAAATATGAGTAGCGCATAATTCTTCTGTAGAAATATCGCAAAAGCACAGACCTATGGATTTGCCCTGTGCGTACATACAGCAAATATAATTATTTTTGCTTTCGTCAAGCATACTCGATTCCATTACCGTTCCCGGAGTAATGACACGAATAATATCACGCTTGACAAGACCTTTTGCCTTGGCGGGATCCTCGGTCTGTTCGCAAATGGCAACCTTATAACCCTTGGCAACAAGACGGGCTATATAACCCTCACAGCTGTGAAAAGGCACACCGCACATCGGCGCGCGTTCCTCCAGTCCGCAATCTCTCCCTGTTAAAGTCAGCTCAAGCTCCTTTGAAACAAGCTTTGCATCATCGTAAAACATTTCGTAGAAATCTCCGAGACGAAAAAACAAGATGCAGTCTTTGTTCTCCTCTTTGATTTTAAAATATTGCTTCATCATTGGAGATAACTCCGCCATTAGTTTCACTTCCTCAACTTAATTTAAACTTTTTGTGGGGCTTTGCTTAAATAATCAACAATTCACATAATAGGCTTACCCGCTCTTACGGCGGGAAAGCGGCAGTATATAGGTTATATGTTGGTTAATGACATCCGCCGCAGGAATCGCAGCTTCCGGAACAGGAAGCGGAATAATCGGCTGTTTCAGGGTCAGCGCCCTCGGCAGACTGCTGAACTATTGCAAGCACTCTGTTTGCAATGACATCAAAATTATCTTTCGCCTCATTATAGGCAATCATATTTTCATTTGACATAATCTTTGAATAAACTTCTCTCATCTCGTTATTAAGCTGAGTAAGCTTGTCCTGATCTCTGTCTGATTTGGAAGCCTCGTTATTTATAGCCATTCTTTTCAGATTAAATTCTCCGATTAAATTTTGAAGCTCCGTATCGGCGTCGGCGCACTTCTGAACCTCCTGCAATTTAATATAAGAATCCTCCTGCTGAATGAGCTTGCCGAGCTCTCTCGCTTTTTCGATAATATCCATAGTTTTATCCTCCGTAAAATTATTATTTATTGAGCAGCCGCAAAACAGACAGAGAGGTCATCTGATAAGCTCTCCCTTAAGAATCCAATTGCGGGCTTTTGTGATTTTAACATTCTGAAAGGTCCCTATAAGCTCCTGCGGAGCTTCAAGCTCCACAATTATATTTCCGCTTGTTCGGGCGTTTAATTCATCGGTCTTTTCTTTTTTGCCCTCTATAAGCACCCTTTCAACTCTTCCGACCATAGAAGAACAGCGTTTGGCGGCAATTTCTTCCTGAACATCAAGGAGTTCTCTGAACCATTTAGATTTTTCATCTGCGGAAACAGGGTCGTCCATTTCGGCAGCAGGGGTACCTACACGGGGTGAATAGATAAAGGTGAGCAATGACGTAAATTCAACCTCACGTATCAGCGACAGGGTTTCTTTAAAATCTTCGTAAGTTTCACCCGGAAAGCCTACTATAATGTCGCTTGTAAGGGACACATCGTCGATTTTTTCCTTTGCGTAATTTATAATTTCAAGGTATTTCTTTCTGTCATAATGACGATTCATGGCCTTGAGTATACGGTCGGAGCCGCTTTGAAACGGCAAATGTAAATGCTTGCTTATATGACTGCTTTCGGCGATTGTATCAATAAGCTCCTTTGAGCAGTCCTTTGGATGCGAGGTCATAAACCTCAGCCAATAGTCGCCGTCAATCGAATCAATTTCCTTTATAAGCTGAGCAAAATTTACGCCGTTGTCAAGATTTTTGCCGTATGAATTTACATTTTGCCCCAGTAAGGTAATATCCTTGTAACCGCTTTTTATCATTTGCCGTGCTTCACCGATAATAATATTTTTTTCTCGGCTTCGCTCTCTCCCGCGCACATAAGGGACAATACAATAGGTGCAGAAGTTATTGCAGCCGTACATTATAGGCAGCCAACCCTTAAAGATGCCGTCACGCTTGACGGGAAAACCCTCATAAACCTTTTTATCATCATTGCCCCGTTCAACTATTCTTTTTCCGTTAACAAGAGAATTATATAACAACTCGGGAAAATGATGCAGAGAATGAGTTCCGAATACTAAATTAACAAAAGGAAAGCTGTTGTAGATTCTGTTTGCAATATGCTCCTGTTCCATCATACAGCCGCAGAGAGCAATGACAATTTGCGGATGCTTTCGTTTTAAATTTTTCAGCGCGCCTACATTTCCGAACACCCTGTCCTCGGCATGCTCTCGAACAGCGCAGGTATTAAACAAAATAAAATCGGCATCATCCGGAGTATCAGAAAAATCAAATCCCGATTTTGCAAGCATCCCCTTTATTTTTTCACTGTCAGCCACATTTTGCTGACAGCCGTAGGTTCTTATGTAAGCAAGAGGCTTTTCGCCTCTTTTTCGTATTTCCATAATTTCTGCTGTCAGGTTCATATATTCGGATTGCTTTTCAGAAACACTGTTTGTCGAAATTATATTATCAGGCAAATATATGCCTCCTTACCCATTGTGTTGTATTATCTGAATAATTATAACACAAGATATATTATTTTTCAATCTTTTTCACACTCTTTTCAAGTTAATAATTCAGCCGAGGTTTAAATTATTTGAATGTTTGATTAATATGTTTTATACAGCGTACCGTAGGTTGAAGGAACGGTTCCCACTATTACTGTCTGAGCAATTTCAAAGTCGGTGGTAAATGTCATATTACCCGAATAGTCAAGCGAAGTGGTCATAATTTTTGAGGTAAGCAAAAGCCTGATGTGGTGGATTGTCTGATTAACGCCGGCGGATTCAAACGTGCTTACAATTTCCGATGAAAAGCTTCCGGTAAGATTAAAATTCATACATATACACGGTCCCGCGTTTGAGAGAACGGTTATGTTGGTAAAAGCGCCGAGAGGTATTTCTATTTCATTATCATAAATTTTAGCTATTTCATTTTGCACTGCCTTGGTAACACTTGATTTAAGAGTATTGATTTTAAATGAATCGGTTGTTATAGATTGTATTGTGCCGTCATCAGAATAATTTACCTTTGCAATGTCGTCATAGCTGTAATTTAAATTTTCCAGGCTGTCATTAACGGCATCACAAACAGAGTTTACGGATAAAATTTCAGCTTGAGCTCTTATATATTCGGGTCTGAAATCGGATAAATGATATTCACAGAATATGACAATTGCAGCAGCGGCTGCAATCAAAGAGAAGATTGCGCGCTTTAATCTTACAAGCCTTTTTTTGCGGTGCCTTCTGTATAACAAAAAAACACCCTTCGTTTATAATATACGAGAGGTGCTAAATTCGTGAATAATATTATTCTTCTTCAGAATCGGATGCGCAGGCGCTGCAGGTACATTCATCATCACAGCAGTCATCATCAAACAATCCGGAAAAATCAAACTCTAAAAGCTCACCGCAGTTGGGGCATTCAATCTCGCCTTCAAGGAGAACATCCTCGGCGACCTTGAGCTTTTGACCGCAGGCACCGCAGGTAACCTCATAAAAGGGGTTATCCTCATCATCCTCGTCCTCGCAGTCACAGCAGTCGCATTCATCATCATAAATGTCGGACTCAACATCCGCCAAATCCTGATCAATTTCATCCACCTGTTCGCAGAGTTCGTCATAAAACTCTTCCATATCTGTTACGGAACCTGCCATATCGTCAAGAAGATCAATAATAGCGTCAATAACCTTAACCTCAGGCTTGGAGCTGTCAAGCTCAAGACCTTCGGCAAGACCGCGGATATAAGCAATTTTTTCTGTTAAATTCATAATAATTCTCCTGCAGAGATTAAGCTCTGCCCATATATTCGCCTGTTCTTGTGTCAATCTGAATTACTTCGCCCTCATCAATAAAGAGGGGAACCTTAATTTCAGCACCGGTTTCAAGAGTAGCAGGCTTTGTAGCGTTTGTGGCTGTATCACCTTTAAAACCGGGATCGGTCTTTGTGATTTGAAGCTCAACGAAGTTCGGCGGTTCAACTCCGAAAACATTGCCCTTGTAAGAAAGCACCTTGCAAACCATATTTTCCTTAACAAACTTGAAGCTGTCACCGAGTACACTTTTGTTAATCGGAATCTGCTCCCATGTTTCAGTGTCCATAAAATAATAAAGATCACCGTCGGAATAGCTGTATTCCATATCCTTTCTGTCAATAAAAGCAGTCGGATATTTGTCGTTAGGGTTAAATGTCTTTTCAACTACCGCACCGGTTATAACATTTCTGATTTTTGTTCTGACAAATGCGGCACCCTTACCCGGCTTAACATGCTGGAATTCAATTATGGAAACAACCTGACCGTCCATTTCAAATGTAACTCCGTTTCTGAAATCACCCGCTGATATCATTAGTAATACCTCCAAAATTATACTTTTCACGGTAAATAAAATAATTACCGTAATATGACAACTAACATTATACATAAAAGCTTGCGAAAAATCAAGCTTTTTAAACAATAATAAGTTCTTTAGGTAAAGTAACAAAATTTATGCAGCCGTTTTCGGTTACACAAAGCATATCTTCAATCCTTACGCCGAATTTATCAGGCAAATAAATTCCGGGTTCATCGGTTATTATCATTCCGGATTTCAATGTTAAATCATTTTTAGGGGAAACATTGGGCGCTTCATGTATTTCAAGCCCTACTCCGTGACCGGTTGAATGGCCGAAATAATCACCGTAACCGTCATTTGCAATGATATTTCTAGCAGCTTTGTCTACCTCGCTGCATTTAACGCCCTCCTTAATTACATTGAGGGCCGAAAGCTGTGCTTTTAAGACAGTATCATAAATTCTGCGCTGTTCATCGCTTGCACTTTTTACGGCAACCGTTCTGGTTGTATCACTGTGATAGCCGTCAAAAACAGCTCCGAAATCCATCGTAAAAAAATCGCCCTCACTGACAATATCGTCAGATGGCACACCGTGAGGCAAGGAAGTTTTTTTGCCTGTTATTGTAATCAAATCAAACGAAACGCTCTCTGCGCCTTTAAGCTTCATAAGATATTCCAGCTCAACGGCGATTTTTCTTTCGGAAACTCCCGGCTTGAGATAATTCAGTACCTCAAGATATGCAGCTTCGGCAATTTGTTGTGCTTTGAGAATTTTTTCACATTCCGATTTATCTTTCACGCTGCGTATTTCGGAAATTTTATCGTCAAGAAGAGAGGTTGTGACACACTCGAAGCCGATTGAAGAAAACTCAGCTTTTAAAGAATTGAACGCTTTAATACAGACATCGGAAATTTCAATATAAAGATTTTTAATCATGTATTTTTTTAAATATTCGGAAATATCCCGATTGAATTGCTTAAACAGAACAACCTCACAGCTTGAGGAATACTTTTGCGCCGCTTCAAAATATCTGAAATCCACAAATAAAAGCGATTTTTCTTTTGTTATGAGCATTGCGCCCTCACTGTACAGAAAACCGGAAAAATATCCGACATTTATCTCGTCGGTCAGAAGCACGGCTTCGTTGTCTGCATTAAGCAATGAACGCAGCTTATCAGCTCTGCTTTGAATCTGTGCCGACATCAAATCATATCCTTTAATGCGTCAATTGCTAAAAAATAGCTGTTTTTACCGAAGCCTGCAATTTGACCTGCGCAAACAGGGGCAATAACAGAGGTGTGTCTGAATTCCTCACGAGCGTGAATGTTGGACATATGCACTTCAATAAACGGAATTTTCACACAGGCGATTGCATCTCTTAAAGCGTAGCTGTAGTGCGTTAATGCGCCTGCGTTAATGACTGCTCCGTCAAAGCTTTCCTTTGCTGAGTGTATCTTATCAATTAAATCGCCCTCGTGGTTTGATTGATATATCTCGGCGTTAAATCCTGATTTAACGGAATAATCAATAATCTGAGCATTTATGCTTTCGGCAGCTTCCTCGCCGTAAATGCCCTTTTCCCGTACGCCTACCATATTGAGATTAGGACCCATTAAAATTAGTATTTTTTTCATACTGTCACCCGATGTATTTAAGATAATAAAGTTAAAAAGCGGACAGATAAGCTCTGTCCGCTTGATTTGTTACCTATATTTGCGTTTGCGAGCTGCTTCGGATTTCTTTTTACGCTTTACAGAAGGCTTTTCATAAGCTTCTCTCTTGCGAACCTCAGCAATAACGCCAGCTCTGGCACACTGCTTTTTGAATCTTCTTAAAGCACTTTCAAGTGATTCATTATCTTTCAATCTGATTTCTGCCATCTATCTTCCCTCCCATCTGCCAATCGGCATGGGTAATCTGCGCAAAACAAGTAAAAGCAATGCGATAAACAATCATATATTGCTTTTGCTTTAAGCTGCAAATCTTATTATACATTATGCAAGTAATAATGTCAATAGAAATTTAGAATTTTAGGAAAATTTAATTTAATTAATTGAATTATGGCTTAACTACAAGGTTTACAAGCTTTTTCGGAACAACAATTTCCTTAATTATGTTCATTCCCTGTATAGCTTTTTTGACATTATCATCAGATTTAGCCTGTTCAAGAATTTCGTCCTTTTGTGCATCTACAGGAATATTGAACTTTGCTTTAATTTTGCCGTTTACCTGAACAACAATTTCAACGGTTGAATCAACACATTTGGATTCATCATAGTCGGGCCAGCTTTCCTCGGCAAGAATACCTTTGCTGAGCTTGCAGACTTCATATACCTCCTCGGTAACATGAGGAGCAAAGGGGTTGAGCAGGATTGAGAAAGTTCTGAACTCTTCCCTGTTTATGGATTTTACATTTGAGATATCGTTAATCAGCGCCATAAGAGTAGCTATGGCAGTGTTAAACTTAATGTTTTCTATATCCTCTCCGACCTTTTTGATTGCTTTATTGAAGGGACCTTCAAGCTCAGGACGGATTTTGTCACCGTCAATCAAAATTGTCTGCAAATTCCAATAACGCTCCACAAATCTTCTGCAGCCCTTAATGCTCGCTTGACTCCACGGAGCAGCTTTTTCAAAATCGCCGATAAACATTTCATACAGGCGCATTGTGTCTGCACCGTATTCATCGACAATATCATCGGGATTTACAACATTGCCGCGGGATTTACTCATTTTTTCTCCGTTCTCACCCAAAATCATACCGTGAGAGGTACGCTTGGCATAAGGCTCCGGAGTAGGAACAACGCCGATGTCATAGAGGAATTTATGCCAGAAACGGCTGTAAAGCAAATGAAGTGTAGTATGCTCCATCCCGCCGTTGTACCAATCGACGGGCGCCCAGTATTCCAAGGCTTCTTTTGAGGCAAGCTCTTTGTCATTGTGCGGGTCCATATAACGCAGATAATACCACGAGGAACCTGCCCACTGAGGCATAGTATCGGTTTCGCGTTTTGCCTTTCCGCCGCAGTGAGGGCAGGTGGTTTCAATCCAGTCCGTCATCTTTACAAGCGGCGATTCGCCGTTATCTGTCGGCTCATAAGACTCAACCATAGGCAGCTTCAGCGGCAGCTCGCTTTCATCTATGGGCATATATCCGCATTTTTCACAGTAAACAATAGGAATCGGCTCGCCCCAATAGCGCTGACGTGAGAATACCCAGTCACGGAGCTTATAGTTAACCTTTGAATGACCCTTGCCTTCTTTTGTGAGCCAGTCAATTATCTTTGCCTTTGCCTCATCTACGCTCAGTCCGTTAAGTATACCGGATTTGACCATAATGCCTGTTGCGCAAGCTGTGAACGCTTCTTCCTGAACATTTCGGCCCGTACCTCCGG
>JAJQDK010000040.1:0-6298 GCA_021202245.1 Clostridiales bacterium
CGATGTGCTTGACACCAACTTTGAAATTTCGCTTGAGGACGCTTCAAAAATCAACAAGAGAAAGAAATTTGAAATAGGCGACGAGATTGAGGTTCCGCTCGATACGAAGCAGATTGCCAGAGTTGCCGTTTCCGCTGCTAAAAACGAAATCCGCCAGGGCATTCGTGACGGTGAAAAGGGTCAGACCCTTATCGAGTTCCAAAGCAAGCTCGGAGAAATTGTCACAGCCCAGGTTGAGCGAATTGACCCCAAAACGGGAGCCGCAACAATTAAAATCGGCAAAAGCGCAGCCACTCTGCCCAAGAGTGAGCAGATAGGCTACGACAATCTCAAAGAGGGCGACTACATCAAGGTTTACATCGCCGATGTCAAGGAGGGCGACAGAGGTCCGCACACCATCATCACAAGGTCGCATCCCGACCTCGTAAAGCGCCTGTTTGAGCAGGAGGTTCCCGAAATTTTTGACGGCGTGGTTGAGATTAAGTCCATTTCCCGTGAGGCAGGCTCCCGCACAAAAATGGCGGTTTCCAGCAACAACCCCGACGTTGACGCAATCGGTGCCTGCATAGGCTCAAGAGGTTCAAGAGTGAACAAGATTGTAGAAGAGCTCGGCGGCGAAAAAATTGACCTCATCGAGTACAGCGACAATACAAACGAGTATATTTCCGCAGCGCTTTCACCTGCAACGGTACTCAAGGTGGATATTGTTGACGAGGAGGCAAGAAGCTGCAAGGTGACGGTTCCCGACGGTCAGCTTTCACTTGCAATCGGCAACAAGGGACAAAACGCCCGCCTTGCCGCAAAGCTGACAGGCTGGAAGATTGACATTCGTCCCGAAAGCGGATTTTTCGGTGAGGATGACGACGAGGACGGCGCTGAAGAAGCAGCGGAAAATACAGCCGATAATACGAACGAAGATACATCCGCAGAGGAAGTTGATGAATCCGCCGAGGAAATTACCGAGGAATAAGATATTGCGGTTATCCCAAAAACTATACTGTAATCAGCAGATTGATCCGTCTTGATTAAAAAGGAGGGAATTGGATTGAAGCAAAGAAAGGTGCCTATGCGCAAATGTACCGGCTGCGGTGAAATGAAAGAAAAGCGTGAGCTTGTCCGTGTTGTCAAATCGCCCGACGTTAAGGACGGGGAAGGCAACGTGATTGAAGCGGGAAGCGTGTCGCTTGACCTTACGGGCAAAAAGCCGGGCAGAGGCGCATATGTATGCAGAAATGCGGCTTGCTTTGAAAAGGCAAGAAAGGCACGCAGGTTTGAACGAGCCTTCAGCTGCAAAATTCCCGAAGAAATATATGAACAAATGCAAAGGGAGCTTGAATAAGCGTTACCCACGGAAAGGACTGCGATAATGAACGACAGAATTTTGTCACTGCTCGGCATTTGCAGACGGGCAGGCAAGCTTGTCATCGGAGCCGACCCGTCGGCGGACTCGATTATCAAGCGTAAATCAAGGCTGATTATTTTTGCGAAAGATTTTTCAAAAAACAGCTGTAAACCGGTACTTTCGGCGGCTCATCAGGCAGGCGTAAAGGTACTTGAAATAAACAGAAGCAAGGAGCAGCTCAGCCTTGCTCTCGGAAAGCTTTGCGGAGTGCTCTCCATTGAGGACAAGGGCTTTTCGGATAAGCTTACCGAGCTAATCAACAGCGAGATGAACGAACAGAGAGGAGAATTATATGATTAAATATAAGGTAAAGGAAGTTGCAAACGATTTGGGGGTTCCGAGCAAAAAAATTACCGAAATTCTCGAAAAATATTGCGGAGTATCAAAGAAGTCGATGACCGGTCTTGAGGAAAGCGAGCTTGACGTAATTTTTGACGTAATAACTCAGGAAAACAAGGTTGACAGCCTTGATTCCTACTTTGCGGCACGCAACAAGAAGCTTGAAGAGGGACAGGAAACCCCCCAGCCCGGGGAAAACGGCGTCAGGAAATCCGAGTCCGCAAAGGAAAAGAAGAACGACAGGGGCGCAGACGACAAAAGGTCAGCCAAGGGTGAAAAAGCCAAAAAACAGGAAAAACAGCAAAAGCCCTCGGGCAATACCGCATACAAACCCGGACAGGGCGAAAAAACCGCTGCAAGGCAGAACGGCTCCGAGAATAACGCCGAGGATACTCAGACCTCTTCACGCGGCCGCAGAGTAATTGATACCCGCGCGACAAATATTGATGTTGAGCGCTACAACGCAAAGTATGACGATTTGGCAAGCGCCAATGCCAAAATGCGCAGCACCGACAATACGGTGCAAAAGCAGAAGTTCAAAAATCGTTCTCAGCGCCAAAAGGGCAGACGTCAAGGCAGAAGAGAAACGGAGCAGGAGCGTCTGAAGCGTATTGCGCTTGAACGCAAGCAGAAGCCTATTACCGTGCAAATTCCCGATGAAATCGTTGTTTCCGACCTCGCTCTCAAGCTCAAGGCCACCGTAGCCGAGGTTGTTAAAAAGGCGTTTCTTATGGGAACTATGATTACCGCAACAGATACCATTGATTTTGATACCGCCTCGCTCATCGCTATGGAATTCCACGCAAAGGTTGAGAAAGAGGTAGTTGTTACAATCGAGGAGCAAATTATTGACGACAGCGAGGACGATGAAAAGAACCTCGTAGAGAGAGCGCCCGTAGTTGTTGTTATGGGTCACGTTGACCACGGAAAAACATCCATACTCGATGCAATCCGCCACGCCAATGTCACCGCAGGCGAAGCCGGCGGCATCACCCAGCACATCGGCGCCTACAGAGTCAGTATAAACGGCAAGCCTATTACCTTCCTCGACACCCCCGGACATGAAGCATTTACCACAATGCGTGCAAGAGGCGCGCAGGTTACGGATATTGCAATCCTTGTTGTAGCCGCCGACGACGGCATTATGCCCCAGACGGTTGAGGCTATCCATCACGCAAAGGCCGCCGGAGTATCCGTAATTGTTGCAATCAACAAAATGGATAAGGTCGGCACAAACCCCGAGGCTGTAAAGCAGCAGCTCACGGAATACGAGCTCATCCCCGAGGAATGGGGCGGCGATACACCGTGTATTCCCGTATCGGCAAAAACCAAAGAGGGTCTTGACGACCTGCTTGAAATGGTAAATCTTGTTGCCGAGATGAAAGAGCTTAAAGCAAATCCCGACAGAGCCGCAAAGGGCACGGTTATTGAGGCTCGCCTTGACAAGGGCAGAGGCCCCGTGGCAACCGTGCTTGTTCAAAACGGTACGCTTCACAAGGGAGATACCATTATTGCCGGCACCTGCGTAGGCCGTGTAAGAGTTATGACCAACGACAAGGGCGAAAGAGTTAAAGAGGCAGGCCCGTCCGTTCCCGTTGAGATTACGGGACTTGACGAGGTTCCGTCGGGCGGCGATGTTTTCGACGCAGTATCGGACGAACGCCTTGCCCGCACGCTTGTTGAGCAGAGAAAGTCCGCCAAGAAAGAGGAGCTGTTTAACGCACGCACAAAGGTTACGCTCGACAATTTGTTTGACCAGATGAAGCTCGGCGACGTTAAGGAGCTTCAGATTATCGTAAAGGGCGACGTTCAAGGTTCGGTTGAAGCCGTAACGCAGTCGCTCGAAAAGCTCTCGAACGACGAGGTCAGAGTAAACGTGATTCACGGCGCCGTAGGCGCAATCAACGAGTCGGATGTTATGCTTGCCGAAGCGTCAAACGCAATTATCGTAGGATTTAATGTTCGCCCCGATGCCGTTGCCGCAGAGAATGCGGAGCGTTCGGGTGTTGATATGCGTTTGTACAGCGTAATTTACGACTGCATCAATGAGATAGAGTCGGCTATGAAGGGTATGCTCGCCCCCAAAACGAGAGAGGTTGTACTCGGTATGGCTGAATGCAGAAATGTTATCAAGATTAAGTCGGTCGGCACAATTTCGGGCTCTTATGTAAAGAGCGGCAAGGTTCAGCGCAATGCAAACGTCAGGGTTATTCGCGACGGCATTGTAATTGCCGAGGATGCCATAGCTTCATTACAGCGCTTTAAGGATGCGGTTAAGGAAGTAAACGAGGGCTACGAATGCGGTATAGGACTTGAGCGCTTTAACGATATTAAAGAGGACGATATGTTCGAGGTCTACACTATAGAAGAGTACAGAGATTGATTACGGATGAGCCCGGTCCGGAATATGCAATGAATAATTATCGGAAGGGCACGGAACGTATCAATTCGGCAGATTTTAAATCGTTTTGAAGAGGCTTCCACTTTTGCAAAAAAAAGGTGCGCTGCATCACAGCCGGACCTTTTCAAAGATGCCGCCGAAAGCAATGCAAAAATAAAACAGGATGTGATAAAAATGTCGGGTCACAGAATTGAACGTACAAAAGAAGATATTGAACGAGAGCTGACCGCTGTTTTCAGAGAGCTTAAGGACCCCAGAGTACGGAAGGCGTTTTTGACAATCGTAAGAATTGAACTCACAAACGACCTTTCCTACTGTACGGTGTACATCAGCGCTTGGGCCGGACCCGAAAGCGTCCTCAAAGAGCTTGACTGCATCGAAGAAGGCGTAACGGTTCGCGAATACAATAATATGCAAAAAAAGGGCGCAAAGCAGAAGGCAGCCGAAGAAGCCGTAGAGGGGCTGAAATCGGCGTCGGGCTTTATCAGGCGAGAGCTTGGTCAGCGCCTGCACCTGCGTCACGTGCCCGAGCTTATTTTTAAGGCTACCGACAGCATTGAGTACGGCGCGAAAATCAGCCGTATTCTCAACAGCCTTGATATTTCGGAGGACGATTCGGAAGAAAGCTCCGGCAGAGAGGAGTAGGCTATGATGAATTTGTACGAAATTGCCGATTTCTTAAAGAAAAACGATAATTATGAAATTTTGACGCACGCATACCCCGACGGAGATACTCTCGGAAGCGGCTTTGCGCTTTGCCTTGCTCTTCAGCAGCTCGGCAAAAACGCAAGGGTCATCACCACCAATGTTCCCTCAAAGTTTCGCTATTTGCTCAACGGCGTCAGGGAGCAGGAATTTACCGCTCAAACCATTGTCAGCGTCGATGTGGCCACCGACAGCCTTCTCGGCTCAAATATGGGCAAATACAGCGGAAAAACCGACATCTGCATTGACCACCACGGCTCAAATACCTTTACGGCAAAGCAGAAATTTGTAGACAAATATGCTGCCGCCGCCTGTGAGATAATCTATAAGCTTTTGCTGAGAATGGATGTTAAAATCGACGGGAATATAGCGGCCTGTCTGTATACCGGCATTTCCACCGATACGGGCTGCTTCAGATACTCAAACACCACCTCGGAAACTATGCGTGTTGCGGCAAGCCTTATGGAAATGGGCTGTAACAACGTGTATATCAATAAGGTTATGTTTGAAACCAAGTCAAAACAAAAGGTTCAGCTTGAACACGCTGTTTACAATACTATGGAATACTGCGCAAACGGCAGATGCGCCATAATTTACACAACGCTCGAGATGCTCGGCAAACTTGACATAGGTGACGATGAAATGGAAGGACTTGCCTCTATCCCTCGGCAGATTGAGGGCGTTCTGCTCGGAATAACAATGCGTGAAAAGGAGGGCAGATTTTTCAAAATATCCGTCCGCACCAACGACAGCATCAACGCTTCGGATTTTTGCACTCACTTCGGCGGCGGCGGTCATCCGGCGGCGGCAGGCTGCACAATTAAGGGAGATCTTGAAACGGTAAAGAAACAGCTGATTAAGGCGGCAGAAGAATTTATATGAACGGCATACTTTTAATTGATAAGCCCAAGGGCTTTACCTCTTTTGACGTAATTGCGGTTATCCGCAGGATTACGGGGCAGCGCAAGGCGGGTCACACGGGAACTCTTGACCCTAACGCTACCGGCGTTTTACCGATTTTGCTCGGCACGGCAACCAAGGCGCAGGACTTGATTTTAAACCACGACAAGACCTACATTGCTGATTTTGCCCTCGGAATCACCACCGATACGCTCGACATTTGGGGAACGGTCAAAAGCAAGGCCGAAGCCGATGTCAAAAGAGATGAAATTGAAGCTCTTATTCCCGATTTTACAGGGACGATTGAGCAAATTCCGCCTATGTTTTCGGCGGTACAAAAAGACGGACAAAGGCTGTATGATTTGGCACGAAAAGGCATTGAGGTTGAGCGCAAAAGCCGAAAAGTGACCGTCTACAGCCTTAAATTGCTTGATTTTGACGAAAGCGCTCAAACCGGAAGATTGGAGATTTCCTGCTCCAAGGGGACGTATGTCCGCTCGCTGATTGACGACATCGGCAAAAGGCTCGGCACGGGTGCGGTTATGACGTCG
>JAJQDK010000040.1:6308-10265 GCA_021202245.1 Clostridiales bacterium
CCTCCCGACACCGGCAACAGCCGCGCCACGGGGGCGGCGCCGACGCCGCGGTGCAGAACCTCTGCGTGCGGATTTTCGCTTGACGACTGCATTTCGCTTGAAAACGCCCGGGCGCTTGCCGAAGGCGGAGAGCTTGCGCACCGGGTGAAATCGGTTGAGAGCCTTTTTGAAGCCTGCGGTTGGGTGGGCGTTTCAGATGCTCAGGCAAGGCGCTTTTCAAACGGCGGTGCGCTTGATATGAGCAGGACGTATCTTAAAAATATTGACGTTGAGGACGGAAAAATTTTCAGGATAAAGACAAGAAACGGAAAATTTCTCGGCTTGGGCAGAGCAGATGCCGAAAGCGGACAGCTGAAAATTTTTCTCCAATGCAGCGACAATTCTTAATTTCGGAACGGAGGTATATTTTTGGATTTCTGCAATATTTTCGATGCCCACGCACATTATGACGACAAATGGTTTGACGATGACCGCTTTGAGCTTTTGGACGGAATGCAAAGCAGAGGAGTATGCGGAATTGTGAACAATGCAGTTGACCTCCGCACCGCAAAAATCTGCATTGACTACGCCGAAAAATATGATTTTATGTATGCGGCTGTCGGTTTTCATCCCGAAAATCTTACAGACCTGCCCGACGATTACCTTGAAAGCCTTGCGCGTCTTGCCGGGCATAAAAAGGTAGTTGCAATCGGCGAAACAGGACTTGACTACCATTGGGATATTCCCAAGGATTTGCAGAAGAGAGTTTTTGAGGAGCAGATCAGACTTGCGCTTGATTTAAAAAAGCCCCTTGTCGTTCATGACAGAGAGGCGCACGGCGACACTATGGACCTTTTGAAAAGGTACAAGCCGAAGGCGCTGATTCATTGCTTTTCGGGAAGCGTTGAGATGATGCGGGAATGCGTTAAGCTCGGAATGTACATCAGCCTCGGAGGAGCGGTGACGTTCAAAAATGCTCGCCGTGCCGTTGAGATTGCGGAGGAGGTGCCTATTGACAGGCTGCTGCTCGAAACCGACGCGCCCTATATGGCGCCGGTGCCTTTCAGGGGTAAAAGGTGCGACAGCTCAATGATAGTCTGTACCGCCGAAAAAACAGCCGCTCTGCGCAAGATGAAAACACAGGAGCTTTTGGACATAACCCGACAAAATGCCGAAGCCTTTTACAATTTTCAGCCCGCAGCGCAGAGTATACATTCAGCGAACACTTAATATTCAATAATACCGACAAAAAAGGTGCGTCATTGCGAACGCACCTTTTGTATTTGCCTTATTGTTTGATTTATCAGCTGATTTTTGCGCCTGCGGGCATATCGTCAACAAAGATTACCTTAATTTCCTCTCCGCAGGTTGCGGCAAGAATCATACCGCAGCTTTCAACTCCGCACAGCTTGGCAGGCTTGAGGTTTGATACCAGCACAACCTTTTTGCCGACCAGCTCGTCGGGCTTATAGAATTTTGCAATTCCGCTTGCCACGGTTCTCTCCTTAACTCCGTCAAAAAGTGAGAGCTTTAACAGCTTTTTGGCTTTCTTTATCGGCTCGCAGGCTTTGATTTCGGCAACTCTCAAATCCACCTTGCAAAAATCGTCGATGCCTATCTGAGCCACGCCCTCAATTTCTTCCCTGAGCTGTTTGGTTTCCTCGCTTTCGCCCTCGCTGTTCTTGATTATGCTGTTCAGCTCCTCAATTTCCTTGTCAACGTCAATTCTCGGGAAGAGAGCTTCGCCTCTTTTAACCGTGACGTCAAGCGGGAGAACTCCGAATTTATCGGCGTTTTCATAGCCTGCACAGCCCTCGTCTGCGCCGATTTGTTCAAGCGCCTTCGGCATTGTTTCGGGCATAAACGCCGACAGCAGAGTTGCGGCAATCCTGATGGATTCAAGCAGATTGTAGAGTACGGCCGCAAGCCTTGCACGCTTTGCTTCGTCCTTGGCGATTATCCACGGAGCGGTTTCGTCAATATATTTGTTCGCACGTGACACCAGCTTAAAGATTTCAGCAAGCGCATTGTTGAGCTGAGTTTTGTCAATATAATTATCAACTGCGTCACGCAGAGCGGTAGCCGTGCCGATTAAATCCTCGTCAAATTCGCCGCTTTCACGCTCCGTGGGAAGCGTTCCGCCGAAGTATTTTTCAACCATTGCAACCGTTCTTGAAACAAGGTTTCCGAAGCCGTTGGCAAGGTCGGAGTTGATTCTGTTTATCATAATTTCATTTGAGAACGAGCTGTCCGAGCCGAGTGCCATCTCTCTGAGAATATGGTAGCGGATTGCGTCTGCGCCGTAACGCTCACCCAAAACAAAGGGGTCAACCACATTGCCGAGTGATTTCGACATCTTTTGACCGTTAAACGTAATCCAGCCGTGAACGGCAAGGTGCTTGGGCAGCGGCTGTTCAAGCGCCATAAGCATAGCCGGCCAGATGATGGCGTGAAAGCGCATAATATCCTTTGCAACCATATGCACATCGGCGGGCCAGTATTTATTGTACTCATCATACTTATCATTGTAAAATCCCAGTGCGGAGATGTAGTTTGACAGCGCGTCAATCCAAACATATACAACGTGCTTTTCGTCAAAGGTCACGGGAATTCCCCAGGTAAACGAGGTCCTCGAAACACACAAATCCTCAAGTCCCGGCTTGATAAAGTTGTTTACAAGCTCCACGGCTCTTGTTTTGGGCTGCAGATAGTCGGTTTCGGTCAGCAGCTTTTCAATTCTGTCGGCAAACGGCGAAAGCTTGAAGAAATAGGCTTCCTCCTTGGCCTCGGTGACCTCTCTGCCGCATTCGGGGCATTTGCCGTCTGCCAGCTGACTGTCTGTCCAAAAGCTCTCGCACGGCGTGCAGTATTTGCCCTTGTATTCGCCCTTGTAGATGTAGCCCTTGTCGTACAGCTCCTTAAAAATTTTTTGTACGGTTTCTATATGATAATCATCCGTTGTGCGGATATATCTGTCATAGCTGATGTTCATAAACTTCCAAAGCTTTTTGAAGGTTACAACAATATTGTCAACATATTCCTTGGGAGTTACGCCCTGCTCGGCGGCCTTTTGTTCAATTTTCAGACCGTGCTCGTCCGTACCCGTAAGGAACATCACGTCATAGCCCTGCATTCGCTTGTAGCGGGCGATTGAGTCGCAGGCAACGGTGGTGTAGCAGTGACCGATATGCGGATTGCCCGACGGATAATAGATAGGCGTTGTGATGTAAAATGGTTTTTTCTGACACATAGGTGTTATTCCTCCCTCAAATTCAGCAAATGAGCTGCAATCTATATTATACCAATAAAAGGCGCAAAATGCAATACAAATAAACAAGCAAAACGAAGTGCCGCCCCTACGGACGTGCAATAATTTCGCTCAACCTCGCAGCGGCGGTCAGTGGGTAGTGGTTAGTGAGTAGTGTGCAGTGTGGAGTTTGGAATTAAAAAATATTATGTCGCAGCTTCCTTTACAATGAATCACAAAATTCACTCCACGTCCGTAGCGACGGTCAGTGACCACCACCAAATTCAAACTGCAATTTTTATAGCGATGAAACACAAAAATTACAGCACGTTCGTAGCGGCGAACAGTGTTCGCCACAGATACAAACGGTATAGTTATATGAACATATACCGCTGTGTGCAAGCGTATATTTACTATCAACCTTGTAGGGGCTGATATTATCTTTTCTGCGAAAACGGCAAACCCTTTGTCACTCCGTGACATTTCCCTTATCAAGTAATGTCGTCAACTTAAGGAGTTGTGCCATTTTCGTGGCTCCCTCTGACGAGGGAGGCACGGGCTGCGGTAGGAAATTATACCTCCGCACACAGTGATGTGCAGAGCGACTGTGGCGGTCACTGACCGCCGCTACGAACGGGTGGAAAATTATATTTTGGTACACAGTGGGATACATTATATATTTATTTTTCCTTAAGTTGACGACATTGCCTTATCAAGGGAATACCTCAAGG
>JAJQDK010000007.1 GCA_021202245.1 Clostridiales bacterium
GTAGATGTTTATATAGTTTCAGTATAAAAATCAAAAAATGGCGGCATCCTTTTAGGATTGCCGTCATTTTTGCGTTAAATTAGTTAAATTAAAATATTACTTCTTTTTAAATCCGTCTTTCAGGCTTACGCTGCGGTTAAACACAAGGTGTTCGGGTGTGCTGTCCTTGTTGTCAACGCAGAAATAGCCCAGACGCATAAACTGGAAATTTTTAGGAGCAGCTGCGCCTGCGAGATTTTTTTCAGCCTTGCAGTTTTGCAGCACCTCAAGGGAGCCGGGGTTGATATAATCAATAAAGCTTCCCTCTCCCGATTCGGGGTCGGGCACCGTAAAGAGGTTGTCATACAGCCTGACCTCGGCATCGGCGCAGTTGTTTGCGTCAACCCAATGGATAGTACCTCTCACTTTTCTGCCGTCGGGTGTGTTGCCGCCCCTGGTTTCAGGGTCATATTCGGCATAGACCTCAACCACATTTCCGTTTTCGTCTTTTTTACAGCCCGTACATTTAACGATGTAGGTTGATTTCAGCCTGACCTCGTTTCCGGGATAAAAGCGCTGGTACTTTTTAATCGGCACCTCCATAAAGTCGTCCGCTTCAATGTATGATTCACGTGAAAACGTAACCGTGCGTGTGCCGTCCTCGGGACGGTTAGGGTTATTTTCAACCTCAAATTCCTCGGTTTTTCCCTCGGGATAATTGGTGAGTATCAGCTTAATCGGGCGCAGAACGCACATTGCTCGCTGTGCGCTCTCGTTTAGGTCGTCGCGCAGGCAATGCTCCAAAAAGCTGTAGTCAACGATTGAATTTACCTTTGATGCGCCGATTTGCTCCACAAAGCTTCTTATTGACTTGGGCGTGTAGCCGCGGCGCCTGAGTCCGCAGAGAGTGGGCATTCTGGGGTCGTCCCATCCGCTGACGTAGTCCTCCTCCACAAGCTGACGGAGCTTTCTCTTGGACATAACAGTGTTGTTGATGCCCAAACGAGCAAACTCTATCTGACGCGGCTTGCACGGAGTGGAAATATTGTCAATTACCCAATCGTAAAGAGGGCGGTGCACCTCAAATTCAAGCGTGCAAAGGCTGTGAGTAATGCCCTCTATTGCATCCTCGATAGGATGCGCAAAGTCGTACATAGGATATATGCACCACTTGTCGCCGGTGCGGTGGTGCGTGAGTCGGTTAATTCTGTAAATAACCGGGTCGCGCATATTAAAATTGCCCGAGGCAAGGTCGATTTTGGCGCGGAGGGTCATTTTGCCGTCCTCAAATTCGCCGTTTTTCATACGCTCAAACAATTCAAGGCTTTCCTCAATCGGGCGGTTGCGATACGGGCTTTTTGCAGGGGTTTGCGTGTCGCCCCTGTATTCCCTCATCTGCTCGGGCGTCAGCTCACAGACATAGGCAAGCCCCTTTTTAATCAGCTCTACGGCGTATTCGTACATTTGCTCAAAATAATCGGAGGCGTAGAAAAATCTGTCATCCCAATCAAAGCCGAGCCAATTTATATCCTCCTTGATTGCATCAACGTACTCCACATCCTCCTTGGTGGGGTTGGTATCGTCCATTCTGAGGTTGCAGACGCCGCCGAACCTTTCCGCCGTGCCGAAGTCCACGCAGATGGCCTTGGCGTGACCAATGTGCAGATAGCCGTTGGGCTCCGGAGGAAAACGTGTGTGTACCCTTTTGCCCTCGTAATCTCCGCCCTCGGCTGTATCCTCCGCAACAAATTCATAAATAAAATTGCCCTGAACAGCCTCGTCGTTTTTTATATTTTTAACTGTATCCGACATAGTTTTTATCCTTCCGCAATGTATTTCAAAGTTTATTCCGCTAAAATTTCAAGTCCCTTTTCAAGTCGGGCAAGGGATTCCTCTCTGCCGAGAATGTCAAGAATTTCAACCGCTCCGCCCGGAGTTACGGTCTTGCCGGCAGCGGCAATTCTCACCGGCCACATAACCGTACCGTTTTTAAGCTCCTTTTCCTTTGCCATATCAATCAGGCAGTCGTGGATTGCCTCGCTGCTCCACTGCGGCATAGCCTTGAGCCTTTCATATGCTTCCTTGAGAACAACAGGCGAATTTTCAAGAGTGGTCTTGCTCTTTTTGTTTACGAACAAATTCTTGCCGTATTCCGGAAGCTCTGCAAAAAAGTCAAGCATTTCCGGAATTTGCGTGAGCTGTGTTGTGCGTTTTTGCAGTATTGCCGCAAGCTTTTCGTAAGGCATTTCCCTGTCGCCGAACACCTTTTTGTAGTACGGCAGAGCAGCTTCGGTAAACTCCTCCTCGGTCATAGCCTTGATATATTCTCCGTTGAACCACGACAGCTTGTCATAGTCAAAAACGGCGGGCGACTTGCTTATGTCGCTGATATCAAATTCCTTTTCAAGCTCGGATATTGAAAACATTTCACGATTGTCCTTGGGGCACCAGCCCAAAAGAGCAATATAGTTGATAATTGCCTGAGGAAGATAACCGTCGTCAATCAAGTCGTAAAAGCCTGTTGCGCCGTGGCGTTTGGACAGCTTGGAAACATTGCCGTCCTCGTCCTTGCCCATAATAAGAGGCAAATGAATATATGTGGGAATGTCCCAGCCGAAAGCCTCGTAGAGCAGGTTGTATTTGGGCGTTGAGCTTAGATATTCGCTTCCCCTGACAACGTGGGTAATGCCCATAGTGTGGTCGTCAATTACATTTGCAAAATTGTAGGTCGGATATCCGTCGGTTTTTATCAGAATCTGATCCTGCAATTCGGAATTGTCAACCGTGATTTCCCCGAAAACGGCATCATTAAAGGTTGTGCTGCCTTCTGTCGGCATTTTCTGACGGATTACATACGGAGTCCCCTCTGCAAGCAGTCTGTCGATTTCCTCCTGCGGAAGATCACGGCAATGCCTGTCATATCCGCCGCCTGCGCTTTCGTTCTGAAGCTTTTCAAGGCGCTCCTTTGAACAGAAGCAGCGGTAAGCCTTGCCCTCCTTGATGAGCTGCTCGGCATAGGGCAGGTACATATCCTTTCGTTCCGACTGCGCATAGGGACCGAAGCTGCCGCCGACATCGGGACCTTCGTCGTGCTTTAATCCCGCAAGCCTGAGCGTGTCGTATATAACATCCACCGCACCGTCAACAAGTCGTTCCCGATCGGTATCCTCAATTCTCAAAATAAATTTTCCATTTTGCGATTTTGCCACAAGATACTCATAAAGCGCCGTGCGCAGATTGCCCACGTGCATAAAGCCCGTAGGGCTCGGAGCGTATCTTGTGCGGACGGTTTTTTCAGCCATCATATCCACTCTCCCAAAAATGATATATAGATATAGTATACCATATACGGCGGTGGATTTCAATTTTTATTTTACTTTATGCGGTTATCGTTTCTCAGGGCTTCCGGAGAAAATCGGCTGCCTGCCCCAACGCAGAATAAAGGCTCCCGCTTCCGTATTCGGCGGGAGCCTTTGCGGCTTGGATTAAATAGGTTAAAAGCGGAAATCACGCTTGTTGTTGTTTGCAATGTCGGCAATATGCTCTCTTGCGATTTTTCTCACCTTTTCGTTGGGGATTTTTTCAAGCTCCTTTTCAATCAGCGCGTCGCCGATTTTGTGCGTTTCGGGGCTTGAGTAATCCATAAGATACTCCTTTAACGTCATAAGTGCGTTGGGATGACAGCAGTTCTGAATTTGACCGCTCTTGCAAAGCGACATAAAACGGTCGCCCGTTCTGCCCTCACGGTAACAGGCAGTGCAGAATGACGGAATATAGCCCTGCTCCATAAGCCACTTTACAACCTCGTCAAGGCTCCTTTGGTCGGAAACATCAAACTGAGCCGAATTATCGTCTTCCTCCTCAGGCTCCACATATCCTCCCACGCTCGTGCGTGAGCCGCCGCTTATCTGCGAAATGCCGAGCTGGAGAACTCTTTCACGAACCTTCTGACTTTCTCTGGTTGAAATAATCATACCCGTGTACGGCACGGCTATGCGGATAACGGCGACGATTTTTTCAAAGGTTTCATCATCAATTCCGTTGTCAAAGGTATCGGGATCAATATCGTCAGCACGGCGGATACGGGGAACACTGATTGTGTGGGGACCTACTCCGTGGACGGCTTCAAGATGCTCTGCGTGCATAAGTATGCCTGCAAGCTCGTAGCGGTAAAGCTCAAGACCGAACAAAACGCCGATTCCCACATCGTCAATGCCGCCCTCCATAGCTCTGTCCATAGCCTCGGTGTGATAGTCGTAATTGTGCTTGGGACCCGTCGGATGAAGCTTTTCGTAGCTTTCCTTATTGTAGGTTTCCTGAAACAGTATGTATGTGCCGATACCCGCATCCTTAAGCTTGCGGTAGTTCTCTACGGTGGTTGCCGCAATGTTCACGTTCACCCTGCGGATTGCGCCGTTTTTGTGCTTGATTGAGTAAATGGTGTCTATACATTCAAGAATATACTCAATCGGATTGTTGACCGGATCCTCTCCCGACTCAATGGCAAGGCGCTTGTGGCCCATATCCTGGAGTGCGATAACCTCCTGCCTTACCTCGTCCTGAGTGAGCTTTTTGCGGCATATGTGCTTGTTTTTTGCGTGATAGGGGCAGTAAACGCAGCCGTTCACGCAGTAGTTTGAAAGATAGAGCGGAGCAAACATAACGATTCTGTCGCCGTAAAAATCTTTTTTTATCTGCTGCGCAAGCGCATAAATTTCTTCCAGCTTTTCGGGATTTTCGCAAGCCAAAAGCACGCTTGCCTCCCTGTGGTCAAGTCCCTTTCTGAGCTTGGCTTTCTCGATAATCTTATCAATCAGCTCAATGTTGTCCTTGTTTTTGTCTGCATATTCAAGTGAAGCTTTTATCTCCTCACCGTTGATAAATTCTTCCGCCTTGAGCGAGTGCTTGTCATACTTGTACATCTTCTGTTTTCCTTTCGTTTTCGGTACGGCTGCCGCCCTGCCGATTTTTTATTTAAATTTTTATTTTAACTTTCCCTGTAATCTCCCCGATCGGTGACTATTCGATAGCCCACCGATTTCATCCTGTTTGACAGGCATTTTATACATTCCGCCGCCTCGTCACCCGTGCAGATTTTGTTGTCATACAGCGAATAATCCGCCCTGTGTTCAATCGGGGAAAGGTTGGGCATCACAACATTTGCGCCGTGCAAAATTCCCTTTTCACGTCCCTTGCCGTCCGCTGTGCCGAGCGCCGTTGTGGCAGGCAAAAGCACATCGGGGAGCATAAGGCGGATGACGGAAAGAAGTATCAGGCACAGCCTTACTTCTCCGCTTTTTTCATCTTTAAATATTGTATCCCTGTGCGAAATAAACGGCCCTATACCGCACATCTGCGGCTTCAGCTCGGCAATAAAAAGCAAATCCCGGGCAAGCGTTTCATAGGTCTGGAACGGTGAGCCGACCATAAAGCCTGCGCCCGTCTGGTAGCCGATTCGTTTAAGCTCAAACAAGCATTTTTTGCGGTTTTCAAGCGACATATCGGGCGGATGAAGCTTTTTGTAATGCTCGCCGTCAGCGGTTTCGTGCCGCAAAAGGTACCTGTCGGCGCCTGCGTCAAAAAGCCTTTCATAGCTTTCCGTCCCACGCTCTCCGAGAGATAGGGTGACGGCGCAGTCAGGATAAGCCTGCTTAATACTTTTAATTATGCCGCACATAACCTCGTCGGTGAAAAATGCGTCCTCGCCTCCCTGAAGCACAAAGGTGCGAAATCCGAGCTTGTGCCCCTTTTCGCAGCAGGACAATATCTGCTCTTCCGTGAGCCGGTAGCGAACGGCATTTTTATTTGAACGTCTGATTCCGCAGTAATAGCAGTCGTTTTTGCAAATGCTTGAAATTTCTATCAGCCCTCTGATATACACCCTGTTGCCGAAGTGTTCCAGAGCGGTTTTCTGCGCTTTTTTGCGGAGAATTTCCGCCTCCTCGTCCGTTATGCTCTTCAGCAGCCGAGCAAGCTCTTCCTCCGAAGCCGTGTGAACGGATTCAATTTTTTCTATAATTTTAAGGTTTTCGGAATTTTTCATATAACATCACTTTTTGGAATAAGCCGTTTTCACCGTCACACCGTCAAGCCTGCCGAGCCTTCCGGAAACGGCGCTTATTACATTCAGCTCCGCATCAATCACAACACTGATTATGCTTATATTCTTTTGCCTGTAGGGTATGCCCATTCTGCCGATAATGCAATCCGATGCAGAATGAAGAATATCGTTTATCTGCGCTACGGCATCGGGATTTTCTACAATTACACTGATAACCGCAACACGGGATTCCGTTTGTTTTATGTTTTCCATATATCCTCCTGTTGTAAAATTCTTGTGCGGCGCTGCGCTTCAAGCGACGGCAGACGATAAAGCTTCGCCGTTGTTTTGCGCATCTATCCGAAGGAGAGTCGGCTGAAATACGACTTTCCGGTTCCGTCAGTCCGACCGTTTAAGCTATTATCGGCAAACAAAAAAAGCGGTGCCGAAAGACACCGCCGCAAAGCAGGGCAGCTGCGCCCTGCAAATTCAATAACCTTATAACCTGTTCGCCGAGGAGCTGACGCTCCTGAGGCGAGGTTGACTCTTCGCAGCCAATCATAAGCGAGCTTACATCGGCTCCGAGTTAAAAGCGTTGTCTTTCATCTCAATAAAATTTCAATGTCAGAAAACAATATTTTGTTTTATCAGAAGCTTCCGCCGCCACCGTGGGAGCCTCCTCCGCCGTGCGAATGACCTCCGCCGCCGTGAGGACCGTTATCAGACTGAATTCTTGTAACAATTACTCTTTTGTTAACCAAAATATCCTGTCTGTCGGTCAGAACAGCAGCGCTGTTAGCGTGTAAATCATAGGTGTTCTTTTTGCCGTTGTTTTTGTACCTGCTGCGAACACCCAGCACTGCAACCACTGCAATCGCAAGACTTACCGCTGCAATCATTATACCATAATATTTGATAATGTAAAGAGCGGGATTCTCTGTTTTTTCGTTCAGGCGAACATTGGAAAATTCGCCGTCCTCAGGCTTGCCCTGAGCGTAATAATCGCTGACAGTGTTTATAAACACCTCGGCTGCGGCATAGTAATCTCCGCTGTAAATTTCACTTATGATATCCGACTTGAGGTCGTCAACTCTTTCGTCGCTGAAATAATACATAGCGTCGCCCTTGGTCGTGATAAGGCGCCTTTGCGATCCCATGTCTACGGTGAACATCACTCCGCTGCCGCTGTCACCCCTGCCGAAGCCCTGCATATCATAATAATCATTATAGTAATACTCCATTTCCTCGGAGTCTATGTCGTTGTAATTTGTGTAAATAATAATATCCCAGTCGGTGGCGTCGCTGAGCTCCCTGAGCTGAGCTTCAAGTGCCGACGCTTCCTCCGCTGTAAACAAGCCTGCATCGTCAATCAGCTTTTGACTGCTTTCGGCAAAAACGCAGAGCGGTGTGCACAGCATAAGCAGAGCTGCGAATAAAACTGCGGAAAGCCGTTCGGTAATCTTAATCATAACAGTAGCAAACCTCCCGCAAATCCGAGCAGCATAAGCGCTGCGGACAAAACTGCAAACAAAATTGCCAGCTTGCCCTTCGAGGTGGGAAGCATACCGTAGGTTTTACCCGTCTGACCGTTAATGGCAAAGGGATAGATTTTGTTCTTGTATTTATATGTAACAACCCACACGGGAAGCAGCGTGTAGCTCCACCTCTGCGCCACGGTGTCATCTCCGTACTCTTTGGTGGCAACGGAGCTGTAGCCGGTTACGGTATCGGTCAGAAGCTGTTGTCCGTATGCGCTGAGCAAGCCTTCTACCTCGCCCTCAAGCTCCGCTCTCTCTATGTCACGCTTCTCCGCCTGAAAGCCCGAGAGATACGACATTGAAAAGCTGCGCGCCTGCGATAAATCAAACGGATGCACACATTGGAGCATTTCACGGTCCTCGCTTTTGAGCGCGCGCTCAAAAAGATTGTTTATATCGAGGTTTCCGTCACGAATAACCTCGTAAATTTTAGTTTCCGTAAAGCGTTTGTTGCCGGATCTCCACGTCCGCACCTTTTCGCCCCTTGCAATCATATGGGCCTGCATTTTTGTATCTATATACCAATAAGGAAAGTACACTCCCTGAAACTTGTCAAATTGATTTTTCCCTGCGAAATCCTTGGGCAGGAACCACTTCCTTTTGCACATTTCAAGAAATTTTTCAATCGCCTTATCCTTTGAAAGCGCAAAGGGAATAATTCTGTCCGGCTTGTACTCACCCGACAGTCTGCCGCCCAAAACAACGGGGTTTTGACAATAAAAGCAGGTGGTTGCCGCCGTTGATGCAGTAGTAATCACCTCTGCTCCGCAGCTCGGACAGGTGTAAACAACCGCCTCCTCCGAAGCTTCATCGGCATTTTCCGCACTGCCCTGCTGACTTTGAGCTTTCTGTTCAGCCTGCTTTTCGGCTTTTTCGGCGCGGCTTTCCGCTGCTTCGCGCTGAGCGTAAAGCTCCTGTACCTTTTGCTCCGAAAAATCGGACAGACAGTATTCACAGCTGAACATCTGCTTGTCGGGATTATATTTCAGCGGTCCGCCGCAATTTGGGCACTTATAATTGACTGTTGCCATTTCCTACCTCACGTCCCTAACCGAAAGGTTTACGCCTTTGTTCCGCATTCCGGACAGAATTTTGCTGTTTCGGCAAGCTCTGCGCCGCAGTTGGTACAAAAGCGTTTTTTGGGAGCCTCGGGCTTTTTGCTGCCGCATTCGGGGCAGAATTTGCCGGTATTCACCGAGCCGCATGCGCATACCCAGCTCTCACCCGACGGAGCGGAATTTTGCTGCGGCGCCGTCTGCGGAGCCTGCGGCTGCTCGGGCTGCTGCTGTCTGTACTGCGGGTTTTGCTGATAGCCTGCCATAAAGCCTCCGCCTGCGTTCATTCCTACGCCCATACCCATAAAGCCTGCCATAGAGCCATTGGCGTTTGAGCCGGCATCCTTAAGACCCTCCGATACATTGGCTGCAACATATCCCTGCTGAACCGCCGCATCGGACATCATGGCGCCCTTGTTGCGCATATTGATAAGATTCTGGCTTTCTTCGTCATAAGAAACCTTAATTCCCACCGACTGAATTTCCATACCGCGCATTTGGTTCCACTCTTCATCGAGAGTGTCGCTCATATATTTACCCAGCTCACGGCTCTTTGAGGTGATGAAGCTTACGCGGTTGCCGTCAGCGGAATATTGGTTGATTGCCGAGGCAAGCGCTTCTATAAACTCGTCGAGATACTGCTGATTTACCGACTGAAAATCCACGCTTTCGTTGTTTGTAACGGCACCCTTGGGGATAACCTCGGAATAAAATTTGAGCGGGTCGGTAACCTTTACCGAATAAGTGCCGTGGGCACGGATGAACAGCTCCGAGTTGTAAAAATTATCAAAATAGTTAATCGGATTGGCAGTGCCGAATTTAATCCCCTTCATTTCCTGAAGATTAATGTAGAAAACGTGTTGGGACTGCGACGGAACACCGCCGAACTTAATTCTGTTAAAGGTTTCCTTGATAGAATCGCCGAACTGACCGCAGAAAAGCGACGGCATTGAGCTGTTATCCACCTTGAAATAGCCCGGCTCCGCCGTAAAGTCTACCACCTTGCCGCCGTCTATCAGCATCATAAACTGATTGTCGTAAACGTGAATTATCGAGCCGTTGGAAACAATGTTTTCCGAACCCTTTTTGTTTTGAGATTTGCCGTTCTGCGTGATTTTTTTCGCAGGAACCAAACAGGTGTTGTCGCCCATATAATCGGGTTCAAGCACCTCCTGCCAGGTGTCGGCAAGGCCTCCGCCGATTGCGTTTGTGACTGCTCTGATAATGCCCATTTCTTATTCTCCTTTTCGGTTGCTTTTTGTTTTATTATCAATTTTATCTTTAATTAGAAGCTGAGCGGCTTTGCTTAATCCCGCCCCGAGGCAGATGCTTCTCAGGGCTTTGGATTATCCGCCGCTTAATACTGTCGTCTGCCGACGGTTTGCTCCGTTATGCTGTCGAATTTCCACGCACGGATATTTACCTCCGTAACGGCTGTTCCGCAGTATTCGCAAAACTTTTTGCCGAGGTTTTTTATCGGGGCGCCGCAGTTGGGGCAGTTGACGCCGACGCTTTCGCCGTTTGTATCAACCTTATACG
>JAJQDK010000122.1 GCA_021202245.1 Clostridiales bacterium
GTTGAAGCCGACGGCGAGGGCGTGGGGCTGTTCAGAACGGAATTTTTGTTTATGGACAGAAGCTCTGTTCCCGATGAGGACGAGCAGTTTGAAGCATATAAAAAGGCGGCTCTTATTCTAAAGGGCAAGCCGCTTATTATAAGAACGCTTGACATAGGCGGCGACAAGGATATCCCCTACCTCGGACTTGCCAAAGAGGAAAATCCGTTTATGGGATTCAGGGCAATAAGGTACTGCCTAAAAAATCGCAAGCTGTTTAAATCTCAGATAAAAGCCATATTGCGCGCGAGCGCTTTCGGCAATGTGAAGATTATATTCCCGCTGATTACAACGCTTGACGAGCTGAGAGCCGGCAAAGAGCTGATTGAAGAGGCAAAAGCAGAGCTTGCAGAAAGCAAGGTTGATTTTGACAGGGATATAAAGGTAGGCGTAATGACGGAAACGTCATCGGCTGCGGTAATTGCGGATATGCTTGCGAAAGAATGTGACTTTTTCAGTATTGGCACCAATGATTTGACAGGCTACACGATGTCGTGTGACAGAGGCAACAACGACGTTTCATACCTCTATTCCCCGTTACAGCCGAGCGTTTTAAGACTTATTAAGAGAATCATTCAGTGCGGTGCCGAAAATAATATTCCAGTGGGAATGTGCGGTGAAGCCGCTGCAAATCCTATGATGATTCCTTTGCTTATATCATTCGGACTTAATGAATTCAGCGTTGCCGCTCCGTCCGTTTTAAAGGTCAGAAAGATAATTTCAACCTGGACAAAGGAAGAGGCGGACAGGGTTTGCGGCAAGGTTATGAGCTTGAATACGGAAAAGGAAATTACCGATTACCTTTCAACCGTAATTTAAGCTTTATTGGCAGCTGTTTGTTATAAAATAAAACACCCGGGCTTCGGCTCGGGTGTTTTTGGGTTGTCAAAAGCAAGCTTAGACTTATTTTTCCAAAAAAAAGAATTTACAGCAGCTCATCCGTTGGCGTTGTGCTGTCGTCTGCGCCGCTCTCATCACTGCTGTTGTCGTCAGATTTGCTGCTGTCTGTATCGTCGCTGTCCGTATCACTGCTGTCTGAGGAAGAATCTTCATCATCCTCATTGCCGATGATACCGTCGCTGTCGGTTACACTGCCGTCGGTCAAGCCGTCTACCATTGACTCTTCGTCACTTACGGCATCGGACACTGCCTCAGAGGCTGTTGTTGCAGCCTTGTCGTCGTCCTTGTCATCACCGCAGCCGACAAAACAGGAGGCCATCAAAATTGCCGAAGCGATAATACAAAAAATTTTTTTCATTTAGCTCATCCCTTTTAAAATACTAAAAAAATCGGTGCCGTTAAGCAAGCGCCGATTAAATTGAAGCGTGGTTTAATCGGCGGTTACTTTAGCAACAGCACCATTATTATTAGCATATATTATTAAATTATTTATCCTTTTCGTTTTTCAAAACAAGGTGCGGATACGGAATTGTCACGCCGTTTTCGTCAAACACCCTCTTTACATTTTCCTGCATATAATAATAAACGTCGTAATAGTCATCCGTATTAACCCACACCTGCACAATGATTTCAATTCCGCTGTCGAGGTGTTCGCCAACGTATACGGCGGGTTCGGGGTTCTTGAGAATTTTATCAACGGTTGCAATCAATGAATAGAGCAAACCCTTTACCTTGGTTATGTCATCGTCGTAGCTTATCGAGTATTTTAAATCGACCCTGCGATTTTCAACCATAGTGCTGTTCACCACATTATTGGCGGTCAGTCTTGAATTTGGGATGGTCACAAGCTTGTTGTCAAGGGTATGTAGGGTGGTATAGAATATTTTTATATTTTCAACTCTTCCCTTTATTCCCTCAAACTCAATAATGTCACCGGCTACAAAGGGCTTGTTTGATAAAATTATTATTCCGCTTGCCACGTTGCTGAGCGAGTCCTGCAAGGCAAGACCGGCAGTCAGCGCGGCAGCTCCGAGGGCTGTTATCAGCGAAGTAACATTTATGCCGACAGCCGACAAAGCCGTTATGGCAACAATAAAATAAAGGAAAACCTTTAGAACGGACAAGATAAAGGTTACGGCGGTATGGTCAAGCCTTGTTTTGTCAAGAATACGGTACAGGACCTTAACAAGCAGCTTTGTAAGCAAATATCCTGCAACAATAATGATAACCGCTTTTAAGATTACAGGGACATACTCTGTAAGCCAATCGTTGAAATTATCAAGCATTTAATCACCTGCTTCGATTACACTCTCGGAGACCTTTTCTCCGTCTTTCCATTTTGATATAACTACATTGCCGTTTTCATCGAAGGAAACACCTGTTCCGCTGCGGACACCGCAGTTATAACCGCAGATGTCAATAAAGTTGCCCTCGCTGTCAAAACGGGCGCCGCAGCCGTCGGGAGAGTTGTTCTTCCACTTGCCTGCGTGCATTGTACCGTCGCTTAAGCGATAGCCTACGCCTGCGCCGTTTCTGTTGTTTTCCTCCCAGTTGCCGACATAATTTATTTCTCCGCCCTTATAATAGCAAACACCGAAGCCGTTTTTTAAATTATTTCGGTATTCGCCGTCATAGGAGGTAAGTCCGGAGGGAGCAATGGTTCTGCCCCTGCCGCAGCGGAGATTGTTTTCATCAACCGTGCCGTAATAGGTATAGCATCCGGATTTCGTTAATATTTCGGTATCGCAGGGAGCTTCCTCGCCCACTTCAAAGTCTGCGGTACATTCATCTGAATTAAAATCTTCTGAATATTCGATTTTTTCGGCTTTTACAGCATTTACAGCGGCTTCATCCGTATCAGCATTTATTTCCGGATAAGAGGTGCTTTCCTTTGTATCAAGAGCTTCGCTCACCTCTTGAGTGTCGGCATCCGCCAAAGCTGACGACTCATCGGTCATAACTGACTGCAAGAGAATCTCCTCCGAAGAGTCCGCTTCCTCATCAGGGATAGGCTCAACGGAATTATCAAAATTATAATCGCCGTTTTCGTCACAGACGTTGCTTAAAACCTCACCGAACAAATCCTTGTTTGTCTTATGTGCTTCGCTGAGGATTTTTTCAATTTTATCATAAGCGGTATAAACCCTCGGCTCCTCTTCGGGCTGCTGCTCGGAATTTTGGGAAAGCTCCGGTTCATTTTCGATATTTTTAATATTTTCCGATTCCGCAGCGGAGCTGTCAAGGTATTCCGCATTGTCCAAATCAAGCGGAGAGTCACACGCAAAAGCCGGATTAAAGCTGATGAGGTCAAGCCTGAAGGAATTTTTGTTCTCATCACGGGCATCGTTTTCAAGGTCAATGCCTGCGGGCTTAAAGCTTTCGTCATACCACAACATTCCGATGTTGGAGTAAATCAGAGCGTCACATCTTTTGTGGGGAGATGCTTTTGAGGGAAACAATGCCTTGACGGAAAAAGTGCCGTCTGCGTTGATATTTTCAATTTTAAGGGCAATAATACCCTTAATTGTTTCGGGATAAATACGGCACAGAAGCTTATTTTCAACCGCAGTATCAAAATATTCCGTGCGAATCCAGGTATGCTGCGAGTCAAAATACTGACGTTTATATATTATGCCGTTATCGCCGTAATACATAACGCAATAAATTCCGCCCGTGGCTCTTTTTACCGATTGAAAAGGTCTGTTGTTTTTGCTGACCTTCCAGGAAAAGGGCTTGTCACTGCTCATTAAATAGGAGAGCTTATAAACCTTGCCGTCCAAAGAGATTTCCGTTACTTCGTTTTGCGTTGAATTATCGGTGTTGAAATAATTTGCACGCACGCCTGCAAGAGCATCGTTTTTGAAATCAAACTTTTCAAAATCGGATACAAGCACGGAGAAAATTATCAGACCGTCCGTAAGGCTTTGAAGTGAATTATCCATATTTATAATTCCTTTCAAGAATTTTAAAAATATAGGGCGAACACTGTCCGCCCCAATAAAAAAATCAAAAATAATGACCGATTAAATTGAAATAGTCATAGCTATGTCATAAAGCTCCTTGTCAAAGACACGCTTCATATCGAGAGCTTCGTTGATGTCAAGGTCAATAATCTTTTCCTCTCTCATAGCGACAACACGGTTGCCTATGTTCTGTTCGAGGAGCTGTACTGCCTTGTAGCCCATTTCACTTGCGACAACTCTGTCTCTGAGAGTGGGCGAACCGCCGCGCTGAACGTGACCGAGAACGGTTGTGCGGGTTTCGATTCCGAGACGCTGTTCTACATACTTGGCAAGGTCCTGAACACCGCCTACACCCTCGGCAACAACAACAATAAAGTGCTTTTTGCCGGTCTTTTGGGTATTGATAATTCTTTCGATTACATCACGCTCAATATTATATTTAACCTCAGGCACAAGGATTGCCGTGGCGCCGGTTGCTATACCGGTTTGCAAAGCAATGTTGCCGCAGTGTCTGCCCATAACCTCCACAACCGAGCAGCGGTCGTGCGATTGGGCGGTGTCACGGATGCGGTCAACCATTTGAATTGCCGTGTTCATTGCCGTGTCAAAGCCTACCGTATATTCCGAGCAGGCGATATCGTTGTCGATAGTTCCGGGAACGCCGATGCAGTTAATTCCGGCATTGGTAAGCGCTCTGGCGCCCTTGAAGGAACCGTCGCCGCCGATTACAACTATGCCGCTGATCCCGATGCTTCTGCAAAAATCAGCCGCCTTTTTAGTTCCCTCGGGAGTGGCAAACTCTTCGCTTCTTGCCGTGTAAAGCTTTGTACCGCCGTTGCCGATAATATCGGAAACACTGCGAAGATTCATCTCTTCAACATCGCCGTTCAAAAGGCCGTTGTAGCCTCTGTAAACGCCGTAAACCTTCATACCTTTATTTATACCTGCGCGTACAACGGCTCTGACAGCCGCATTCATACCCGGCGCATCTCCGCCGCTTGTAAGTACCGCTATTGATTTCTGTGCCATAACCATTACCTCCATAGGCTTATTAACAGCTTTATTATAATACAATTGCTATTTCTTTACAAGAGATTTTTAAAAAATTTCTGAAATGAAATTAGAGTTAGGTCAAATTTTGTCAATTAGCTTGACTTTATAATCTGCGGGGAATATAATTTATTTACAGATTACTTGCTTAAGAGGAACAAAATTATGACAAAGTTATATTTGGCAATACCGTGCTACAACGAAGAAGAGGTTTTGCGTGATTCCGCAGGAAAATTGCTTAATAAATATAATCATATGATGTCCGAGGGTAAAATTACCGAGGACAGCAAAATTGTTTTTATTGACGACGGCTCAAAGGACAAAACCTGGAGCATTATTTCTCAGCTTCACAGCGAAAATGCGGTTTTTCAGGGTATTAAGCTCACACGCAACCGAGGTCACCAAAACGCCCTTCTTGCCGGCCTTATGACATTAAAGGATAAGGCGGACGCAGTGATTTCCATTGACGCAGACTTGCAAGACGACATTAACGTCTTTGATAAAATGGTGGAAAAATACGAGAACGGCTGCGATGTGGTATACGGTGTGCGTTCAAAAAGAGAAATAGACACCTTTTTTAAGCGCTTTACGGCTGAGGCGTTCTATAAAATTCTTGATAAAATGGGGGCTAAGGTTGTATTTAACCACGCTGATTTTCGCCTTATGAGCAAAAGAGCACTTGAAGCCTTCTCTATGTATAAGGAAACCAATATTTTTCTCAGAGGTATGGTGCCGCTAATCGGCTACAAGTCCGATATTGTTACATATGAGCGTTCGGAACGTCTTGCCGGCGAAAGCAAATATCCGCTGAAAAAAATGCTCGCACTCGCATGGGAGGGCATTACATCGCTGAGTATTCAGCCGATAAGATTTATTACCTGGCTCGGCGCTGTTATATTTGCTGTGAGTATAATTATGGTTATTTACTCCCTTGTAAGCTATTTTGCCGGATTTGCCGTAAGCGGCTGGGCAAGCACGCTTTGCTCTATCTGGGCTCTGGGAGGATTGCAGATTCTTGCCATAGGAATTATCGGTGAGTACATCGGCAAAATTTATATGGAAACCAAAAAACGTCCGAGGTTTATTGTAGAGGAATTTCTTGAGGACTGATTTTGATTCATTTTTTGTAATAAGCAATAATATCATAAGAACAGGTATCCGACAGCTAAATGCCGGATACCTTATTTTTTTGCATTTTGTCAAATAAAGCCTTAATTGCATCTTGTAGAAAAAGCGGGAACGTGATATAATTTGAATATGCTTTTATGCTTTTTAAAAAACTAAAATAACAGTTACGGAGGTAATATATTTTGAACATTCAAAAGCTGGAAAAGCGCAACACTTCTATGGACATAATGAGAATTGTTGCCGTATTTTCCGTTATATCCGTTCATTTTTTATTGTACAACGGATTTTACAGTCAAACCGTTGAAGGCGGTGCAATGTACATAATGTGCCTGATGCGTACATTATTTTCCGTTTGCGTGCCCCTGTTTATAATTTTGACGGGTTATTTGATGAGTCAAAAGACTCTGAGTAAAAAATACTACTTCGGCTTAAGCAAAACGCTTGTGATTTATGTGCTGGCGAGTATTGCCTGTGTGCTGTACAAGGTGCTGTATAAAGCAGAGGAAATAGGATTCAAGGATTTTATTTTCGGAATTTTGGACTTTAGTGACGCCAACTATTCGTGGTACATTGAAATGTACATCGGGCTGTTTTTGTTCATTCCGTTCTTAAATATTATGTATAACAAGCTCGCTTCCAAAAGGCACAAACAGATACTTGTGTTTACAATGATTGTTCTCACAATTTTGCCCTCGCTGTTTAATGTGTTCAACTTTGAAACGCTTGACTGGTGGAGCAATCCGCCGTCATCGGATACATATTATAAGCTGATACCGAGCTACTGGACAAGTATGTATCCCCTTGCCTATTACTTTACGGGAGCATATATCAGGGAATACGGCATTAAGGCAAGGACAAGAACTCTGTGCGGATTATTTGCCGTCAGCTTGGTTGTATTCGGTTCCTTTAACTTCTACAGAAGCTACGGCTCAAACTTTTCTTCCGGAGCCTATGTCAACTGGAGAGGCTTTGAGCCTTATATACTTTCAACCCTGCTGTTTGTAATTATCAGCCGGCTGAATGCAAATAAGCTGCCGGGCAAATGCAGATACGCTTTGATGAAGGTTTCGGACTGCGCTCTCGGAATTTACCTTGTGTCTTACATTTTTGACAACTACCTGTATGAAAAGTTAAACGAGAAAATAACAGTAGTCACCGACAGACTGCCCTATTACTTTGTGATAGTGCCCTTGGTATTTATCGGCGCATTGATATTGTCGGCTGTATTGAATGTAATTCAAAAGTATCTTTTTGTTCTATGCAGAAAAATTTCCGCCTTTGTTAAAGAAAACAAAAATAAATTCACCTTCAAAGATATTCAAGATATAGCCTTTGTATTTTTATTTGCGGGTGCAATGATTTTTGCGTTCTGGAAAACCTCATATGGCTTCGGAGGAAATGACGAACCGTTTTATCTTACGGTTGCTCACCGTTTATCCTTAGGCGACGCCTTGTTCAAGGACGAATGGCATTTATCTCAGCTTTCGGGATTTTTGCTTTGGCCCTTTGTAAGCATATACAGACTTTTAACGCAGTCAACCGAGGGAATACTGATGGCGGCGAGAATTTTATATGTTATTTTCCACGCCTTTGTATCGCTGGTTGTTTATATTAAAATCAGAAAGCACGGTCCGCTTGCAGCCTGCGCCGCACTGCTTTATTTTATCTTTACCCCATTCGACATTATGGCTCTCAGCTACAACACAATGGGACTGGATTTGGTTGTGCTCACGGGAATACTGCTCGGCACTGCCGATTATAAAAAGAAAATTCCGCTGATAATTTCTGGACTGACCTTTGCCGGAGCAGTGCTGTGCTGCCCGTACCTTGCGTTTGCATATGTCATTTACATAATCTGCGTAATCGTTCATTATATTATGCTCAAAAACAACAGAGTTAAAAATATGTTTGCAACGGAGCTGTTCTCGGGAAAAACCTTTCTTTTGTTTACGCTCGGCGTCGGAATCCTTGCCGTAATATTCCTGATTTGTGTTCTGCCTAAGGTAAGCGTGAGCGAAATTCTTACTAATCTCCCCTATATGCTGGACGACCCGGAGCATCCGCAGATATCGTTCTTCAGTAAAATTCAGAAGTATTTCAATTCAATTTACACCTGCAATAATAACTTTAAAATTTCTGTTATATGCTACGGCATAACGCTGCTTGCTATGATTATTGACAGGAAAAGAAAAATTCACCGTTCAATCTACCTTATCGCAAGCACGGCGATTGCAATATTCTCGTTTATGCTCTTCCTGCCTAATATTACAAGCTCGACCTACAACGCCGTGATGTTCCCGATGATTTTTGTGGGAATCACATCTTATATTCTCTGCGATAAAAAGCCCAAAACACTGTTCGGCAGTCTGTTTATGCTCGGAATTTTGTATTCGCTGGCTCTTTGCTTCTCGTCAAATCAGTATTTCTATGTAATATCTATGGCTGTTTCCGCTTCTAATATTGCAAGCCTTGTATTTTTGAGCGTACTGCTTAAGGAAATGCGTGAAAGACCCGACGAAATTCAGTACGGTAAGGCGCTGAAGCGAATAGGCGTGACTGCGGCAGCCTGCTCGGTTCTGCTGCAGGGCGGTATGCAGATAGGAGCAAAAGCGTATCACTGCTTCTGGGACGGAAGCCCCGAAGAGCTGACAACACAAATTACGGTGGGACCTGCAAAGGGCATTTATACAACCGCCGAAAATGCTTATACATATAAGCAAATATACGCTGATTTGCAGGCATATACTCTTAAGAACCCCGATAATGTTCTGATATTATCCTACAAAACGTGGTGCTATCTTGCACTGGACAACTACCCCTACGGAACATATTCCGCTTGGCTGTCGGGCGAAAACGAGGGAAGCATTGAAAGGCTTGAAACCTACTATGCCCTAAATCCCGAAAAAATTCCTACCTATATTTATATTCCCAAGGATTCGGAATGGGATTTGACAAACCTTGAAGCGGATGCTGCCGAAAAGGGATATTCCGTAAACGAAACCGAAGTAGGATATATGCTTGAAAAGGAATAGTCAACCAAACGGCGTTATGAATTTGACGTTTAAATGATAAAAGGCTTGAAATTTTCATCATTTTATGCTATATTGTAAGTTGTGTAAATTATTTGAAGCACATTGATTTTATGGACAGTAATTTTTAAATAGGGAGCTTGCCCCGTATAAGCGCGGCAAGCTGCGGCTTATGCCGTCGGCAATCGGTCGGATATTGTACTTCTGCTGTTTGCAATGTTCACCGCCGTCTATAAAGGCGGGTGACATCTTGCCCTAAGTCAGACTGATATTTCTTAACGGAGGTAATCAATTATGGACATTATGAATTCTTACAATGACTGGTGTAAAAATGCCACAGAGGATAACGACCTCATTACAGAGCTAGAAAGCATAAAAAACAATGAAGATGAAATCCACGAGCGCTTCTATACCTCGCTTAAATTCGGCACAGCAGGTTTAAGAGGTATTATAGGCGCAGGCACAAACAGAATGAATATTTATGTTGTCCGTCAGGCAACGCAGGGACTCGCAAATTATGTTCTGCAAAAATACGGAAAGGGCTCGGTTGCAATTTCTCACGACAGCAGAATAAAAGCCGACCTGTTTATGATTGAAGCTGCAAGGGTGCTTGCCGCCAACGGAATTAAGGCATATATAACAAAAGAGCTGGAGCCAACCCCGGTGCTGTCTTATCTTGTTCGTTACTTTAAATGTCAGGCGGGTATTATGATTACCGCAAGCCACAACCCGGCGGCATATAACGGCTATAAGGCATACGGCGAGGACGGCTGTCAGATGACAGATGTTGCCGCAAACGCGGTGTATGATGAAATTTGCAGGCTTGATATGTTTAACGACGTAAAGACAATGGATTTTGACAAGGCGCTCGGTG